>PLXR01000001.1 GCA_003151495.1 Opitutaceae bacterium
TTCGGGCGAAACCGCGCCGCGCTGGCCACCTACGCCGAGCTCAGCTCGCAGCTCGCTTGGGACATGCCCGATGGCAGCGGTGAAGGCCCGGACGAGGAGACCGAGGCGCTGATGGCGGATGTCCGCGCTGCCCTCTATGGGCAAGAGCGGGCTGTTGGCGCGCGGTGAGGACCTTTCGCCGTTCTTCGCACCATCCGGAACTGTCGCACTATTCAGCGCCCTGGTGAGAACGACCCGTCCCAGCCTCAGAGGCCGCGATCGCCCGACCGGAGCGGAGGAAGGTCGACAGGCTCCGGATCTCGGCGTGCGCTCGGGCCCCGCGGTGGGGCCAGTCGATGATGCCGTTCCTACCCTCTGATACCTCCGAACCCTTGGCCTCGACGCCACCCAACGCCCTGCCCAGCCACCGCCCGCCTAGGGCCAGCCACTGAGACCAGGACGCCGCTGCACCCACGACAAGACCCTATGCGCACCCGGGACCGGCAGGTCGGGCACGCAGCGAGGAGGCGCCTGCCCCGGTCACCTCCCAGGCTCCTACACTTCGCAGGGTCATGAGTTCACAGTTGCAGTTGTACTGGCGGCGGAATCAGACCGGCTTTGGCGGGGCGTCAGTGGGACGTCTCATCGTCCACGACATCGAAGCCGATGGCGACCATCACGCCCTGAGTTTGAAGGTCGAGTTCCTTCCCGACGCGAGCGCCTCGGATCCCAGGGCCCCGACGTACTGGGTTCGCCTCGAAGCCGCCATGCGCACCCAGGTTGCGCCGGCCCAGGCCGTCGGGTCGGTGCGCATCGACCACGACAGCCAGCCGCCCTTTCCCCCGACCCCCCCCAACCGGACCACCAACGTCACCTGGCTATGGCAGCTGCTGCCTGGGGATGTCGAGCTCATCGAGCGGATCCACAGCTCTCAACCTGCAGCCCCTTTCTACGTGGACCTCTTCGTCGACGGAATCGCTCAGACAGCTGACGGTGTCTTCGGCGTCGAAGGCCACACATCGGTCAAGATCGAGCTATCCCAATGGCGCCGGCTTCTGGAGCAGGTCGGCTATAGCATCGCCCCCTCCGGCTTGGCGGCGCTGTCCGCCGTCGCTTTGGCCGATAACAACTGGCGCGAGGCTGTCAAGCGCCTGGAACCCGCTCGCGACGCCCTCGGGCGGGGCGAAACCCACGCCGCCCTCGAGATCTGCCTCAGTCAACTTGAAGCCCTTGAGACCGCCCCATACAGGATCGAGACGTGGAAGAAGCGGTTCACTGCGATGCCGGATCAGAAGCGCGACAGCTTCGCAGCCTGGGCAGCCGGACTCGGCTTGTATCTGAATCGGGTTGGTCACCATCGTTCCCGCGACGAGCGCGATCAAGAGGGTGACCTTACCAGCATGCCTCTAGACCACTGGGAGGCAGAACTCACCGTTGCCTCCACGCAGATTCTCGTGGCTTATCTTCTTCGTCTAACCGCTGTGCCCTCGTAAGAGCACAGGGTGTGACCGTGGCCTCCCCTCGTGTCGCCTCGATCCCTCCACTGAAGCTTCAGTTCTCGCTCTCGCAGATCCCCGACCTAGCAGCGCGCTACAGCTTTGACGAAGACACCGATGTGATACGGGTTGGCCGTGCCGCCCGGGCCCGAGGCTGTTTCACCAAGCCTGAGTTTGTGACGCTCTGCGCTTGGAAGACCGCGCGCTCCAAGCCGCTTGTCGCTGCCAACAGCGCTGCAGAAGTCGAGGAGGCAACTCGGCTGGCCCTCGCAGCGAGCGGTGAGGCCCTCCGTATCCAGATCCCCATGGCGCTGCACGGGGTGTCGTGGGGCACGTCATCCGTCTTGCTCCACCTTGCCCACCGTGATCGCTATCCAATCATCGACTACCGGGCACTTGAGGCTCTCGGCCTCCCGACCGCGCCCACCTGCACACTCTCCCTGTGGCTCGTCTATGTCGCCAAGTGCCGGGCGCTCGCCCACGCTGCGAACGTCGACATGCGTACTCTTGATCGCGCCATGTGGCAGTGGTCGAAGGAGCGGTCTCCGTAGGGCTCCCCGGAGCGGAGGGCGGTCTCTCGCCACGTCGACCCGCGTGCCGGCGTGGAGGTCATCGACACTCGGATGGCACGGCCGCCATGGTCTGATACCTTCGGATCGGCCTCGCCGGCGGCCGGCAGCCTCCCGCCCGGCCGCCTCTGAGCCTGGACTGGCTAGAGCACCTTGCAGCGGCATTTGGCCCCGGCCCGTCGTTAGTCATGGCGCTTGAACAAATCGATTGGATCTCCGCGGCGATCCCGCGATCCGCTGATGGCTCACTAGCGCGCCCGTCTTCGGCCGACGATCATGGCCCGGCCACAAGACTGCACCGGTGCACTCCGCTCGCATGAAGACGGCGAAATGGCAGATCCTTCATCCCCGATTGCGTGAGGCACGCCAGCGCTTGAATTCCGCCCAAGCCGAGGAGACTGAGGCTCAGACCGCCCTCACCCAGTTCCATGCTGAGGCGTTCCTCACCTCCAGCGACACGGTTGACCGACGCATCATGTCGCACTATCTGGGCCATTCACTGCAGCCACCCGTCTGCTCCACGTCATGGCCAGCTCAAATTCCTCAATCGCAAGTTGAGCCTCACCCGGCCTGGGTTCGCGCCGCGTCACACCGGTGGCCTTACCCACGATGTGTTCGGGCGGTATCCACTGCGAGATGCGGAGGCCCATGGGCTGCGAGTGGATAGCTCCGCGAAGGAGCACCTTGTCCACCGCTGTCGCATACACAATCGGCTCATGCTCCCGCTGCACCGCGAGCAAGCGTTGCAGCAACGGAGCGAGCCGAGCGTTCTCCTCCTGAAGCCAGCCAGCCCTGGTACATGCCGAGACGACTGACATCGCCCACGCATGATCGGGGCCATCGACACACTCCTTGGCCACTTCATCGAGGAACCGGCGCGCATGTCGGAGCCGGACGGCTCGGTCGCGAGAGAAGACCTGTAGGTCGCGCAAGGCGTCCACTAGGGCTGTGAGAACCTCCCCACCCAAACGCTGTGTATAGGAGGATGCACGAGCATAAGTCTCGGTGAGGTACGTGCTTCTCGCACCGGAACGCTTGATGTCATGCTGCGGTCCGTAGGCGCGGAGAACTCCGATGCCGCCGGACAGCCCAGTCCATTGGGTCCTGTCGTAGACAGCGATCACGGCGGAACAATCCTCCGGTGACCACGAACCGTGAGTCGCTGAGAGAGCGTGGGCTTCAATGCTCTCGGAGTACACAGACGAGGTGCCGTGATAAGCGACCCAGTCACGATCAGGCAGGACCGACAAGAACGGGTTAGGTGACGTTCCGTCGTCAGCCACAGTAATCATCTATCGCGCGCTGAACCTCCCCGAGACCGCGTCGCCAAATAGGAGGCTCCATCTTCGGAGGACGCTGGGCCGTTCCGGAGTAGGCTGGACACTGTTCGGCGTTCTTGCACCCTTGGCCTACCCGCTCGCGCTGTGGGCCCTGTGCGACGCTTGGCCCAAGTGCAGTAAAGGAACCGACGCGCCCGTGTCATTGCAACGTACAGGAGGCGCCGCTCCTCCGCCGAAGGAGCGTCTAGTCGAGGGATGATGTCCTCCTCGCAGGCGACAACGATGACCGCCTCTACGGTCAGCCCCTTGGATCGCGTCATGCTCATGAACCGCACCCCTCCGCTCCGCTCTGCCAGGAGATCGTCGCCTAGAGGTCCGAGCTGGCTCAAGAAGCGCTCCAGATCTAAGTCGGGCTCGACAACGTCGCCCACCTCGCCAATCAGTCGCGCTAGTGCGGGCGTGAAGCCAGGGTATGACGCATAGATCGGGACCGACAGGACCCACCGTCCCCAGCCGCTATCCGGCGGCTCATCGGGGATCCCCTGAATGGCCATCCAGGCGCGCATCTCCGTCACCAGAGCAGACGCCCGCCCCCTTACCCGCGTTGAGAGCCCGGGCCAGTCAGTATCGTGGGCGAGGAGCAGCGCTCGGCCGAATGGAACATGTTGATCGCGGGCACGGCCGTAAACGTAATCGGTCACCGCCCAGCCAATGCCACTCCTGAGGTGGAACAAGGTCGCCCAGGCTAGCGAGTCATCGGGCTTCGCGAGAAGCCGAAGCATGGCTAGCGAGCGCCGGTTACTCGGCTCAGCCAACTCCCGCTCGGCCAGCTGCGTGTCAGCCGCAGTGATACCTGAACCTGCAAGGGCATGCTTGATTGGCTCACTGAACCGACCCCCGAAGTCGCCCCGGACCAAGACGAGGATCTCACTCGGCGCAACGTCTTCGTCCACGACCAAGTGGCGGATGAGCCCGGCAACCCCGCGGGCCTCAGCCACGTGTCCCCCGAAGTGAAGGAGCGCCACCTCACCCTCAGGAGCCTCCGGAACCGCCGTCAAGGTCGGCCGCTCGAGGATCCGATCAGGGTCACCTTCGATCACGAAGCGCGCCCAGGCAACGATGGACTTAGCACACCGACGCGTCAAGCTTAGGGGATACTCCACGGCTCCTGGATAGTCATCCAGGAACCGCCGAATGCCTTCCGGTGCGGCTTTCCGGAATGAGTAGATGGACTGCTCGTCGTCCCCTGCTGCGAGGATCGCCGAACCCCGAGCCGCTAACCGACGAAGCACCTCTAGGTCGCAAGGATTGAGGTCCTGGTACTCATCAACGATCAAGAGTGTGTAATCAAGACCAACTAGGTCGTCGTGATCGCGCAAGGCCTCGCGCAGAAGGTTGGGCAGTTCAGAGAGCATGGTGTACCCATAGATCCTCCGATGCTCCTCCCAGCTACCCAGAAACCGGGAGCGAGTCTCCTTCGGTATTCGTACCTCCTGTTCAGGAGTCAAGGCTTGCCAATTAGCCTCCAATTCCCGAATCAACACGTCGACCACGGGCAAGGTTACCCGAGCCCGTCGGGCTAGAGTGCGGCGGACGATCTCGCGTTGCTCCCACTTATCGGCAAGTCGCAGTGGCTGCGGGTAGCTCGCCGCACCTCGATTCGCGATCAGGGAGGAAATAGCAAACGAGTGAACTGTACTCGGCCGAAGCGCCTGAAGAGACGGATGAGCGGAGATCGTTCGAGCCAGTTCGTTAGTGGCCGCGCGCGTGAATGTCAGTAGACGGATCTTAGGTGGAGAGTCCAGGCCAGCGAGGCGGTTCAAAAGAGCCACCAAAGTTGCGCTCTTACCGGTGCCCGGTCCAGCTAGGATGACCCCGCATTGGGTCGGATTGTGGTCCAGAACGCGGATCTGCTCGTCGCTGGGGACAAATGCCGTCATTTCGGCACCGCCCCCCAGTCATCGATGAAAACGCCCCTACCCATTCAAGACCACCCAAGACTATTGTCCATCGAAGCCTGCGGGGCTTAGGTGGGCTGGCTTGGAGGGGGAGATCCGGCCTCCCGGTGATCCGTTGATCGCGGATGGAGGCGCTGGTAGACCCGGCTGGCGTAGAACGCGAGAAGAGCCTGTTGGAACTCCTCGTCGTCGAGGATACGGCGGAAGATCGCCTCGTTCTCGTCCATCCGTCCCACGAGGGTGTCGAGGAAGCGCCGATCGAAGACGAGCCGGAAATTCTCGAGCGTGTTGCTCCTCGCCTGATCCACCACCTCAGGGTCGGCCAGCCAGGTGCCTTCGAACTGGTCGAAGAGGAGCTGGTCGCGTTCGGTCAGGGCAAGCCCGAACTTCTCATTGAGTTCCTCGACGATCTGCGACAGCGGCTCCTGATCTGGGGCGTCCTGGACGCCCATGCCTTCGCCATAAACCGTTCTCACCTCCCCGAGCTGGGCGGTGAGCGCCAGCGATCCTTCAGATGTGATCTCGGTACGGAGATGGGTGAGCTCCACCTCTTCGCCAAGATCCAGGCGTTCGCTGGTCGCTGCGTCGCGGATCAGGGGTGCCAGCGCCCGGCAGTAGCGGTAGTCACGCTCCAGCCGGGTGTCGGCGAAGGGCACGACCTGGGAGAGGAAGGCGTAGAGGCGGACGAACTTGTCAAGCCAGTCCTTGAACTCGAAGCGCTGCGGCTCTGGCAGAAGCCTGAAGCGGTCGACCGCCGGCTCCAATTGGGCATAGACCTGAGCGTGGCCACCACCGGCGCTTGTGCTTGCCAGAAGAGCGTCCACGGCTACTCCGATCTCGGCGTCACGCAAGACGTCGAACTGATCGAGCCGGCCTCGAATGTCGTAGAGAAGGTTGGGATCGGTGGGAGGAGCCACGGTACGTCCGTAGTAGGGCTCGAACGCCTTGACGATCTCGTCCGTCTCGTTGCGGAAGTCGAGGACGAAGGTGTCGGTCTTCAGGGGATGGATCCGATTGAGCCGTGAGAGGGTCTGCACCGCCGCGAGCCCGAGAAGCACCTTGTCCACGTACATGGTGTGGAGCAAAGGCTGGTCGAAGCCGGTTTGGAACTTCTCAGCGACAATGAGGACCTGGTAGTCGCCGGTTCCGAAACGCTCCGCCGTCTCCGAAGCAGGAAAGGCGTTCATCCCCTGCTCGGTGTGCCGGACGCCCTTGTCGATGACACCGCCGGAGAAGGCGACCAGGGTGTGGAGGTCGGTGTAGCCCTGCTTGGCGATGTACCGGTCCAAGGCTTGCTTGTAGCGGACGGCGTGAAGGCGGGAGGAAGTGACCACCATCGCCTTGGCCCGTCCGCCGATCTTCGCCATGGTGTGGGCCCGGAAGTGCTCGACGATGATCTCCGCCTTCTGGGCGAGGTTCGAGGGATGAAGGCTGACGAAGCGGGCGATGGCCCGCCTCGCCTTGCCCGGCTCGTAGCGCGGGTCCTCTCGGATCGCCTTCTCGATCCGCCAGATCGTCTTGTAGGTCGTGTAGTTGATGAGCACATCGAGGATGAACCCCTCCTCGATCGCCTGGCGCATGGTGTATAGGTGAAAGGGATCGTAGAGACCGGTGTCCTGGTTGAGGACGCCGAACATCTCGAGCGTCCTCGCTTTGGGGGTGGCAGTGAAGGCGAAAAAGGAAAGGTTCCCCTGCCGGCCCCGATGCGACGCCTCGCGAGCCAAGGCCTCCTCGACCTCGTCGATAGCCTCGGCAAGAAGGCCGGCGTCCTCCGCCTCGGCCCGGGTCATCTCCTGCTCCTCGGTCTCTCCCAGCACCAGCTTGAGATCCTTGGCGGATTCTCCGGTCTGCGAGGAGTGGGCCTCGTCGACGATGACCGCGTAGCGGCGGTCGGGCAGCCGTTCCCCCAGCTCCTTGATCTTGTCGAGGACGAAAGGGAACTTCTGGAGGGTTGTGATGATGATCCGCGCCTGCTCGCCAGCGAGAGCCTCGAGCAGCTGGCCGGAGTCTTGGTCGATCTTCTGGACCACGCCCCGGACATGCTCGAACTGGTAGATGGTGTCCTGGAGCTGCCGGTCGAGGACCAGCCGGTCAGTGATGACGATCACCTTATCGAAGACCTTGGTGCTCTGGGGGTCGTGGAGACTGGCGAGGCGATGGGCGGTCCAGGCGATGGTGTTCGACTTGCCCGAGCCGGCCGAGTGCTGGATGAGGTAGTTCTGGCCGGAGCCGTGCTCCCGGGCGTGAGCCTCCAGCCGGAGCACGCAGTCCCACTGATGATAGCGGGGGAAGATCACCTTCTCGGCCGCTCTGCGCTCGGCCGCCGTCCCGTGGTCGGGGCGCTCCACATGGATGAAGCGGCAGAGCAGGTCGAGCCACGCATCCCGGGCCCACACCCTCTCCCAGAGGTAGGCGGTGCGGTAGCCATCAGGGTTAAGGGGATTGCCCTTCCCGCCGTTGCAGCCGAGGTTGAAGGGCAGGAACTCGGTGGCCCGCCCGGCCAGCCGTGTGGTCATGGCCACCAAGTCGGGATCCACGGCGAAGTGGACGACGGCCCGGCGCGAGAGGCTGACGTTGGCCGAGTCGCGATCCTCGCGGTACTGGCGCTTGGCGTCCTCGACGGTCTGGTTGGTGATGGGGTTTTTCAGCTCTGCGGTGGCAGTGGGGATCCCGTTGACCAGGATGGCCAGATCGATGGCCAAGTGCTCGGAGGCTCGGTCGTAGAGGAACTGGCGGGTGACAGTCACCCGGTTAGCCGCGTAGAGGGTCTGGAGCTCGGGGGTGAGCTCGTGCGCCGGCTTGAAGTACGCCAGCCGGATACTCACCCCGAGGTCGACGACCCCGTGCCGTAGGACGTCGACAGTGCCCCGCTGGTCCAGCTCGTGAGCGAGCCGCTTGGCGAAGCCAAGCCGAGCCTCCTCCAACTTGCCGCCGTAGCGCCCGAGCAAGCTGGCCCACGCGCTGGGTTGGGTTACCTCGACGAAGGCGAAGAGGTGCTCTTGGTCGAGGCCGAGCCCGCGGTCGAATTCGGCCGGCTCGGAACGAAAGTAACCACTTCCGAGGAGAGCAGCTTCAATCGCGGCCTCAAAGCCCTTCTCGTTAGGTCTCATGCCGTCATCTCCGGGACGCCGACCTCTCCGGTGACGGCGGCTGCGATCAGAGACTGACGACCTTCACGAAGTAGGTCGACCTGGCGCGCCAATCTGTCAGACATGTCGCTTATCCGGCGCCGCTCGGGGAGGAGCTTGCTCATTTGCTCTGCCTGGGTAGCGGCGGTCGCAACCGGAACAGACAGTCGATCCAACTCCCAGATGTTGAGCCCCCGCACTGTGGCGCCAGTAACTCGTTGCGCGATATCCGCACGCACGCGTGACGACCTAAGGGCAAGCCGCAGCCACGCGGGATCCACACCGACCCGGGGTGCAATTCGCGCCACATCCTGAGTGATGTTTGCACCCGAAGCTGCCTCTGGGACGATCTCAACATCACCGATACCGCCGCGGATCGCGATGACTAGATCGTCGGCTCGGAGGCGCGCTCGAGCGAACGGCGCCTCAATCTCTCGAGTGGTCTTGCATAGGGCCTCCCATGCCAAGCGGCCCGGTGCGACGTCGCCTCCCTTGACGATCGCAACACCCCCGTTCCCAACATCGGGACCAGGCAGCACGATGCCGTACATGACGGGGCGCCATGGGTCGACCAGATGCTTCAATGGGGCCACCGCCCAGACATCCTCCCAAATCACCCGATCGACGACCGCCTGCCAGCGCTCCTCGAGCAGCGCCACCATCTTCTGCCTAGCTGCAATCAGAGCGTTGATCCGCGCCGTCTCCCGATCGAGGTAATCGGCGATAGCCGACTGTATGCCGAATGGCGGTACATGCACGGGAAGGCTCGCGAGCGCCTCAGTGGAGAGTTCGATGAATGTGGAACCTTGTCCGCGACTTTGCATCGTTGGGCCAGCAGCGACGAACTGGTAGCGGAAGTACCGGATGTCAACGGGCTGCAGCGGGACAAGGCCGCGGCACCCTTGGTTGAATGCTGTGGGACGCTCAACTTGGGCAACGTAGCCGATCGGAGCACGAGTCGACACGATCAGCGATCCGTCCCTGACGGCGGAACTGCCCGCACGAAGCCCAGCACCGGTGATCGTCCTCACTGTCTCCGTGAGCACTCCTCCGTTGATTGGCGCCAGATCGACAGGTGTCGCCCAGGGTACGTCACCATCCCAGTTCTCGGAATCTGAGGAGGGCGTGCCCCCGTTGACCACACGAAGGACTCGACGAAGCTGCACGCTCGGGAACCGCGTCACCCCGTCACCTCGCCAAGCAGCGTCTGGATCTCATCCTCGAGGGTCTTGATCTCAGCATTGATCTCAGCCAGCGGGCGGGGCGGCACGTACTTGTAGAAGTGACGAGTGAGCGGGATCTCGTAGCCGATCTTGGTCTTGCTGAGGTCCAGCCAGGCATCAGGCACGTAGGGCAGGACGTCCGCCGCCATGTAGTCGTCCACCGCTATGCGGTACTCCATCGAGGCCAGCCGTTCGGCCGGGTCCGGCTCCCAGGTCACCCTGCCATCGGGGAATGGGACGTTCTCGGTGTCCCGGAGATCCGGGTCGGGCTCCGGCTCGCCCTTGCGAGTCGTGACCACCGGCGCCTCGGAATCGGTCACCGAGACTGCCTCCCACAGCGCCTTCTCTAAGCTGACTGGAACCGGCCCTAGCTTCTTGGCCATCGCCCGGCGGTCGGTGGTCGTCGCCCCCTCCAGGTCGCTGAGCCGACGCTCCAAGTCGGCTCGCTCAGGGGCTGCCAACTTCACCCACGCCTTGGTCTCTGCCAACGTCGCCACGCTGGCCGCGGTCACCTCGTACCGCAGCCGCCGCGGCTGCTCGACGGTGATCCGCTGGAACCCGAAGGCCGAGTTGGGGAAGATCTTGACCCGCTCCCCCTCGGCGAACCCGGCGTAGAGCCGGGTGACCTCCTCGATCTGCTCCTCGGAGAGGGCCTTGCGCTTGTTGCCCAGGCTCTTGCGCATCTTGGTCCAGAAGTCGCGGGCGTCGACCAGCTGGACCTTGCCACGGCGGGCCGGCCGCTTCCGGTTGGTCACGACCCAGAAGTAGGTGAAGATGCCGGTGTTGTAGAAGAGCTGGTCAGGCAGCGCCACCACCGCCTCCAGCCAGTCGTTCTCGAT
>PLXR01000135.1 GCA_003151495.1 Opitutaceae bacterium
AGAACATCGACATCGGCGGGCCCTCGATGCTCCGGAGCGCGGCAAAGAACCACGCGAGCGTGACCGTGGTCTGCGACCCCGCGGACTACGCGGGTGTGCTCGCCGCCATGGCGGCGGGCGGGACCGCGCTTGCGGAGTTGCGTCGCGGCCTGGCCCTCAAGGTCTTCCAGAGAACCGCCTCCTACGACGGTGCGATCGCCCGGTACCTTGAATTGCAGGCGGCGGCGCCGGATATGGACTCGCTCAGCGGGTTCGGACCGAGGCTCTCGCTCTCGTGGAGCAAGGCCCAGTCGCTGAGGTACGGGGAGAATCCCCACCAGAAGGCCGCGCTCTACGGGACCTTCCATGACCATTTCAGGCAGCTCCAGGGCAAGGAGCTCAGCTACAACAACATCCTGGACATCACGTCGGCAACCTACCTTATCGGCGAATTCGAGAGGCCGACGGTGGCGATCCTGAAGCACACGAACCCCTGCGGCCTCGGGAGCGCCGAGACCCTCGTGGAGGCCTGGGAAAAGGCCTATGCGACGGACCGGCAGGCCCCCTTCGGGGGGATCATCATCGTCAACCGAACGCTGGACGGCGGGCTTGCCGCCCGCATCGCCGACATCTTCACGGAGGTGATCATCGCCCCCAGGTTCGACCCCGAGGCGCTTGCGATCCTCGGGAAGAAGAAGAACCTGCGCCTCATGGTCGCCGCCGAGGGCCTGGGCGCCGACGCGCTCCAGGAAGTCCGCTCCGTCATTGGGGGCGTGCTTGTCCAGGACCGGGATCGCACGCTGGGTGACCGCGCCGCATTCAAGGTCGTGACCCGGCGCCAGCCCACGCCCGAGGAATGGGACTCGATGATGTTCGGCTGGAAGGTCTGCAAGCACGTGAAGTCGAACGCGATNNCACGTGAAGTCGAACGCCATCGTGTACTGCCGCGGCGAGCAGACGCTCGGGATCGGAGCGGGCCAGATGGCGCGCGTCGACAGCTCGAGGATCGCAGTCTGGAAGGCAGGCGAGGCGGGGCTGAGCCTCAAGGACTCGGTCGTCGTCAGCGAGGCGCTCTTCCCGTTTCCCGATGGCCTGATCGCCGCCGCGGACGCGGGCGCAACCGCGGCGATCCAGCCGGGCGGCTCGGTGCGCGACCCCGAGGTGATCAAGGCAGCCGACGACCGCGGCATCGCCATGGTGTTCACGGGCATCCGGCATTTCAGGCACTAGAACCCCGGGCGGACCGTTCGGGATTGGCAGCGGCGGGGCCGCGTGGCAGGGTGGCCCGATGTTCAACTACGTTGAAAAGCTGAAGGAGTTCATACGCTTTCCGAGCGTCTCGACCGACCCTGCGTTCAAGGAGGGCATGGCGGGATCCCAGAGGTTCGTCTCCGAGCTCCTCGGATCCCTCGGCTTCAAGGTCGAGGTCGTGAAGACGGACGTCCACCCGATCGTCCTGGCGAGCAGGGACGGGGACCCGAGCTGGCCCCACGTCATCATCTACGGGCACTACGACGTCCAGCCGGCGGACCCCCTCGCGCTCTGGAAGACCCCGCCGTTCGAGCCCACGATCATCGGGAACCGTATCTACGGCCGGGGGGCGGCGGACAACAAGGGGCCCCTGATGACCAACATCGCCGCGGTCGCCCAGCTGCTCGAGGAGAACCCGAAGATACCGCTGAGGATCACGTTCCTGGTGGAGGGCGAGGAGGAGATGGGCAGCCCGAGCTTCCCGAAGTTCCTCTCGGCCTACGCGGACAGGCTGCGGAAGGCCGACTTCGTATACCTCTCGGACACGGCCCTCCCCAATGAGCAGCAGGTCGTGGTGACATGCGGCCTCCGCGGCCTGGCGCTGTTTGACCTGGTGGTCACGGGGGCCAAAGGGGACCTGCACTCGGGCCTCCACGGCGGGGTGCTCAGGAACCCGATCCAGGCCTTGGCGGAGATCTGCTCGACGCTCCACACCCCGGAAGGCGCCGTCAACGTCCCCGGGTTCTATGACGGGGTCCTCGATGTCGAGCCCTGGGAGAGGGCCGAGCTCGCAAAGCTCGCCGGCGACGGGAAGGCCTACATGGACTTCCTGGGAATTGACGCCTTTTACACGACGCCTGGATTCTCACCCTTCGAGGCGATACGTTTCCAGCCGACATTGGAGTTCAACGGGATCGGCGGGGGTTACCAGGGGGAGGGGACGAAGACCGTGATCCCCAGCAAGGCCTTCGTGAAGATCAGCTGCCGCCTGGTACCGAACCAGGAGCCCGACCGCATAAAGGGCCTTGTCAGGGACGCGATCCGGGCGCGGGCGCCCAAGGGGGTGAAGATCGAGTTCGTCGACCAGCACAAGGGGGATCCCTACGTCGTGGTCCCGCCGGGCCGCCCGAACACGCCGAAGGGCCAGTCGCCGGTCCTCGCCCGCGCGTTCCGGGCCACCGACTCGGCCGTCACGGCGATTTGGGGACGCCCGCCCCTCTACCTCCGCGAGGGCGGGAGCGTGCCGATCATCGCCGACATCAAGAAGGTGACGGGCCTCGACTCGGTCATGCTCGGGCTCTTCCTGCCCGAGGACAACCTCCACGCGCCCAACGAGAGCTTCAACCTCGACGTCATGAGGAAGGGCGTCGAGACCGCGAGGCGTATCCTATCAGGTATTACGGCTTCTTGAGGACCACAAGCTCGTCGCGGCGGTCCTTCGACATCGTCGCGTCGTCGGCGTTCTTCTTCGCCTCTTCGCTCCCCTTGGAGAGGGTCTCGATCTTGTCCGCCGCAACGCCGATCTGAATCAGGTATTTCTTGGCCTCGCTCGCGCGGTGGTCGCCAAGGCCGAGGTTGTACTCGGAGGTTCCGCGCCAGTCGCAATGGCCTTCAAGGAGGATGCGGTACTGGGGGTTCTTATCGAGATAGTCCTTCGCGGCCTGGAGCTTCGGGCGTTCGGCGGCCTTCACGCTTGAACGGTCAAAGTCGAAGTATACCGGCTGCAGGAGCCCGCGTATCGTGTTGGCGTCCTCCAGGATATTCGGGTCGCGGTTGGTGAGGGCGGAATTCGCGTCAGCGGTCGTGGATACATCCGTCGGGGTGAGCCCCGCGCCGCCGCTCTGCGGTCCAAGGGCGGTCGAGCTCGGATCGGGCCGCACGGGCTTCTTGGCGCAGCCTGCTAGGAGGGCGGCGGCACTGGCGGCAATGATGCAGAGCGACTTGGAGGCGAGTTTCATGTTTAGATTAAATTACGTTGGAACGAGATATTTTTGGGCAACGTCCGCCCCTCCGCAAGAAATTAAGAGGGAAATTCAGGGGCGTCCCTTGTCGTCGACGACCCCCTGCTCAAGTGCATGGCGGGTAAGGCTTGCGACGTCATGGATGTTGAGCTTGCGCATGAGGTTGGTCCGGTGGTTGTCGACGGTCTTCGCGCTGATCCCGAGCTTCACGCCTATTTCCTTGGTGCTGTTGCCCTCGGCAACCAGCTGGAGGATCTCGCGCTCGCGCTCCGTGAGGAAATCGGGCGATCTGCCCGACTCCGGGTTGGCGATGACGGTGCGCAGGACGCTGGCTATCGCAGGCCCGAAGTAGGTGCCCCCCAGCGCCACGGCTGCGAGGCCCTTCCTGAACTCGGTGAATCCCGCCGTCTTCTCGACGAAGCCGTGCGCCCCGGCCTCCAGCATCTGCCTGACGACAACAGGGTTCTCATGGCCAGAGAACACGAGGACCCTCAGCGAAGGAAGCCGCTTGGTGAGCCGGCGCAGGAGCTCGACCCCGTTGAGGCTGGGAAGCTTGGCGTCGAGCACAACCACGTCGGGCTTCAGGTCCAGGCACATCTGCAGTCCCTCCTGGCCGTCCCCGCACTGCCCGACCAGCTTGAAGCCCTTGTCGAGCGCGAGGATCTCGACCAGCATCTCACGGATGGCGGTTTGATCCTCTATGATAACCAGTCGGTACATCGGAACTTGAATTCTGCCCGGCGAAACTAGGAAGTTGGTGGGCTGGCTGGGATTCGAACCCAGAACCAATTGCTTAAAAGGCAACTGCTCTACCATTGAGCTACCAACCCGAAAATAGACTTTGAAAGATGCGGCGCCGGAATCCCGTCCCCTATCGGCCCTAAAGTCCCGAACCCCAAACAATAACTGAAGCGTTGGGCATCGCGCGTTGCCCCTCGCCTCCGGACGAAACTCGCCCCGCCAAGGGGCATGCCAAGAGGTAGGTTGTAGGGGTGATACCAATCCCGCCGCAAGACCAAATGGACCCTCCAGCGGCGCTTGGCCGGCGCCGTTCGCGAAGATTGGAGAAGCCCTGCCCGGCGGTGGGTTCCTACCGGGCAACGGGCTTCGGGGAGCCCATTCGTTTTTCGATAATCGCGAAGTTCGCCTCCACCGCATCCAGGTAGGCGTTCTTGCCCGAGTGCAGCGGGCGTTCAAGGTATCGGTAGACAGCCTGAAAGTCGTTCTCGAGCTTCGGCTTCACGAAATGATGCCAGAAATCGGGCGTCCGCCTCACGAGGTCCGCCTCCGACTTGAATATTCGCTTCTCGGTCGCCACGTTCGCGAAATCATCGGACTCCTTGAACTCGGCGTAGAGCTCACCGAGCTTGTCGGGATAAAGGGGGTCGGCCAGCTGGCCTAGGTAGTCCGCCGTCGCGAGCGCGCACCCCACCATCCTGCTCACCGGGTCGCGGAAGCGCAGCCGGCTGATCTCGCAGTGCGGGCCCGTGCAGTTGATCGCCGAAAGGACATTCTCTATCTCCACGTCGCTGATCCCAAGCTCGGGGAGGTACGAGGCCGCGAACGCGCAGCTCCTCAGGATGTGGCAGAACGTGTACTTCGCTCCCGTGCCCAGCGTGTCCGTCTTCTGCTTGAGGTAGCCCGTGTCGTGGAGGAGCACCCCGGCAATGGCCAGTTCGAAGTCGCGGGGACTGAGGTGTTCCACCCCCTCCTCGGCGTGCTGGCCCTCTAGCAGGAGCGACATGCAGGCCGTGGCCATCAGGGTGTGGCGGAAGTTGTGGTACTTGAGGTCGATCGGGGCGAAGGCCGCGGTCCGCCCCTCGAACATGTCGGTCACGTCCCGGCAAAGCCGAGGGAGGAACGTATGCTCGGCGCCCGGGTACAGGGCCTTGAACCGGACCATTACGAAGTCGGCCACTGCCTGCGGGTCCTCAAAGTTGACGTGGGGTAACATTGGGGAAATGCAGCTGGTTGGTGTTAAGGGTTCACCAGATCAGGTTCGCAAGGCCAAAAGTGCGGGCTTCGTGTACAGATTGTTACCTAATCGGAACTTCGGGCCCATAAGCTCGTCTTCATTGAATGCCGCCGAATTTGGGGATAAGGTCAGTGGAATTGACCCCTCCCAAGTAGCCCATTTCTTTCATACGCCAGCCTTTAAAACATTGGGAACAATCCACAAATACGCACGTCAGAGCATGGAAGACCGAATGTCGACCAAAGCTAATGAAGTGGCCATGGACCGTGTGCTCGTAGACCGTTTCAAGAGCGGTGACGCGTCGGCGTTTGACGAGATGGTTTCGCGGTATTGGGACCGCATCTTCTCGATGGTGAACCAGCTCCTGAGAAACTCGGAGGACGCGGAAGAGGTTACCCAGGACGCGTTTATACGGGCCCACAGGGGCCTCGCGAATTTCCGCGGAGACTCGGCGTTCTCGACCTGGCTCTACCAGATCGCGACCAACCTCGCCCGCAACCGCTACTGGTATTGGTGGCGGAGAAAGCGCGACAAGTCCGTCTCCTTTGATGCCCCAATGGGCCCTGACAATGACACCACGCTAGCCGAGATCATCCCGGCCGAGGTCGAGACCCCCGACGACATCACGGTCACCCGCGAGTTCGTCACGAGGATCGGCAAAGGCATGGAGCGCCTCGGCGCCAAGCACCGCGAGATTCTCATCTTGCGAAACATCAAGAACCAGTCCTACGAAGAGATTGCCGCTGTGCTGGGCATCTCCGTGGGAACCGTAAAAAGCCGAATCGCAAGGGCGAGGGAAAGCCTTCGCTCCAAGCTCGGCGAGGACTTCAAATGAACGACCGGGAATTCATCGAACTACTGAACCTGTACGTCGACCACGAGATTGGCCCCGCCGACGCCCTCAGGCTTGAGGCCGAGGTGCTGAGGGACACGGAACGCCGCGAGATCTACGACCAGTACTGCCGCATGCAGAAGGCCTGCTCGATGCTTTCGGAGGAGGTCGTGGAACCGGCCCCGAGCGTGATTGCATTCCCCTCGCCGCCCCGCCTGGGCTTCGGCTCCGTCTTGGGAGGCCTGGCCGCGGCGGCCGTCGTGGCCCTCGTTGTCGCCGATTTCAGGGGCACGGTCGCGCCGGGCCCGTCGCGCGCCGCATCGGCGTCCACGGGGTCGCCCGCCGCCCGGCCGCTGGCCGCGGCGGCCCCGTTGGAATCCGACTCGATGAAGCCCGTGTTCTTCGTCCGCATGCCGTCGGACCAGATGAGCCCCAGGGGCCGGCAGGCGATCTTCAGCTCGATCGACACCTCCTCGCAGATGGCGCAGCTCAACTGGATCGGCGCCGTCCACATGACCCCCGTCTTCACTTCCCCCAGCCCCGGCTTTCTGCTCAATCCCAAGACCGACCTGAAGGCCGCCGCTCTGGCGGACCCCCAGGGCGTCCGCGACGACCAGGACCAGGTTGAGATGACCGCCTTCAGGTTCCAGCGCTGAGCGCCGGGGATCAGGCCAGGGCCTTCTTGATCAGGGACTCCGTCGTGGCAGCGGGACCCAGGGTGAGGGATGCCCGGCGCACGGCCTCGTCCGCGTCGCCTACCTTGTAGCCTAGGGCGACGAGCGCGGCGACCGCGTCCCCGTGGATGGATCCCGGGGTAGCCGGGCCTTCCGCAGCCGCCAGGGCGCCCATCGCCCCCGCGGGGGCCCCCACGCGGCTCTTAAGCTCGATGACCAGGCGCTCGGCCGTCTTCTTTCCGATGCCGGGGCACTTCGAGAGCATGGCGATGTCGCCGGAACGGATGGCCCCCTGGAGCAGCGCGAGGGAGAGCCTGCTCATGATGGAAAGGGCCATCTTCGGGCCGATTCCCGTGACGTTCTCGATCATCAGCCGGAAGAAGTCCCTGTCCTCGGCCGTGGAGAAACCGTAGAGCGTCTGCGCGTCCTCGCGGTAGACCACGAACGTGTGGAGCTTGACCTCGGTGCCGACCGCGGGGAGGCGCTCGGCTGTCGTCACGGGCACGTTCACCTCGTACCCGAACCCGCCGATCTCGATCACCGCTCGGACTAGGCCGGACTCGGCCAGGATTCCCTGGATGGAGGTGATCATCCGCGGGGTCCTAGGCTAGGCCGAGGACGTCCTGCATGTCGTAGACCCCCGGCTTCTGCGAGACCACCCACAGGGCCGCGCGGAGCGCCCCGGTCGCGAACACCGCCCGGTCGCTGGCACGGTGCGTGAGCTCGAGGCGTTCGCCCGCCCCGGCAAAGATCACCGTGTGGTCCCCGACGACGTCCCCGCCCCTTAGCGAGTGGACGCCGATCTCCGAGGCCTTGCGCTCGCCGGTCAGGCCCTCGCGCCCGTGGCGCAGCGCCGAGGCGCCGAGCTTCCTTTCCTCAAGGATGATCTCAAGGAGCCTGGCGGCGGTGCCGCTCGGGGCGTCCTTCTTCATCCGGTGGTGCATCTCTATGACCTCCGTGTCGTAGCCCTCGCCCAGGGCTCGGGCGGCCCTCCTTGTAAGCGCGTAGAGGAGGTTGACCCCGACCGAGAAATTGCCGGCCCACACGCAGGGCACCCGCGCGGCGACCTTCAGGAGCGCGGCCCTCTCCTCGGGCGAGTGCCCGGTCGTCCCGATCACGAGGGGCTTGCCGGCGGCGACGGCCAGGTCCAGGAGTTCCCGGGTGGCGCGCGGCGAGCTGAAGTCGACCACCGCGTCCACGGCCTTCATGGCCGGCCGCAGGTCGTCGCCCTGGTCGGTCGACGCACCGAGGATTATCCCCATCGCGGGGGCGGCCCCGGCAATGGCCAGTCCCATCCTTCCCTTGGAGCCGTTGAGCAGGATCGTGAGCGGCATGGGGATCACCTCTTCAGGCCCGCCATCGCCTTCCTGAGGATGGCGCGGTTGGCCGGCCCCATCGGGCAGAGGGGGAGGCGGACCGCCTCGCTGCCGATGATGCCCGCCCGCGCGAGGGCGGCCTTGAGCGGAACGGGGTTCGGGTCGACGAAAAGGGCCTTGAAGAGGGGGTAGAGCCTCCGGTGGATCCTCGTGGCGCTTGCGAAGTCGTTCTTCTGGGCGAAGCGCACCATCCGGCCTATTTCCCTCGGGACCAGGTTCGAGGCGACGCTGATCACGCCCTCGGCGCCGGACGCCATGAAGGCCAGGGTGAGCGAGTCATCGCCGCTCAACACCGTGATGTCGCTCCCGAGCGCCCGCTTGAGCTGGTCGACGCGGTCGACCGACCCTCCCGCCTCCTTTATCCAGCGGACGTTGGAGTGCCTCGCCCTCAGGCGCTCGACGAGCGGCACGCCGATCTCGATGGAGCATCGCGAGGGTATGGAGTAGAGGATGATCGGCAGGTCCGTTGCGTCGGCGATCGCGGCGTAGTGCCGGTAGAGCCCCTCCTGGCTCGGCTTGTTGTAGTAGGGGGTGACGACCAGGACGGCGTCGGCCCCGGCCTCGTCGGAACGGCGAGTGTAGTCGAGCGCCTCCGCCGTCGAGTTTGACCCCGTTCCCGCGATCACGGGGACCCTCCCGCGGGCGAACTCGATCGTCGCGCGGATCACGTCCATGTGCTCCTCGGAGGTGAGGGTGGGGGACTCCCCGGTCGTCCCCACCGGGACGATCCCGTCGATGCCTCCCCTGATCTGGTGCTCGACCAGCCTCTTGAGGTCCCCAAACGAGACATCCTTCCCGCGAAAGGGGGTTGCGAGGGCGGTGATCGCGCCTGTAAGGGTGCGTGGCTTCATGGGATTCAGGGGCGGGGCAAAGATGCCTTGCCGCGTACAGCAGGCCAAGCTACAAAATCCAGAGCAACGCTTTTCTGACCATGAACGCAGTCACACCTCATACCGAGATCTTCAACGACCTGCTCAAGCTTGCGGTCGAGAGCGGCGCGAGCGACATCGTCATCAAGTCGAACAAGCCGGGCTACGTCCGGATATCGAATCGCCTCAAGCCGGTCGACATGGACCCCATCACCAGTCCCGAGGCGCAGGCCTTCGTCGACGAGCACGTGCCCGAGGTGTTCCGCTCGAAGTGGGACGAGATGGGCCAGATCGACTTTGCGTACGCCTCCGACGGGATCGGCCGCTTCCGCGTGAACGCATTCCACCAGCGTGGGCTCGTGAGCATCGTCTTCCGGCACATCAAGAGCAAGGTGCCCAATTTCGAGGACCTCGGGCTCCAGTCCGAGCCGCTCCTCAAGCTCGCCAACGCAAAGGACGGCATCCTCCTGATCTGCGGCGCGACGGGCTCGGGCAAGAGCTCGACCATGGCGGCCATGCTCAACTGGATCAACCAGAACATGGACAAGCACATCGTCACGATCGAGGATCCGATCGAGTACACGTTCCAGGACGACAAGTCGGTGTTCCAGCAGCGCGAGATCGGCCTCGACGTGCCGACGTTCGAGCTGGCGATCAAGTCCGTGCTTCGCCAGAACCCGGACATCATCCTGATCGGCGAGATGCGCGACAGGGAGACGTTCGAGACCGCAATCTCGGCGGCCGAGACGGGCCACCTTGTGTTCTCGACCATGCACGCAGCGACGGTTGCGCAGTCGCTCACGCGCCTCTTCGAGTTCTTCCCGCCCGAGCAGATGGCGCAGGCCCGCCGGCAGATCTCCGGGTCGATCCGCGGCTTCATCTGCCAGAAGCTCATCCCAAGCCTCGAGGGGGGCGGCCGCGTCCCGGTCAACGAGGTGCTCAACACCGACGCGACGATAAGGAACCTTATCCTCGAGGGCCAGTTCGACAAGATCGCGACCCTCCTCGAGGGAGGCCTGGACGGAAACACCTACTCGTTCAACAAGGACATCTACCGCCTGATCAAGGCGGGGCGTATCAGCAAGGCGGACGGGGTGCGGTTCTCACCCAACCCCCAGCAGCTCGAGATGAACCTGAAGGGCATCTTCATCAAGAGCTAGCGGCGGTCCCCCAGAATCCAATGCGCGTTTCCGGGGCACTATTCCTGGCGGTGCTGGCGGCGGCGGCTGCCCGGGCGGCGGATCCCCCGCCGCAGGGTGGGGATTCCATCGCCACGGCGAAGAAGGACCTTGCGGCAATCAAGGCCCCCCCGGGCCAGGACCCGGGCGCGGCCCTCCCAACCCTGGACATGAAGGACATAGGCGCGGTCCCCGGGGCCGCGCTCCCGGCGATGCCCGGGACCACGGCCGAGGAGAAGGAGGCTGCGCTCGACCCCTCCAAGAAGAAGCAGGGGACCGGCAACTGGCTGGTGGACGCGATGGAGAAGAAGCCCGAGGGGTCCCGGTCCTCGAGGGGACGGGAGAAGGATGACAACCCAAGGGGCGAGGCCGATCTCCTCAAGCAGGAGGACAAGCCGGGCGCGGCGGCGGAGAAGGACGCCCAGGCCCCCGACGACGCCCGCGAGAGGTCCGGGGCGAAGGAGGAGGCCTCCGCCGCCTACAACCCGCTGGATTCGTTCATGAGCGGCTGGATTTCCGCGAAGGACCGCGACCTCCTCCTGGCCGGCGCAAAGGGCGAGGGGCCCGCCGGGGGGGACTCGGGCCGCGCCCACACGGAGCTGCTTCCGGGCATGGACACGGGAGTGGCGGGTTCGATCGTCGACAGCCTGGCCGGTCCGGCCGACCTTTCGAGCTACGCCGATTCTCGCTCGGCACCGAATCCCTACCTTTCACCGGCCGACCTGGCCCCCGCGCCCGCTGCCAGGTGGTTCCTGGCCCCGGAGGGCCAGGGACCTGCGTCCGGAGCCTCGGACTTCTCCCGGGGGATGTCCTCGTCGGGCGTGGACCCAAGGCCGCTTGACGGGTCGAGGACCTTCATCCCGGATTTCGCGCAGCCGCTCGACGACGACAAGTACTTCAAGCAAATGAAGCGCTTCTAGGCGGCCCTCCCGGCCCCGGGGGCCGCGGAACGCCGCGCCCGCCGTGATTTGGCTTGGATTCCCCGCCTCCGGGGGATTGCCTAGTCGGTTCTACAATGCCAATCGCATTCCTATTCGCAGGTCAGGGCGCCCAAAGGGTCGGCATGGGCAGGTCCCTGAGCGAGGCGTCGGCGGCGGCGAGGGCCCTCTACCTCGAGGCCGCCCAGGTGCTGGGCTGGGACCTCGCAAAGGTGAGTTTCGAGGGTCCCGAGGCCGCCCTGACGGAGACCCGGGTGTGCCAGCCCGCCCTCTTCGTCCACGGGCTCGCCCTTGTCGAGGCCCTCCGCGAGCAGGGGAAGCTTCCCCAGGTCGACCTGGCACTGGGCCTGAGCCTCGGCGAGGTGACGGCCTATGCGGCGGCCGGGGTCTACGACTTTGCGACCGGCCTGCGCATCGTCGCCGAGCGCGGCCGCCTGATGCAGGGCGCGTGCGAGCGGAGCGAGGGCGGCATGGCCGCGGTCATCGGCCAGACCCGCGAGTCGGTATCCGCCCTTTGCGGCGAGTTCGGGGTGGAGGCGGCGAACTTCAACGCGCCGGGCCAGATCATCATCTCGGGCGAGAAGCCCCGCGTCGCCCTGGCCTGCGAGTCGGCCAAGGCGCGCGGAATCAAGGTCATGCCGCTCAACGTCGCCGGCGCCTATCACAGCCGCCTCATGGAGCCCGCCAGGGTGGAATTCGAGGCCTTCCTCGGTCCGATCGCCTTCGCGCCGCCGAAGTTCAGGGTCTTCACGAACACGACGGGGATGGCGGTGTCGGACCCGGCGGCGATCAAGCAGGCGCTCGTCAGGCAGGTTGTCTCGCCCGTGCTCTGGGAGGACTGCATGCGCTCCGCAGCCGCGGCCGGCGCGTCGGAGTTCTGGGAGCTCGGGCCCGGGGGCACGCTGGCGGGGCTCGCCCGCCGCATAGACAAGTCCTGGAGCGTCCGGAGCCTCTCGGAGTACGCGGACCTCGGCGCCTGAGGAAGGTCAAACCCAACGATGGACGCCCCGCTCACACGCAACTTCTGCATCATCGCGCACGTCGACCACGGCNNCGCAGCACCTCGACTCGATGGACCTGGAGAAGGAGAGGGGCATCACGATCAAGTCCCACCCGGTGACGATGAGCTACAAGGCGCTCAGCGGGGTGACGTACAAGCTCAACCTCATGGACACCCCGGGGCACGTCGACTTCTCCTACGAGGTCTCGCGCAGCCTGGCCGCCTGCGAGGGCGCGCTGCTCCTGATAGATGCCTCCCAGGGGGTCGAGGCCCAGACTGTCGCAAACGCCCACCTGGCCTTCGCCCAGAAGCTCAAGATCATTCCGGTCATCAACAAGATCGACCTGCCGAGCGCCGACCTCGACCTCTGCCTCAAGCAGCTCGAGGACATCCTCACGATACCGGCGGAGGAGGCCATCCTGGCCAGCGGCAAATCCGGCATCGGCATCGTAGAGATCCTGGAGGCCGTCGTCGCCCGCGTCCCGGCGCCGCGCTGGACCGATTACCCGCAGGTCAGGACCCTCGTGTTCGACTCGATCTACGACTCGTTCAGGGGTGTGATCGCCTACGCGCGGGTGTTCTCCGGCACCGTCAGGGCGGGAGAGGTGATGATGCTGATGAGCACGGGCCAGAAGTCCGAGATCAAGGAGGTGGGGGTCTTCACCCCGAAGATGGAGAAGCGCGACGTCCTTTCGCAGGGAGACGTGGGGTACATCGTCTCCAACATCAAGGACCCGGCGGACGTGAAGACGGGCGACACGATCACGATCGCGGCCAAGCCCGCGCAGGAGATGCTTCCCGGCTACAAGGAGGTCCGCCCGATGGTGTTCTGCGGCCTCTACCCGATCGAGAGCTCCGACTACGAGAAGCTGAAGGCCGCCCTCGGCAGGCTCCGGCTCAACGACTCGGCCTTTGTCTACTCGCAGGAGAGCTCCGTCGCGCTCGGCTTCGGCTTCCGGTGCGGCTTCCTGGGGCTCCTGCACATGGAGATCATCCAGGAGCGTATCCGCCGCGAGCACGACGTGGAGATCATCTCCACCTACCCGAGCGTGATCTACAGGGTGGTGATGCACGGCGGCGCGACCATGGAGGTCGACAACCCGGTCAACATGCCCGACCCGGGGACCGTGGAGATGATCATGGAGCCGACGCTCAAGGCCTCGATCCACATTCCCAACGCCTCGATGGGCGACATGCTGGCGCTCGTCATGGAGAAGCGGGGCGTCGTCGAGCACACCCACACGCTGGATTCCACCCGCGTCATGATAAGCTGCGTCCTTCCCCTCAACGAGATACTCGTCGACTTCAACGACAGGCTGAAGAGCGTCACCCATGGCTACGGCTCGATGGACTACGAGCTTGGGGACTACCGGCAGGCGGACCTGGTCAAGATGGAGATCCTCGTCAACGGGGACCCCGTGGACGCGTTCGCCAGCATCGTCCACCGGGAAAAGGCGGAGGCCCGCGGGAGGGACCTGTGCAAGAGGCTCTCCGAGATCATCCCGCCCCAGATGTTCCGGATCGCGCTCCAGGCGGCCATCGGGGGCAAGATCATCGCGCGCGAGAGCGTGAGGGAGATGCGCAAGGACGTCACCGCCAAGTGCTACGGCGGCGACATCTCCAGGAAGCGCAAGTTGCTTGATAAGCAGAAGGAAGGGAAACAGAAGATGAAATTGATCGGAAAGGTTTCAATCCCCCCGGACACTTTCATCAAGGTTCTCAGGAACAATTGACCCGCCCCGCGCTGTCCCAGCCCAAATGTTCGGACTCTTCGAATCTCAGGAAAAAAAGATGCGCGACAACGCGTCGAACTGGCTCGAGCTCGCCTCGAAGGTGTGGAGCTACCGGCGCGACCGCCTGAACGCGGCCGAGTCCGACGAGCTGGTGGAGCGGACCGAGAGCCTGCGGCGCCTCCTGAAGGAGCGCGCGGACGCGGCGAGGCTCAAGCTCGGGATCGAGTCCCTCGAGGGCGTGCTCGTTAGGACCGGGGGTGCGATCTACCCGAAGACGTCGCTGGTCGAGAACATCGAGTTCTTCCTGGTCGCCGCGATCGTGATCCTCGGCATCCGCACCTATTTCGTCCAGCCGTTCAAGATCCCGACGAACTCCATGTGGCCGACCTACTATGGCATGACCAAGGAGAACTTCCCGCCGGGCTCCGACGCCCCGGGCCTGGCGGCCCGGGCCCTGCGGTTCCTGGCCTTCGGCGCCGAACGCCGCACCATGGTGGCACCGACGGACGGGCAGGTGTCGGTGCCGCTCGTGATGAACGGGGACCAGGTGCGCGGCGTGGCCTACACCCTTCGCAACGGCAGGTCCTGGCTCGTGCTGCCGGCCCGCGTGAAGGAGTACACGTTCTACGTGGACGGCGTCCCCACCTCGGTGCAGGTGCCCGCGGACTTCGACGCCTTCGACGATGTGGTGTTCGACACCTTCTTTCCGGACCGGTCGGCGCTTCAGGCGCAGTTCCAGAAGGCGGCGGAGGCGGGCCAGGTCGAGGAGGTGAGCCAGAAGCTCGATGAGAACAACAACGGGGTGTACCAAGCCTACCGGGTTCCGCTCGGCCGCACCGTGCGCAAGGGGGACCCGATCGTGAGGTTCGACATCCTCACGGGAGACCAGCTCTTCGTCGACCGGGTCACGTACCAGTTCATGAGGCCTAAGGTGGGGCAGGGGTTCGTCTTCAGGACCGACAACATCCCGGACATCCAGCGCGCCTTCGGCTCGCAGTACTTCATCAAGAGGCTGGTCGGCGTGCCCGGCGACTCGATCGAGCTCCGGGAGCCCATGATCTACCGCAACGGGTCCCCAATCACCGGCTCGGCGGCGTTCGAGCTCAATGCGCAAAGGACCGGCCCCTACAGGGGCTACGTGAACGCGCTCCACGAGGACACGCGCTACAGGCAGCTCTTCAAGGGGGAAACGATCACCGTGCCGGAGTACGGGTACCTGGCCCTGGGGGACAATTCCAACAACAGCTTCGACGGGAGGTTCTGGGGATTCGTGCCCGCAAAGGACGTTGTCGGCAGGCCCCTCTTCATCTACTATCCCTTCACGAGGCGGTGGGGACCCGCGAAATAGCGGCCGGTCCCCGGGCCCTCTCCGGTTGACAGGGGACGCGGGCATGTATTTTTGGGGGGCTCCCGTGCCAACCCCAATGCAACGAGTCCCCGGAATCCTCATAGCGGCCCTTTGCCTCGCCTCGACCGCGCCCGGGGCCCCGGGCGCCCCCGCCTCCTACGACGTGAGGGGGTACGGGGCGAAGGGCGACGGGTCGGCCAACGACGCGGCGGCGATCAACGCCGCGATCGCCGCCGCCGCAAAGGCGGGCGGCGGCACGGTTGAGTTCCCCGCGGGAACCTACCTGTCGGGCTCGATACGGCTGAGGAGCAACGTGGAGCTCCACCTGGGGCCCGGCTCGACGATCGAGGCCTCCCCCGACGAGGCGGCCTACGACAAGCCGGAGCTCAACCCCTGGGGCGACTCGCTCCATTACCAGGACTTCGGGCACAGCCACTGGCACGACAGCCTGANNGTCGGCAACAAGGCGATCGCGCTCAGGAATTGCCGCAACATCCTGCTGCGCGACTTCACGATCGAGCACGGCGGGTGGTTCGGGATCCTGGCCACCGGGGTCGACAACCTGACGATAGACAGTCTCCTGATCGACACCAACCGCGACGGCATG
>PLXR01000145.1 GCA_003151495.1 Opitutaceae bacterium
TTCCGACCCGCGCCTCCAATCTTAAGTATCTAGTTATTATATACGTATGAGTTCAATGCGGCCGAGTATAGCAAATGCCCCCAAGGAGACTCTTTGATTTTATCGAATGACAGAGGCGATCCAGATCCTTCTCGAACAATCGAAGGCAGTTTCTCTCTAAAATATGGACACAAGCGGTGAACGGAGGCATCCGCGCCTTGATGATATTATCGTCACTTAGGTGATTCGAAATGTTTTCATTTTCGATGGGGGAATAGGGTGTCCCATGTCGCAGTAGCCCGTTGAGACCCCATAGCGGATAACAGGGGTATAGCCTATCATGTGCGCCAGCCACACACAATCCACTTGCCGTTCCCACCTCCAACCTGGCGTTCCTACGCCGACATCTCGTCAGCTGCTGAAGCTGACCTTGCTAGATCGTCGAGTGGGTTCTCGCTTGCCTCTCTTGAGGTTGCCAGTTGCCCCGGTGTAGCAGGTTTCGCACTGATCGAGCGAATTCGGCCTGATTTGTGGCGTTGGGCGAGCGTTAGCATCGAGGGACCAATTCTCGACGAGGGATCGGAGCCCACGCAATCCGATGCCAAGAAATCCGCGGTGGACGCATTGCGACACATGACGAGTTTGACCTGATTGCCGGCCAACCTTGGCAGTAGGACGAAATCTCGGTGCTGGCCGCAGGGGCAACCGGTTGCTAGGTTTGTGAGGACGCGTCCATCTCGGATGCAGTGATTCACAGATACAACGGATCCCGTTTGCGTCGGTTCGATTCCGACCCGCGCCTCCAATCTTAACTGTCTTTGCAGCAAGGATCTTGGGGGTTCAGGGTCCACAACGGACACCAGCCAGGCTACTTTTGGGTAACCGGCTTTAACCCGCCGACTACCCTCTAACTCCACGGGATCGTTTTCATCCAACCTCGCGGTTGCACCAACAACCATGAGGGCACGATACCGAATAAGCCGCCGAGGATGTCGTGGAGACAAGTTCTACTGCGTGGACAGCCGGCTGGCAGCTCAACACCCAAGCTACCTGCTCCGCCGTTAGACGAACCGGAAGCTGTCCCATAAGCGCCAGAAACCGGTGTTGGTCGTCACTCATAGCAGCCCGTCAATTACACCGAAGTTTACAAGGAAAGGCGGGCCGCCCCGACAAGAATCCTCAGCCTTCAGAACTTTTCAGCATGGAGCCCAGCCGCATTGGCCAATGCAACTTGCCGTCCATCACACGTGATAAAATTTTTCACGCCAAGGCTAATCGCAACAGCAACGTGCAGCAGATCGAGGGTGCGTACTCCAAGAGCCGCCGTGTGTCTGTCACTGAGTTTGTCGGCTATCGTAAGGGCGTCCGGCCAATCAAGCGGCGATTCGACGAGATTTCCGGCAGCAACGTCGCTGGAAATCTTCTCTAAGGCACGCCTGGCAAGCACAGCGTCACAGTTACCACGCCATACGGCGAGCTGAATGGAATTGCGCAGCTCGCACCGCTGCCACGAGGTGAACACGAGGCTTGACGGGTGGACCTTCAGGTAGGCGAATGCCGCGGCCGTATTCGCATCGTGTAGCGATAAGGAGAACAAGAACGATGTGTCAGCGTAGACCATGGCCCGCAAATCAGAAGCGGTCGCGGTCCTGAGCAAGCATCTCTGCGCCCGATACCGGAAGCATCGGCTGCTGCAGAAGCACTTCCAAACGCGCGTCAAGATCGTGCCAGAGGCGCGGGCGCCGTGCGGGTTTCTTAATCGTAGGTGGCGTCAACGTGGCCACAACCTTGCGACGTGAGGTTATCGCGACAGATTCGCCGTTGCGGATGAGCTTAAGTACGGCCGGAAATGCGTTGCGGATCTGTCGGACAGTCGCAGTTTTCATGTCTCACCAATAAGTCTCACGAACACAGAATGTCAAGAGTCCGCCCGTGGAAACGTCGGGGCCATAACTAGCAATTTCGGGGCTCGAACGGGGCGGACACCAAAACGGACACTATTGGATTTTCCCGACCGGGGCGCCGCCCCCGGCTCAAAGGACTGCCCCCGGGTCGACCCGGATCGCGCTCCCCTGGAATCGCGTGGCGTCCTCCGCGTCCGACCAGGCTGCGAACGCGATCATCCCGGCGTTGTCGCCGGTGTGGCGGGGCTCGGCGGGGAGAAAGCGGGTGCCGGCCCCGCGGGCCGCGCGCTCGAGCGCTCCCCGGAGGCCCCGGTTGTTGGCCACTCCCCCCGAGAGGCCCAGACTCCGGTAACTTCCGAGGGCGAGGGCCTCCGTGGTCTTTCTCGCGAGGGCGTCTATGACCGCCTCCTGGTAGCTCGCGCAGAGGTCGGGGAGCGAGCCCCGGACATCGGCCTCGCTCATGGCCTGCACGCGGTACCGCAGGCTCGTCTTAAGGCCCGAGAAGCTGAAGTCCAGGTCGCCGCGCTTTCCGAGACCGCGCGGGAAGTCGAAGGCGTCGGGGCGTCCGCCGGCGGCCAGTCGCTCCACCGCGGGGCCGCCCGGGTAGCCGATCCCGAGGAGCTTCGCCCCCTTGTCGAGCGCCTCCCCCGCAGCGTCGTCCCGGGTGCCCGATATCCTCTGGATCCGCCGGTCCTCGCCGATCGAGAAGAGGATCGTGTTGCCCCCCGATACGATGAGGCCCAGGTGAGGCAGGAGTGCGGGGAGCGCCTCCCAGAACCCCCCCGGGGACTGCGCATGGACAGGGATGAAGGGCGACCACGCGTGCGCACGCAGGTGGTTCACCCCGACGATCGGAAGGCGCCTCGCGCGGGCGACGGCCTTCGCCGCCGCGGCGCCGACCGCCAGGCAGGCCGCGAGGCCCGGCCCGCGCGTCACGGCGACCCGCGTCACCGCGCCCCAGGCGCCGGACTCCATCGCCTTGGCGAGCAGGGGACCGAAGTGCCTCAGGTGCTCGCGGGTGGCGATGTCGGGCACGACGCCCCCGTGCTCCGAATGGAGCTCGACCTGGCTGTGGATCCACTCGCACGCGATCCCGCGCGCCGGGTCGAAGATCGCGACCGCGGACTCGTCGCAGGAGCTCTCGAAGGCGAGGATCACCGGCTGAGCGCGCGCGCCGCCTTGAGGATGTCGAGGGCCGCGTCGAGCTGGCGGTCCTCGACCGGGGCGAAGTCGAAGTGCTCCTGGAATTCGGCCGGGCTGGTGATCTCGGGCCGCGAGGCCTGGCGCTCGAGTTTCAGGTCCTCGTCGGGCGTCATCACCACCTCGACGTGCGGGGAGACGCCCCGGCCGTTGATCATGACCCCGCTTGGCGTGAAGTAGTGGGCCGTCGTGAGCCGGAGGCCCTCCCCGTTCTTCAGCTTGAAGATCGTCTGGACGCTCCCCTTGCCGTAGGAGCGCTCGCCCACGATCACGGCCTTGCCCGCGTCCTTGAGCGCCCCGGCGACGATCTCCGCCGCGCTCGCGGACTCGCCGTTGACGAGGACGGCGACCGGGATCTTGAGCGGCTCCCCCTCGGTCTCCGAATAGTAGTTCTCCCGGTCGGCGGGCCTGCGGCCCTGGGTGTAGACGATCAGGCTGCCCTTCCTGAAGAAGGGCTCCGCGACCTCGACGGCGGCGTCCACGAGCCCTCCCGGGTTGTTCCTCAGGTCGATCACGAGCCCGTCGATGCCCCTGGCGAGGAGGTCGTTCAGCGCATCGTCGAACTGCTCCGCGGTGTGGTCCGAGAATTCCCGGATCTGGATGTAGCCGGTGGACCCGTCGAGCACCCGGACCCCGCGCACGCTGACGATCTTCACGACCTCCCGGACCAGGTCCAGGTCGATGTGGCGCCCGCTGGCCGGGCGCAGGAGCCCCACCTTCACGTGGGTGCGCGGCTTGCCGCGGAGCCTGTCGACCACCCTGTCGCTCGCGACGCCGTGCCCCACGAGCTTCCCGTCTATGGTCAGGATCTCGTCGCCCTCCTGGATGCCGGCCTTTGCGCCAGGCCCGCCGGGGATGGGCGAGGTCACGACAAGCGACCCCTTGCGGGTCTCTATCTCGATCCCGATCCCGCCGTACTCGCCGTCCAGGTCCTCCTCGAGCTCCTGGTTGTCCCTGGACTCGAGGTACTCGGAGTGCGGGTCGAGCGGCTCGACCATCCCGTGGATCGAGAGCCTCGCAAGCGCCTCGTAGCTGGCCGCGTTGGGATCCACGTAGTTCTCGTTCACGGTCCTGAGCACCTCGCGCACGTAGCCCGAGGCGTGGTCGAGGTCCCGGTTGGGCAGGAGCGACCACGAGCCCGCGAGACGGAGGGAGCCCAGGCACGCGGCGAAACCAAGGATCGCGGCCCCCGCCAGGATGAGAATCCGTTTGAACATCAGGGAAAGTGTGGTCATCGCCTCTCGTTTGTAAATGAAGCCTTCGCCCGAGCCCACCCCCGGAGCCTCAATCCTGGGCGCGCTCAGGGAGCGCGCCGCCGGCACCGGGGCGCTCAGCTTCGCCGACTTCATGGACGTGGCCCTCTACGACCCGGCCCTCGGGTACTACCGCAGGGACCGGCCCCGCGTGGGCTACGGCCCGGGGACGGACTTCCTCACGGCGACCGCCTCGTCGCCGCTCTTCGGGCGCCTGGTCGTCGCGGCGTGCGTGAAGCTCCTCGCGCCCGATCCGCCCTCCGCCTTCGAGTTTGTCGAGATCGGGGCAGAGCGGGGCGCGGGCGTCCTTGGGGGGCTTCCCCACCCGTTCCGGTCGGCGCGGCTCGTGGGCCTCGGGGAGTCCCTGAGGATTGATTCCCCGTCGGTGGTCTTCTCCAACGAGCTCTTCGACGCGCAGCCCTTCCGCCGGTTCCGGTTCCGCTCCGGCGGGTGGAGGGAGCTGGGCGTGGGGGTCGATGGAGAAGGGCCGCGCGAGGTGGAGCTGGGGGAAGGTGCCGTGCTGCCGGAAATGCTGCCCCCCGCCGCCCCGGAGGGCTACGTGATCGACGCGCCGCTTGCCGCGGCGGAACTCGCGCGAGGGATCGCGTCCCCACCGTGGCAGGGGCTCTTCCTCGCCTTCGACTACGGCAAGTCCTGGGATGAGATCTCGTGGGGCACCCCCGCCGGCACGGCGAGGGCCTACCGCAACCATGCGCAGAGCAATGACCTGCTGGCGAACCCCGGCGAGCAGGACCTCACCTGCCACGTCTGCTGGGACTGGATCGCCGACGCGCTCCGGCATTCCGGCTTCGACCGGCCCCTTGTCGAGTCGCAGGAGGCCTTCTTTGTGCACCATGCCTCCGGCTTCATAGAGGGCCTGGCGGCCTCCGAGGCGGGCCGGCTGAGCCGCGACAAGCTTTCCCTCATGGAACTCATCCACCCGGCGCACCTGGGCCAGAGGTTCCAGGCCCTCTGGGCGCGCCGCCGTTAGGCCCCCCGGGGGGCCAACCGCAGAATCCCCTTGCCACCCGATCGAGGGGCCCGGTAACGTCTTCCTTTTAACTCATCACACCATGGCCAAAGTCTGCGTAATCACAGGTCGTCGCCCCGTCAAAGGGAGCATCATTAATCGTAAAGGCCAGACCAAGAAGAGTGGTGGCATCGGCACGCACGTGACCAGCATCACGAAGCGCAAGTTCCGGCCCAACCTGCAGAGGGTCCGGATTCGCATGGCCAATGGCGGAACGAAGCGCGTCTGGGTCTCGGTGAAGGCCATCAAGGCCGGCCTCGTCCAGAAGGCCTGACAGGGTTAAGTTGCTGTCCCTGAATTGTTAGGCCTCACAGCCTGATCGGCGATGGCGCGATGCCTGAGTCTCCTGTTCACGCGCTGCGAAAAGGGCGTGGAGGTGTAATCGACATTTCTCCGCGGCACGGGTTGCGAATGTGTCGAGTATCACTCCCACCTTGGAGCAAGGGGGCCAAGACGGCTTCGGGAATCGGCCATGACCCGCTCGAAGCTAGAGGCCACACCTGAACTCAGCACCGAGCGCTTAGGCCAGAGCGCAGCCAATTCCCGTCCGGTCTTGGGGCGGCAGGCAGGGGTCATTTTGACCATCGGCTTGCCCCTTCTGACGAGGATCGTTGTCCCCCCTTGATAATGGACCCTCCTGACCCGCTTGGAGGGATTCCGGGCGGCCTCGGTGACGGTGACTTGTTTGGGCGCCATATCGTTGAAATGGTCCGCGTTAAGCCCGGCGTGGCTTCTGCACCGCAGAAGGCATGACCGACGCAAGCGTCGGTTCCGACTATTGGTTAGGTCTCAAGACTGATGTATGCACCTGGACGCGCCTTGTTCACCGCGTCGGCAACCTGCGTAGCCATTCGTTCCAAAACGGGCCATCGATTGCTAGGAAGCTCGACTAATGCAATCCGCCGCGATGCGAGATTCTGCTGATATCGAAGGTTTTTGTCGGCAATCACCATTACATCGAAGCGGCCATCCAGGAGATTTAGCAGGTCTCCATTCTCAATGCCCGCCCAACCCTCGCGCTGCACCGTCGTGACGTCATGGCCGATCAAGAACCGTGCCGTTTGTATCGGCACGCTTTCGTCTAGGATAACCCTCACTTCGGCTCTAATTCACTCAACTTCAGGAATTCCCGAGCGTCTTCTTCTCTCACAGACGGAAACGAGGCCAAGAATTCGGCAACCGAGAATCCGTCATTGAGGTAATCCAAGATCGTCTGAGCAGGAACTCGCGTACCACGAAATACTAACGTCCCGCCCAAGATCTTGGGAGACGAGGAAACCGGACTGTGAGCAAGCGTTACCATTGATCGAGCAGAATAGCATTTAGTCCTGTTCTCGCAACCCTTGGTTTCAAGCTCCCAGACCTAACGTTGAAATGTTCCGCGCTAAGCCCGGCGTGGCTTCTGCACCGCAGAAGGCATGACGGACGCAAGCGTCGGATCCGTGGACTGGCTAGCCTTTCTATCGCTTTTGCCAGCTAGACACTCCGAAATCCAGAACTTGATCACGGACTGCCGCGGAACTCCAAGACGTTCGGCTTCCTGATCGAGCGAATCAACCATCCAGATCGGAAAATCCACATTTACACGTTGGATTTCGAGGCCCGGGCGGCGGGCTGCACGCGAGTCAAGCTGGGCAGACAAATCCGCTCCGGAGTCATGCAACGCATCGAGCTCCTTCGAAGACATCTTTCGTTTAGCGGCCATTGTATTGTTTCTCCTCGGTTTCCCGAGCTCGTCGCACGGATATTTTTCTTATCTTTTCGTTTCGATATGTGATGAATGCCGACCAGACTTCGTCGCCAATTCGGCCAAGTACCTGATACCGCGGCTCATCCGCACTTAGCGCCGGGATCTCCGAGCGCCAAGAGTCATCCCAGAGAGCTTGGGCCACAACGAAATCGATGCCATGTTTTGCCTCATTGGAGAACGACTTAGTATTGTCGAACTCGAATTTCACAGGTATAGTAACCATACCTATCCGGTATATGGCAAGAAATTCTTACTAGGGACGCAACGGCGACGGGCAGGTTGAAACGGGATCGGAAAAGGCCACCGGGATTGCCTTATATCAGATAACCAAATTGGGAGCTGCGCCTTGGGATACGCGCCGCGGTGCGGTCGCCCTATTACCCATTGGGGCAAAACGGGAAAGCCGGCCGCAAATCCTCCCCTCAACACGAATCCCCGGATTATTTCGGGGGCGCGACGGGGTGGATGTCCCCCGACCAGATCCTGTAGGAGAGCGTGTCTGACGGCCGGGGAATCCGGCTCATTTCATATCCGTGCGCGGCAACGAAATCCTGCCCGTAGTGGTAGGAGGCCCACAGGAGCGGGTAGGAAAAGACCCCCTTCTCGGTGAGGGTCCTCTTCATCGCCCCCAGGCCGTCCATTCCCACGGCAAGGTTCGTGCGCCAGTCCCAGACACCGGTCTCGTAGGGAATGTCGCTCACGGCCTTCCATGCCCTTGGCTTTATCTGGAGGAGCCCCCGGTTCTCGCCCCTCTTGGCATGGGGATCAAACCGGGACTCGATCCTGACCAGGGCGTAGACATAGAGCGGGTCGAGGCCCCTCTGGGCCGCAAGGGGCTGGATCGCCGCCCAGATCTCCCGGCGGGATTCGAGGGCGCCGGGGATCTCGGCCGGGGCGTTGCCGGCCCTCGGGGAGCATCCCGCGAAGACAACCGCGGCGGCGAGCGCCGCGAGGCCTAGAGGGCGCGGAAGACGATCGAGGCGTTCTGCCCGCCAAACCCGAGGTTGTTGCTGAGGACCGTCCGCACCTTCGCCGCCCGTGCCTCGTTCGGGACGTAGTCCAGGTCGCAGTCGGGATCCGGCTCCTCCAGGTTCATGGTGGGGGGGATGATCCCCTTCTCTATGGTCTTCACGCATACCACGGATTCTATGCCTCCTGCGGCGCCAAGCAAATGCCCGGTCATCGACTTAGTCGAGCTGATCGGCACCGACTTTGCGCCGTCCCCGAACACCTTCTTGATGGCGAAGGTCTCAAACTTGTCGTTGTAGGGGGTGGAGGTCCCGTGGGCGTTGATGTAGTCGACGCTCCCGGCGCTCGCCCGTGCGCTCTCGAGCGCCCGGCGCATGGCCATCGAGAGCCCCTTGCCCTCCGGGTCGGGCTGCGTGATGTGGTAGGCGTCGCAGGTCGCGGCGTAGCCCGCGAGCTCGCAGTAGATCCGCGCGCCCCTTGCCCGCGCATGCTCCAGGGACTCGAGGACGAGGATGCCGGCGCCCTCTCCCATGATGAATCCGTCCCGGTTCTTGTCGAAGGGCCTGCTCGCCCCCCGGGGATTGTCGTTGCGGGTGCTCATGGCCTTCATCGAGCAGAAGGACGCGTAGGCGAAGGGCGTGATCGCGGCCTCGCTGCCGCCGGCCACCATGACGTCGGCGTCCCCCCTGCGGATCGCGTGGGCGGCCTCGCCGAGGGAATGCGTGCCGGTCGCGCACGCGGAGACCATCCCGAAGTTCGGGCCCCGCGCGCCGTACTCGATCGCCACCAGCCCCGAGCACATGTTGCCGATCAGGGACGGGATCGTGAACGGGGAGACCTTCCTTGGGCCGCGCTCGAAGAGGACCCTCAGCTGGGTCTCATAGGTCTGCATCCCCCCGATGCCGGAGCCGATGATCACCCCCACCCTGTCGCCGTCCTCCCTCGCCATGTCCAGGCCGGAGTCGGCGACGGCCTGCTTCGCCGCGACGAATCCAAAGTGCGTGTACCGGTCGTTGCGCCGCGCCTCCTTCGGGTCCATCAGCAGGTTCACGTCCCAGTCGCGCACCTCCGCGCCGATCTGGCATGCGAACGCCGACGGATCGAAGAGCGTCACCCGGTCGACCCCGATCTTCCCCTCCACGAGCCCGGACCAGAACGAGGGCACGTCGTGGCCGATCGAGACCACCGCGCCCAGCCCGGTCACGACGACGCGCCGCTCGGTGGTGGTCATGCGCAGCGGGGTCGACCTTCGGCCAACTTCCAGCGGCGGGAAAGCCAGGGGCGCCAGGATGCCGTCAACGACGGATCAGCTCTGGCCGGCTTTGCTCTTAATGTACTCGGTGACCTGGCCGACTGTCTGGAGCTTTTCGGCATCGGACTCGGGGATCTCCCCCTTGATCTCGTCCTTGAACTCCTCCTCAAACGCCATGATCAGTTCGACGGTGTCGAGCGAATCGGCACCCAGATCATCAAGAAAGGAGGCGGTGGGTGTGATCTGCTCCTCGTTGACGTTGAGCTGATTCACAATGATCTCCTTAACGCGCTGGTCTATGGTTTTTTGGTCAGCCATTGGGTGGTAATCCGAGTCTCCGGAGGCTTCACATTGCCATGCCGCCGTCAACGGTAAAAACCTGTCCGGTAACGTATCCGGACTCCTCAGAGCAGAGATAGGCGCACATATTGGCTATGTCGGCCGCCTCCCCGAACCGCTTCAGGGGCACCGCCTCAAGGATCTTTGCCGCCAGTTCGGGCTTGTTCACGAACTCCGTGGTCATGTCGGTCTTTATGAACCCCGGTGCGACGGCGTTCACCGTGACGCTCCGGGAGGCGAATTCCCGTGCCAGGGACTTGGTGAGCCCGATCATCCCCGCCTTGGCGGCCGAGTAGTTGGCCTGGCCGGCATTGCCGAGGATCCCGCTCACGGAGGTGATGTTGACGATCCTGCCCCAGCGGGCGCGGGTCATCGGGCGGGCCAGGTGCTTGGTCCAGTGGAAGCAGCTGCTCAGGTTGGTCGAAATCACGTCATTCCAGTCGGCATCGCTCATCCGGAAGAGGAGCCCGTCCCGGGTGATCCCGGCATTGTTGACCAGGATGTCGATCACGGGGATCTCCGCCAGGAGCGCCTCGGCCGCCTTGGCCACGGCCGCGCCGTCCGAAACATCGACCGCAAGCGCCCTGGCCTTGCCCCCCGCCTTCGTGATCTCCGCTGCTGCGGCCCCGCACGAGTCGGGCGACTTGGAGACGCAGATGACCGTCACTCCGTGGCGGGCAAGTGTTTCTGCAATCGATTTGCCTATTCCTCGGCCTGCGCCGGTGACGAGGGCTGTCCGGTTGTTGAACGTGAGCATTGAGATTTAGTAGACGTCGCGCAGGTAGCGTTTCTCCCTTTTCATAAGCTTAACGTAGTCAGCCGCCTCCGCGGGGGTCATTCCGCCGCTGCCGGCTATCACCTCGTGGAGGACCGCGTCCACATCCTTTGCCATGCGCTTGGCATCGCCGCAAACATAGAAATTCGCCCCTTTGCGGATCCATTCCCAGAGTTCGCCGGCGTTCTCGCGCATCCGGTCCTGGACGTAGACCTTGCTGGGCTGGTCCCGTGAGAAGGCCGTGTCGAGCCGCGTGAGCAGGCCCGAGGCCTCCCAGCCGCTCAGCTCCGCCTCGTAGACGAAGTCGCTTGCCCGCCTCTGGTCGCCGAAAAAGAGCCAGTTCCTCCCATGGGCGCCGGCGGCCTCGCGGTCCTGCAGGAATCCGCGGAAGGGCGCTATCCCCGTCCCCGGGCCGACCATGACCATGTCCCGGGCGGGGTCCTCGGGGGGCTGGAATGGGGAACGCGATATGAACACCGGCACCACCGGCGAGCCCACGTCGACGCGGTCCGGCAGGTACGTCGAGCAGACCCCCACCCGGTCGCGGCCGTTCGTGTCGTACCTCACGATCGCGACCATCAGGTGGACCTCGGAGGGATACACGCGGGGGGACGAGGCGACCGAGTAGAGCCTCGGCATGAGCCTTCGCATGTGGGAGACCAGCTCCTGCGGCGTGAGCCTGGCGCTCGGGAATTCGGCGAGGAGGTCGATGAACTCGCGGTCGCGGAGCCATTTCGCGAGGTGTTCGCCCGACTCGGGAGCGAGGAGCGCCTCGAGTGCGGCCTTCTCGCCGGGCTCCGTCGCCCTCGAGGCCAGGGTCTCCACCATCCGCCGCGGGGGCTGCGCGAGCGCGAGCCTCGTGGCCAGGGCCCCGCGAAGGGGCACCGGGGCGTCGGACTTCGGGAGCAGGACGCCCTCGCTTCCGTCTGCTCCGAGCGCCGCGAGGAGCGCATCGACCTCCCCCGGACGGTTCGAGGGGAAAACCCCGAGCGAGTCCCCGGCCCTGTAGGAGAGCCCGCTGCCCGCGATGCTCACCACGAAATGCCGCGTCTCCTTCGAGGAGCCCGGGCCGCTCAGAAGCCGGTTCTCGGTGACCGTGGCGGGAAAGGGATTGTCCTTTGTATATGTCGGGGTCTCAACAGGGTCGGTCATGCAACGGAGGCAGCCGATGTAGGTGCCGCGCGGAGCCGCTTGCAAGCTGGTTCAATCGACGCACGTTTTCGGGATGCAAAACCAAGGACTCTCCCTGACGGGATTCCACCACCTGACGGCGGTCACGGCCCATGCCGCCGAGAACCACGCCTTCTACACGAGGGTGCTCGGGCTTCGCCTGGTGAAGAAGACGGTGAACCAGGACGATGTCTCGGCCTACCACCTCTTCTACGCCGACGGGGACGCGAGCCCGGGCACGGACATCACGTTCTTCGACTGGCCCGCGGCCCCCGAGAGGCGCGGCACGCGCAGCGTCATTCAGACCGGCTTCCGGGTCGGCTCGGAGTCGAGCGTCGCCTGGTGGCGGGACCGCTTCCGCGAGCTCGGCGTCCGGCACGGGGAGGTCGCGGTGAGGGACGAGCGCCAGACGCTCGACTTCGAGGACCCCGAGGGCCAGCGCCTGTGCCTGGTCGACGACGGGAAGGTCGGAGTGGCGCATCCCTGGGCGAAGAGCCCGGTGCCGGCCGAGCACCAGATCCGCGGCCTCGGGCCCATTCGGATGAGCGTGCCCGAGCTCAATCCCACGGACCGGGTCCTGACGGAGGTCCTCTCCATGGAGCGCATCGGCGCGTACCCGCTTTCCGGCGAAAGCGGCCCGGCGGTCCACGTGTACCGGATGGGGGGCCAGGGCGCCGCCTCCGAGCTGCACGTCGCCGTCGAGCCCGGCCGCGCCCCCGCCCGCCCCGGCGCCGGCGGCGTCCACCATGTCGCGTTCCGGACCCCCGATGACGCGCAGTACGAGGCCTGGGCCGAACGGCTCGAGGGGATGGGCATGCCCACCAGCGGCCCCGTCGACCGGTTCTATTTCCGGAGCCTCTACTTCCGGGAGCCGGGCGGCGTCCTCTTCGAGATCGCGACCGACGGTCCGGGCTTCGCCACCGACGAGAAGCCCGGGGAGCTCGGGAAGCGCCTGGCGCTTCCCCCGTTCCTCGAGGCCCGCCGCGCCGAGATCGAGGCCGGCCTCAAGCCGCTCGAGGTCTGACCGCCTTTCCCCGCCCCGCCCGGGGGGGCTTTCCATTTGCCATGCCGGAGGGGCCCGGTAAGGCTGACCGTTCACCTTGAAAGACTCCTTCGACCAGCCCGCGCAGGGGGGCGTGCTCCGCCTCCAGAAGTTCATTGCCGACGCGGGCATCTGCTCGCGGCGCAACGCCGAGGCGCTGATCGCCCAGGGGGAGGTCTGGGTCAACGGCAGGATGGCCGTCGCGGGACAGAAGGTGACCCCCGGCGTGGACAAGGTGACCGTCAGCGGCAAGATCGTGCGCACCCAGCCGCAGCCCCGGATCACGCTGGCCGTCAACAAGCCCCGGGGCCTCATCTGCTCCAACGACGACCCCCACAACCCGGACACGATCTTCACGCTCCTGCCGCGCGAGTACAACCGCTTCCGCTTCTTCTGCGCGGGGAGGCTCGACAAGGACAGCGAGGGGCTCGTGATCCTCACGACGGACGGCGACCTGGCCCACCGGCTGATGCACCCCTCGAGCGAGGTGATCAAGCGCTACCACGTCACCCTGAAGCAGCCCTTCCCGGCCTCCCGCCTCCCCCGCCTCGTCAAGGGGCTCACGTTCGAGGGCGAGCGCCTCAAGGTCGAGCGCGCGGCGCTCATCAGCCCGAGGGCCGACGGGACGGCGATCGACCTGGACATCCACATGCACCACGGAAAGAAGCGGGAGATCCGGCTCCTCTTCTCCGCGCTCGGCTACATCGTGCTTCGCCTGCGCCGCTACCAGATCGGCGCCGTCCGCCTCAAGGGAATCCCGTTGCGCGGCGCAAAACAACTTGCTTCAAAGGAGATCGAGCAACTTTTCAGGTCGCCGAACACCCCGCATGCCGAGCTGCAGGCGACCGCCCAAAGGGACACAAAAATCCATGAAGATTAAATTTATCCTAGCCGCGGCGAACCTCGCCTGGTGCACCGCGCTCAGCGCCACGACGCTCAGCGTCCCGACGGCGGTCCAGAGCCAGCCCGATCCGGCCTCGGCCGTGATCGTGGTCCTGAAGGCGGGCTCCGATATGCCCGCCGCGACGGACAAGGCCGGGCCCCCGCCGGCGGGCTGGACGGCCGTCGAGGTGGCAGGGCCGTTCGAGGGCTACGTGAGGAACAAGGACCTCAGCAAGCAGCTCGACGTCATCCCGGGCGCGGTCGTCTACACCGCCCCGAAGGACGGCTCGGGGGTCCTCGCGACCTTCGAGAAGGGCGACAAGGCGGAGATCACGGGGCTCCACGGGGGATGGACCCAGGTGCGCCTCGACAAGGCGCTCGTCGGCTTCATCCAGGTCTCCGCGCAGGCCGCCGCACCGGCCCCGTCCGCGCCGATCGCGGTGCCGCAGGCCTCGAGCGCGCCGCCGGCGGGACCCGCGTCCTCCTCGGGCCCCTCCCCCGCGGGGAATTCGGCGGTCTCCAAGCTCTTCGAGGGCACGCTCGAGACGACCCGCTCGCTCCTCACCCCGCGGCGCCCCTACGACTGGCAGCTCCAGGGCGCGGACGGGGCCCGGATAGCCTATGTCGACCTCTCCCGCCTCCTGCTCACCGACCAGATCGAGAACTACGGCGGGCATGCCGTGGTCATCCTCGGGTCCCTGAAGCCCGTGAAGGACACGTCCGACCTCGTGATCGAGGCGGAGGGCCTGCGCCTAAAGTAGATGGAGGTCATCGATGGAAACAGGATCGCGGCCGAGATCGTCGCCGAGCTGAAGGCCGAGGTGGCGGCGATGCACGGGCGCAAGCCCTGCATCGCGCTGGTGCGCGTGGGCGACGACCCCGCGTCGGTCTCCTACGTGAGGAAAAAGGGGCAGACTGCCGCCGAGATAGGCATCGAGAGCCGCATCCTGCTTCCCCCCGTGACGATCGGGCAGTCGGCCCTGGAGGGCCTTGTCGACAGCCTGAACGCGGACCCGATGGTCGACGGCATCCTGGTCCAGTCCCCGCTGCCCGCCGGGATCGACGAGCGCGCCGTCTTCGGGAGGATCTCGCCCGAGAAGGATGTCGACGGGTTCAGCCCGGTTAACCTCGGGAAGCTGGCCCAGGAGGACGAGACCGGCTTCCCCTCCTGCACACCCTCGGGGATCATGGAGCTCCTCTCCCGAAGCGGCGTGAACCTCGAGGGCCGGCACGTCGTCGTCCTCGGGCGGTCGCTCATCGTCGGCAAGCCCGCGGCCCTCCTCCTCGTCCAGAAGAAGGCCGGCGCGAACGCGACGGTCACGATCTGCCACTCCAAGACGGCGAACCTCCCGTCGATCACCCGCCAGGCCGATGTCCTGGTGGCGGCGATCGGGCGCCCCGAGTTCGTCAAGGCCGACATGGTGAAGCCGGGCGTCGTCGTGATCGACGTCGGCGTGAACCGGATCCCCGACGCCTCGAGGAAGTCGGGGTATCGCCTTGTCGGGGACGTGGACTTCGCCGGCGTCGCGCCGCTCGCCTCCAAGATCACCCCCGTCCCCGGGGGGGTCGGCCCCATGACGGTGGCCATGCTCATGAGGAACACCGTCAAGGCCTTCCGCCAGAGGGCCGGCGGCTGACGGCGCGCGTGGGCTTGCGCCCGGCCGGGCCCGCTCCATTCTTGGTCCGCACCCCGACCATGCCCAGCGAGCGAATACTCGTAGTCGACGACCAGCCGATCAACGTCCAGCTGCTCAAGCGCAAGCTGGAGCGGAGCGGCCTGTCCGTGTCGACGGCGAACAACGGGCTCGAGGCCCTCGAGCAGGTGAAGCTCCACAAGCCCGACCTGATCCTCCTCGACCTGATGCTNNCGCGTCCAGACGCAGCTCCGGTTTGCCGCGATCAACCGGGAGAACCTCGAGCTCCAGAAGCGCCTCGAGGAGTCGCGGCGCGCCGCGACGATAGGCGCCGTGGCCCAGGGCATCGCCCACAACCTGAACAACCTGCTCGGGGTGGTGATCGGCTACCTGGACCTGATCAAGAACGGCTTCGACAAGCCCGCCAACGTCAAGAAGAACGCCCAGAACGTGGACGACGCGATCCAGCGGATCGTCGGGATCGTCCGGCAGCTGAGCACGCTCGTCGTCAAGTCGCGCCCCGACCTGACCCGGGTGCCGCTCCACCGGCTGCTCGACGGGGGGATCCGCAGGTTCCACTCCGACTACAAGCTCACGGCGGGGGTCGTGGTCAACAACGCGGTCGGCGACCTTGAGATCGACACCAACATCGAGACCTTCGAGGAGGTGCTCTCCAAGGTGCTGATCAACGCATGGGAGTCCTACCAGGAGGCCCCGGCCGACAAGAGGCCGATCACGATCAACGCCCGGGTCTACGACAAGCCCAGGGGCGAGAAGATGCTCGAGCTGCGCGTCGACGACAGCGGCACCGGGATAGCCGAGGAGATCCGCGACAGGATGTTCGAGCCCTTCGTCAGCTCCAAGCGCACGGTGGGCGTCGGCATGGGGCTGACGATCGCGCGCCACTCGCTCAGGAGCGTCGGCGGGGAGGTGACGATGGTGTCGAGGCCCGAGGGGGGCTCCACCGCCATCCTTGTCCACCCGGTGCGCGATCCCCGCCACCGCGACCGCACGCAGGTCGACGACGACTAGGCAGGCCATGGACGACATCGCATTCCTCGGATCCGGCTCCATGGCGGCGGCCATGGTCGAGGGGCTTCTCGCGAAGGGCGCCTATCCCGCCGCCCGGATCTCCTGCATCGGGGGAACTGGCGCCAGCGCCCCCCTCCTCTCCAAGCGAACCGGGATCCGGCTCGCGTCCTCGCTGGAGGACCTCCTGAAGGGCGCCGGCACCCTTGTCGTGGCCTTCAAGCCCCAGAACCTGGCGGGAGCGGACCCGCGCCTGGCGGCGCTCTCGGAGGGGCGCCTTGTCATTTCGGTGCTCGCCGGCAAGAGGATCGATGCGCTCGGGAAGGTCTTTCCCAAGGCCCGGGGCCTCGTGCGGAGCATGCCGAACACCCCGGGGCAGATCGGCGCGGGGCTGACCGGCTGGTGCTCGGGCTCCCCCCTCTCCCCCGCCGACCGCGCGACGATCGAGACCCTCTTCGGCGCGCTCGGCTGCTCGCTCGAGATGCCCGAGTCGCAGATCGACGCGTGCACGGCGATAAGCGGCGCGGGGCCCGCCTATGTCTTTGAGTTCGCGGCGGCGCTGCGCGACGCGGG
>PLXR01000101.1 GCA_003151495.1 Opitutaceae bacterium
ACGGGGAACGCCCGCCGCCTCGGCCGCTGCGGCCGAGCACATGATCAGCGCTGCCCCTTGGTCGACCCTCGTGTTCCCGGTGAGCAGCTTGGGATAGGGGAACGAGATCATCCGGTTGCTCTCGCTGACCGAGATGATGTCCTCGCCCGAGCACGAATCGGTGATCCAGGCATTGGGATGACCGGCGGCCACCTGGGAGAATCGAGACCACAGGCGGCCCATGAGCTGATCGTGCTCGGCCAGCGACCGGCCGGCCTCGGCTCGGAGTGCGTTTTCGAACAAGGGGAACACGTGGCCGGGCACGCCGATGCCGCTCGCTTCCTCGGCGTCGGTGATGCCGCGGCGAGCGGTGCCGATGACCACCGGTTGGTCGCCACCCGGTGGTTCGACGGTCCAGCCGAGCACGGGTCGATCTGGGTGGGTGCGCACCGCCGCGGCGGTGTAGCCGCACTCGGCCCCGACGATCAGCGCACTGTCGAGCTCGCCCCGGCCGATGGCCAACGCCGTCTGGTTGACGGTGAGCTGCGGGTTGTTCCCACCGGTCGTGGCCAGGGCCAGCTCCTTGGGCTGGATCGACAGTCGTTCGGCCACCAGCCCGGCCGGGTCGCGGTACTCCCAGTTGAACGGGGGGATGACCCGGATGGAGTCCGTACGCTTGAGGAGGGCACAACCAGCGGGGGATGTCCCACCGGACCCGGACTCATCGCAGTCCTCGACGGCGTGCAAGAGCGCCGTGACCATCAACTCGACTGGTTCGGGGCGCCCGACCAGCTCGGCGCCCGGGTCGGGGTCGGGGCGATTGGTGACCTGGCCCACCCCGACGATGACGGGGGTTCGAGGATCAAGGGATGACATGAGGTTCCCGAGCGTAGCGGGACAGGCTCCTCGCGCTGTCGGCCGGCCACTCTCTGTGCATAATGGCTTGGTCAGAGTGGTGAGAACCCCCGGCCCACCGAGGTCTGCCGGCCCAGGAGCACGGGGTCCTGCCCCCCGGAAACCGGCCCTGCCGGCCCAGGAGCACCGGGTCCTGCCCCTGGAAAACCGGGGTCTTGCCTCTCGAGAACTGGCCCCCGAAACAGGCCGAACGGCATCGGTACCCCTCGGTAGACTACGGGGATGCGCATCGCAGTTGGCTCGGACCATGCCGGCTACGACCTGAAGGCGGAGTTGGCGAAGCACCTGGCCGATGGTGGCCACGAGGTCGTTGACATGGGCACCAACTCACCCGACGTCTCCGTCGACTACCCGAAATTCGGTGAGGCCGTGGGCCAAGCTGTGGTCAGCGGCCATGTCGAGTTGGGCCTGTGCGTCTGTGGCACCGGAATCGGCATCAGCATCGCCGCCAACAAGGTCCCTGGTATCCGGGCTGCGCTGGTGCACGATGTGACCACCGCCGGTCTGGCCCGCGAGCACAATGACGCCAATGTNNATCATCGTGGCCACCGAGGCCCTCGACACCTTCCTCGGCACCGCCTATGCCGGAGGGCGTCACCAGCGTCGGATCGACGAGATCACCCAGTACGAAGCCAGCCGCCCGACTGACAGCCGCCCGACTGAAAGGTAGCGCCCGACCTTATGAGCCCCACCTATGCCGCCACCCCGTTCGATGATTGGCTCGGTGACGACCCGGAAGTGTCCCGTCTGCTCGACGAGGAGATGGATCGTCAATCGACGACCCTCCAGCTGATCGCATCAGAGAACTTCACGTCGCCCGCGGTGCTGGCCGCGTCGGGGTCCGTCCTCACCAACAAGTACGCCGAGNNGCTACCCGGGCCGGCGGTACTACGGCGGGAACCGGGTCATCGACGAGGTGGAGAACCTGGCTCGGGACCGGGCCACGGCCCTCTTCGGGGCGGAGCATGCCAACGTCCAGCCGCACGCCGGCGCCAACGCCAACCTGGCCGTGTACCAGGCGTTACTGGAGCCGGGCGACACCATCTTGGCCATGCGCCTCGACCATGGCGGCCATCTCACCCACGGCTCACCGGCCAGCATCACGTCGAAGATATGGCGCTTCGTCTCCTATGGGGTGTCCGCGGCCAGCTCGGATCCGGACAAGCCGGGCGAGATCATCGACTTCGACCAGGTGTCCGATGTGGCCCGGCGGGAGCGGCCCAAGCTGATCGTGGCCGGTTCCACCGCGTACTCGCGGATCATCGATCCTCTCCCGTTCCGGGAGATCGCCGACTCCGTCGATGCGCTCTTCATGTTCGACGCCGCCCATCCACCCGGGCTCATCGCGGGCAAGGCCCATCCCTCGCCGGTGGGTGTGGCCGACGTCGTGACCTTCACCACCCACAAGACGCTGCGCGGGCCCCGCGGCGGCCTCGTCCTGTGCCGCGCGGCGCACGCCAAGGCGCTCGACTCCGCCGTGTTCCCCGGGGCCCAGGGTGGCCCGCTCATGCACGTCATCGCCGCGAAGGCCGTGTGCTTTAGCGAGTGCATGAAGCCCGAGTTCAAGGCCTACTCGGAGCAGATCATCCGCAATTCCAGGGCCCTTGCTGCCGCGATGTCCTCCCGGGGATACCGCGTGGTCTCCGGCGGCACGGACAACCACCTCCTCCTTGCGGACCTGCGCGGGAACCTTCCCGAGCTCACCGCGAAGAAGGCCCAGGAGACGCTCGATTTGGCCAACATCACCTGCAACAAGAACACCGTCCCCTTCGAGACGCGCTCGCCCTTCCAGGCGTCGGGGATAAGGCTAGGCACCCCCGCCGTGACGACGCGCGGGTTCCGAGAGGCGGACATGGAGCAGGTCGCCGACATGATCGACACCGTGCTGCGCTCGATCGGGACCCCGGGCGAGGCGGCCGCGGTCGCGGCGGTCAAGGAGCGCGCGACCGCGCTTACCTCGCGCTTCCCGCTCCCCTACCGGGTGTAACGGTGACCGCCCCAGCCGCCACGAAGCCGCCGGAGACCCCGGCGCCCCGGCGCACCCTTTCCCTGGGCGTCATCTTCCTGACGCTCCTGATAGACCTGGTCGGCTTCTCGATCATCTTCCCGCTCGGGCCCGACCTCATCGGCTACTACCTCAGGATCGACGGGCACTCGGGGATCCTCGGGTGGCTCCTCGCGGAGAGCGAGGCCCTCGCCCGGGCGCTCGGCCAGAGCCACGCCTTCGCCGACGTGCTCTTCGGCGGCGTCCTGACCTCGTTCTACTCCGTCCTCCAGTTCGTCTTCTCGCCCTTCTGGGGCTCCCTGTCCGACAAGCGGGGGCGCCGGGGCGTGCTGCTCATGACCGTGGCGGGCACCGCGGTCGGCTACCTCGTCTGGATCGTGAGCGGCTCATTCTGGCTCTTCCTTCTCTCGCGCATCGTGAGCGGGGCGTTCAGCGGCAACCTCTCCGTGGCCACGGCCGCGGTGGCCGACGTGACGACGCGCCAGGAGCGCTCCCGCGCCATGGGGATCGTGGGCGCGGCCTTCGGGCTCGGGCTCGTGACGGGCCCTGTCCTCGGCGCCGCCTGCGCCCAGTGGAACCTCCTTGTCCTCCACCCCTCGCTGGCGCGGTACGGGATCAACCCCTACTCCGTGCCGGCCCTGGTCTCGCTCGGGCTCTGCCTCGCGAACCTCGCATGGGTCAACCGCAGCTTCAGGGAGACCCTCCCCGAGAGCTCGCGGGCCGGCGCCCGCGAGGCGCGCCTTCGCAACCCGATAGGCGCCATCCTCGGGCTCTCCAACGCCGACGTGAGGCGGGCGAACATCGTCGCCTTCGCGTTCGCCGTCGCGTTCGTCGCCATGGAGGCCTCGGTCACGTTCCTCGCGGCCCAGCGCTTCGGCTACACGGCGGGCCAGAACGGGCTGATGCTCGGGTTCCTCGGGCTCTGCTCGATCATAACCCAGGGCTTCATCGTGCGGATCCTCCTCAAGCGCGTGTCCGAGATCCCGGTCCTGTGCGGGGGCCTGGTCGCGACCGCGGCGGGCCTCCTTGCGGTCGGCCTCTGCGCGCGCACGTGGGTGCTCTACCTGGGGCTCGCGCTCCTGGCGACCGGCTCCGGCCTCGTCAATCCCTCCACCACCGGGCTCATCTCCCTCTACACGAGCCAGGACGAGCAGGGCCGCGTGCTCGGGATCTTCCGGTCGCTCGGGTCGCTCGCCCGCGCCTTCACGCCCGTCCTCGCGGGAGCCGTCTTCTTCATGTTCGGTGCAACCAGCGTGTTTGTCGGGGCCGCGGTCCTCACCGCGCTCACGCTCGGGCTCGCAGCCAGGCTGACAAAGCCCGTCCGGTGATGAACCGCCCGCTGATCGCCCTGGCAGCGCTCGCGGGCCTCCTGCTCGGCGGCTGCCTCGGCGCGCAGCGCTCGGCCCCGAAGCCCGGCATCACCCGTGTCGGCAACAAGCCGGTCACGCTCCCCGGCCACGTCATCGGCAACGTCCTCGTGATCGAGGACAAGTGGGACAAGTTCGGCCCGTACCACTTCGTCATCGACACCGGCAGCTCGGTCACGCTCGTGTCCCCCGACCTGGCGAAGCGCTACGCCTCCTCGGGCTCCCCTCCCCCCGACGAGCCCCAGGTGAGGGTGCGTTCCTCCGGGGGCGGCTACGCGAGCCTGAGCGCCGTCACGCTCGAGAGGCTCCAGCTCGGCGCGGCGCGGTTCGAGTTCGTGCCCGCGCTCGTCTACGACTGCTCGGACCTGTCCGCGCAGTTCGGGGTCCGCATCGACGGCATCCTCGGGTTTCCGCTCTTCCGAAACACGGTCCTCACCCTGGACTACCCCAACGAGCGGATCATCCTCCGCTCGAAGATCCCGGAGGACGGGATACCCGGGGAGACCATCCTCTTCAACAACGCGGACAAGATACCGATGATTCCGGTGCGGCTCGGGGACCGGGAGTTCGCGGCCCTGATCGACTCGGGGAGCGCGGCCGCGATCGGGATCAACCCGGCCGGGCTCGCACCCGGCTTCATGTACGGGCCGGTGGACGGCCCCACGGTGAGCACGCTCGCCGGCGACCGGTCGTCGAAGGTGGGGCGCCTCTCCGGGGTCCTCCGGATAGGGTCCTTCGACGTGCCCCAGCCGGTGGCGGAGCTGACCGACGAGCTGTCGTCGCTCGGCGGTGGCATCCTCTGCCGGTTCACCGTCACCTTCGACCAGGGCCACAACGAGGCCTTCTTTCAGTGCGACGAGGCCGACTCCCTGAGGGTGCCCCCGATGAGGGGGAGCGGGCTGAGCTTCAGGAAGACCCCGGCCTACTGGAAGGTCGTCGGCGTCGTCCCGGGCTCGCCCGCAGCCGCCGCGGGCGTGAGGCGGGGCGACCTCGTGTCGCGGATTAACGGCGAGCCCGCGACCGCATGGGACCCCCTCCGCTACGATCGGCTCGTGTCGGACTCGGACAAGGTCGACTACACGTTCATAGAGGGCACCCAGGAGCACACCCGCTCGATAGGGGTGTCGGTCCTCGTGCCCTAGCCCTAGTCGCGCACAAGGAGGAACGCGGCGGCGCCGTCGTGCCCCTCGGTCCATGGCACGGCCACGGCGCTCCGGCTCAGGCTCAGGCCGCGGTTGCGGTCGAGGAAGGCGTTCACGACGCCCTCGTTCTCGACCGCGTCGATGCTGCAGGTCGAGTAGACGAGGCGGCCGCCGGGCGCGAGGAGCCGGGCCGCCGCGCCGAGGAGCGCCGTCTGCTGGCGCGCGTGCTTGGCGAAGTCCGCCTCCTGGAGGCGGTACTTGACGTCGACCCTGTGGCGCATGACCCCCGTGTTTGAGCACGGCACGTCGAGGAGGATGGCGGCGTACTCGACGGGGAGCCCGTGCTCCCTGAGCACCTTCGGGGCGCCCTCCATCAGGTCGGCCTGGACGAGCGCGGCCCCGACCCCCGAGGCGTGGGAAAGGTTCTCCTTCAGGCGGTCGATCCGCGAGGAGGGCAGGTCCATCGCCACGATCCGGCCCGTTCCCATGGCGTCGACGATCAGAAGGCTCTTGCCCCCCGGGGCCGCGCAGAGATCGAGGACCGTCTCCCCCGCCCTCGGCTCGAGAAGCCCGACGGAGAGTCGGGTCCCGGGGTCCTGCAGGTAGAGGGACCCGGCCGCGAGGAGGGGCCCCACCCCCGACCAGTGCCCTGGCGGCACGGAGTAGAACCCCTCCCACTTCGTGGCCTGGAGGAATCCGGGGGCCGGGCTCGACGGGTCGCGCCACCTTGCGTGGAGCGGCGCCGGGGACTGGTTCCACTCGAGGAGCCGCCGGGTCGCGGCAGCGCCGAGGTCCCTGAGCCAGCGCCTGACCAGCCACTCGGGGTGCGAGAAGTAGGCCGCGAGCACCTCGGCGGTCGCGACCGGGCCCGGGGCCTTCTGGGCCGGCAGGATCGCCGCCATCTTGCGCACGACCGCGTTCACGAGCCGCGCCTCGGCGGGGCTCGCCAGCTCCTTGGTCCTCTCGACGGCGTGGTGGACGATCTTCGCGGCGTGGCCGGGGTCCGCCTCCTCGCCGGCCGAGTCGATGAGCTCGAATGCGGCCACGTAGAGGACGGCGCGGGTCACGAAACGGGGCGGGTGCGCCACCAGGGTGCCCAGGACGGCCTCGATCCGCCCGAAATGCCGCACCACCCCGAAGACAAGGTGCTGGCAGCGGCCCCTTTCGGCGCCCTCCATGCCGGGGGGCAGGGCCTCCAGGAGCACGTCAATCCGCTCCCGGAGGTCCAGCCAGCGCGCAATGAGGCGCACGGCGGGGGACCATGTGTTTTGGAGACTCGGTTTGACAAGCTTGGTCATAATCCATTTTACTCTCCGGTTCACGCGTTCATTTGCGCAACTATGAATTCCGAAGCCGTTTCCGCGCTCCTATCCAAAAATCCCGCCCTCAAGGCCTCAAAGTCCAAGCTTGAGGCCATGAAGCCTGGAGCGTACGTGATCCACAGGAGCTGGGGCTTCGGTCAAATCAAGACGTTCGACGACACGACGCTGCGCCTGGTCATCGACTTCAAGGGCAAGAAGTCCCACGCGATGGATCCGGCATTCTGCGTCGGAACGATGGAAGTCCTTCCCGACAATCACCTTCTGGTGCGCAAGGAGACCGAGCCGAAGAAGATCCTCGAGCTGATTGCGGAAAATCCCGCCCAGCTGATCGTCGAGGCCCTCGAATCCTACGCCAACCGGGCCACCACGGCGATCGACCTCGAGATCACCCTCTCCCAGGTCGTCGGCGAGGAGAAGTTCAAGAAGTGGTGGGCCGAGGCCCGCAAGGCCGTGGCCAAGGACCCCCGCGTCTCCGTTCCCGAGAAGAAGACCGAGTGCTACATCCTGCGCGAGACCCCCGTTTCCGCCGAGGACGAGATTTTCGACCAGTTCAACTCCACCCGCTCGGCCCGCCGGCGCATCTCGCTGGCCGAGGATTTCGCCGCCGCTTCGGCCCACAAGGCCGCCCAGGCGAACCTGAGCCTGATCCTCAAGGGGATCGCCGACGCCGTTAAGGACAGCAACCAGCTCGATTCCGCCGAGCGCCTCTACGGCGCCGCGGTCCGCGACAGGATCGCGAAGGTGGCCGGGGTCGACCCGTCGACCTTCGAGCCCTCCCAGTCCTCGCTGGTGGCCAACCTGAGGGACCTTCCCGCCATCGCCGAGAAGATGCCCGTCCAGTTCCAGTCCCACTTCCTCGAGCTGATCAAGGAGACCCACCCGATCGAGTGCCGCGACATCGTCTTCAGCCTCCTCAAGGTCTCGCAGGGCAAGTTCACGACCGAGTGCATCAACTTCCTGGTCGAGAACGGCCATTCCGAGGACCTGGCATCCACCCTCAAGCGCTGGCAGACCGAGCAGAACCTGAGGGCCCCGGTGCTCCTCTGGATCGTCAAGAACCGCCACTCGAAGAAGTTCGCCAAGCTTCTCAACGACCTGATCACGCCCCGCCTCCTGAGCGCCATCTTCTTCGCGATCGACTACGAGGCGCTCCAGGCGGCCAGCGCGCGCCGGATCCCGCTCGGCGACATCCTGAGCGACGACACCGAGCTGATCGCGGACCTCCTCTCGACCGCGGACCCCGAGACGGCGCGCGACCTCGCGAACACCCTCCTCCTGAACCAGGGCTTCGAGGAGCTTACAAAGAAGTCGCTGCTCGCCCGCTTCATCAAGATCTTCCCCAACATCCAGTCGCTTGTCGCGGCCGACGCCGAGGGCAAGGAGGACCAGCTCCTGGTCTCCCGCGAGAGCTTCGAGCGCAAGCGCGCCGAGTACGAGGGGATCGTCTCCAAGAAGATCCCCGAGAACTCGAAGGCGATCGCGACCGCGCGCGAGCACGGCGACCTGAAGGAGAACTCCGAGTACAAGATGGCCAAGCAGGACCAGCAGCTGCTCATGGCCCAGAAGGGCCAGCTCGAGCGCGAGCTCGCCCGGGCCCGCATAACCGACTTCAAGGACGCCTCCACCGAACAGGTGAGCGTCGGAAGCGTGGTCGAGGTCAAGGGGCCCGACAGCGTCACGACCCGCTACTCGGTCCTGGGCGTCTGGGACGGCAATCCGGACCAGCACATCATCTCCTACAAGACCCCGCTCGGCGCCGCATTGATCGGCAAGCGCACCGGCGACTCGGTCAAGGTGAAGATGGGAACGACCGAGGATGTCTACTCGATCGTCAGCATCTCGCGCTACGCCTGAGGGGGCCCGGGGCGGGGGTTACTGCGTTGCCATGGCGCGCTAATTGCGCACCCTAGCGTCTGCCGTGAACACCTCCTGGGACACGCTTAAGATCCTGTCGGACCCCACCCGCCTGCGCCTGATTGCGCTCGTGATGAGGGAGGAGCTATCGGTGGCCGAGCTCCAGGAGATCCTCGGGATGGGCCAGTCGCGCATATCGTCCCAGCTCGCGCTCCTGCGCCAGGCGAGCCTCGTGGCCGACAGGAGGGACGGGAAGAAGGCCTTTTATTCGCTCAGGGGCAACCTGGCGCCCGGCCAGGTCGCCCTTCTCAGGGCCGCCGTCGACAGCGTCTCCGACCTGGACGTGATCGCCGAGGACGGGCGCCACCTGGACCGGGTGCTCGGCAAGCGCCGCCGGGTTTCCGAGCAGTACTTCAACACGATCGCCGGCAGGCTTGGCCGCAACCACTGCCCGGGGCGCTCCTGGGAGGCGATCGGCCGGCTTGCCCTCAGGCTCGTGCCCAATGTCGTGGTCGCCGACCTGGGGGCCGGGGAGGGCCTCATCTCGCAGCTCCTGGCGCGCAACGCCCGGCAGGTCTGGTGCATCGACAACTCGCCGAGGATGGTCGAGGTCGGGACCGAGCTCGCCCGCAAGAACGACCTCTCGAACCTCACCTACAAGCTCGGCGACATAGAGCAGGTCCCCCTGCCGGACGGGTCCGTGGACCTGGCCATCCTCAGCCAGGCCCTCCACCACGCGATCCACCCGCAAAAGGCCGTCGACGAGGCCCACCGCATCCTGAAGCCCGGCGGCCAGATCCTCGTCCTCGAGCTCGCGGAGCACGACTTCGAGAAGGCGCGGGACCTCTACAAGGACCACTGGCTCGGCTTCAAGGAGAGCACGCTCGAGCTCTTCCTCAAGAAGTCGAAGTTCATCAAGATCGAGGTGGCGCCGGTCTCGAGGGAGACGGTCGAGCCCTTTTTCGAGACGATCCTGGCGACCGGGACGAAGGCGTAGTCCCCGTCTGCGGGCCTACTCCATCTTCAGGTGCTTGCGGTTGAACTCCTGGCACAGGGCGTAGGCGTCCTTCGCCGCGGTCATTGAGAGCGCCTTCTCCGCAAGCGCCTTGGCGTCCGCCATCTTCATCGAGCGCACCAGGAACTTGACCGCGGGTATGAGCGGCGGGGCCATGCTGAGCGAATCCACGCCCATCCCGAGGAGGAGCGGCGCGTAGACGGGGTCGCCGGCCATCTCGCCGCAGACGCTCACGGGCACGTCGAGGCGGTGCGCGTCGTCGACGATGCGCTTCAGGGTGCGCAGCACCGCCGGGTGCGCGGGCTCGTAGAGGTGGGCGATCCGGTCGTTGCCCCGGTCGATCGCCAGCATGTACTGGATCAGGTCGTTCGTGCCGACGCTGAAGAAGTCGCACTGCTTCTCCAGGATGTCGATGATGGCGGCCGCGCTGGGGATCTCTATCATCGCCCCGACCTCCATCTTGTCGTCAAAGGGCTGCCCCCGCGAGCGGAGCTCAACCTTGCACTCCTCGAGCATCGCGTTCGCACGCGCCAGCTCCTCGGCCCCGCTGATCATGGGGTACATGAGCTTCACCTTGCCCAGGCTGCTCGCCAGGAGCACCGCCCGGAGCTGGTCCTTGAAGATGCCGTGGTTGTCGAGGCAGAAGCGGATCGCTCGGTACCCCATGAAGGGGTTGTCCTCCTTCGGGAACAGGTCCGGGTCGGAGGCCATCGGCTTGTCGCCGCCGAGGTCCAGCGTGCGGATGATGACCGGGTTCGGCGCCACACCCTCGACGATGGCCTTGTAGGCCAGGAATTGCTCCTGCTCCGAGGGGATGCGCGACGAGTTGAGGAAGAGGTACTCGGTGCGGAAGAGGCCCACCCCAATCGCGTAGAACTCCTTCACGAGCGGGACCTCGTCGACCTTCTCGATGTTGGCCATGAGCGTCACGTCGACCCCGTCGAGCGTGACGGCCTTCTGCCGGTTGGCCTCGAGGAGCAGGACCTCGAAGGACTTCTTCTGCGACTGGATCTTCCCGTACCTGAAGAGGGTCTGCTCCGACGGGTTCAGGATCACCAAGCCCTCGTAGCCGTCGACAAGCGCCCAGTCGCCGGTCTTGACCCGCTTGGTCAGGTCGCGGACGCCGACGACGGCCGGCACCTGCATCGAGCGGGCCACGATCACCGCGTGGCTCGTCTTGCTGCCCGAGTCCGTCACGATCGCCAGGCCGGAGCCCTTGTCGATCCCCGCCGAGTCCGACGGGGCCAGGTCGTTCGCCACCACGATCCTGCGCTCCACCAGGCGGCTCAGGCTGTTCCTCGCCTCCCCGAGCAGGTTCTGGAGGACGCGCTGGGCGACGTCGCGGATGTCCCCCGCCCTCTCCCTCAGATACTCGTCGTCGATCTCGGAAAAGGCCTGGATGTACTTCTTCGACACCATGTCGAAGCAGGTCTCGATGTTCCTGCCGGTCGTCTCGAACTCCCGGATGGTCTCCGAGATGAGCGCCTGGTCCTCGAGGACGAGGAGATGGGCGTCGAAGATGAGGGCCTCGTTCTTGCCCAGGCTCTTCTCAACCTCGTCCTGGATCTTCGCGATCTGCTGGCGGGTCGTGAGCAGCGCCTTGTCGAACCTCGCGATCTCGTCCAGGCGCTTGTCGGGATCGACCTGATAGGAGGGGATCTCGAGCTCGCTCTGCAGGTATAGGAAGATCTGCCCATAGGCGATGCCCTGCGAGGCGGCGATGCCCTGCACGATGATCTCCTCCTTGGTGCTCGATTCCGGTGCCATGGCAGAATTTCGCTCCGGGACCCAAGGTACCGGGGCTGAGGGATGATGACGGCCCCCCTCGGGGGTCCGGTCAATGCGAATTACCGCGTAAGAAGGTTGGGGGGAACCGGAGTCAGGCGATCCTTGTCTCCGCGATGAAAGCCGACGGCCCCCACGCCTCGCGTATGACATTCTCCAGCGGCCCCGCCTCGAAGCTCTCGTTGAGGATCGCGAAGCAGGCGCTCCCGCTCCCGCTCAGCCTTCCCGAGACGCCGAACTGCGCGCGGATGCGCTCGAGGAGCGCCGGCAGCGCCGCGAACTTCGAGAACGCGGGCCTCTCCATCGAGTTGAAGAGCAGGTCCCCCGCGGGCGCGCCGGGCCTGCCGATCCAGTCCGCGAGCATCGCCTCCGCCCTGCCGGGGGCGACGTAGCCCCTCGGGGCGTCCGCGGCCATCCTCGCGTACGCCCACGAGGTCGGGATCGCGAACCCGGGCTTGAAGAGGAGGACGCGCATCCCGCGCACGCGGCTGTAGGCCTCCTTGGGGAGGCGCTCGACCCGCTCGCCCCTGCCCCGCATCACGACCGGGGAACCCGACAGGAAGAGCGCGCAGTCTGAGCCGACGCCGGACGCGGTCCGCGCGAGCGCCGCCTCGTCGAGGGGCCCGCCCGCCAGGGCATTGAGGGCGATGAGGGCGGAGGTCGCGTCGCTGCTCGCCCCCCCGAGGCCGGCGCCCATCGGGATCCTCTTCGTGAGCGTGAACCGGGCGCCCTCGCCCCAGCCGGTCGCCTGGGCGAAGGCGGCCGCGGCCCTCAGCACGAGGTTCGACCCGTCAGCCGGCACGGCGGGGTCGTCGCAGTCCAGGGTGAACGCCCCCCCGCCGGCCTCGACCTTCAGGGTGTCGCCCCAGACCAGGGGCGCCGCGACCGAGAGAAGGTCGTGGTACCCGTCGGGCCGTCGGCCCGTGACGGCCAGGAAAAGGTTGATCTTGGCCGGGGCGTTAAGGGTTTGTGCGCTCAATACGCCCGGCATCCTCGCCAAAAATTCACTTCGCGCCATGATTTTCCGTGTGGCGCTCGGCCGGCGGGCCCCTCAGGCTGACCGTCCCTCACCCTGGACCCCTCCCGAACATGTCCCGTACCGCGGTCATACTTCTAGCAGCCGGAGCCGGAAAGCGCATGGCGGGAGCCGTGCGGGACAAGGTGCTGGCGCCCCTCGCCGGCCAGCCCGTATTCGCCCACTCCGCGGCGGCGTTCGCGGCGAGCGGGGTCGCCGACTTCTACGCGGTCGTCTACCGCGACCGCTCCCAGATGACGGCGCTCTCCGCGTTCGCCCCGACGCCGACAATCCTCGTCAAGGGGGGGCGCGAGCGCCAGGACTCGGTAGCGGCCGCCCTCGCCGCCCTGCCCGGGAACATAGACTATGTCTTCATCCACGACTGCGCCCGCCCGATGATCCTTCCCGAGCAGCTCGTCGCCCTCCACAAGATCGTCCGCAAGGAGCAGGCCGTCGTCCTCGCCCACCGGGTCACCGACACGATCAAGGAGCACAGCGGCAATGGAAGGCTGCGCACGCTCGACCGCTCGCGCCTCTGGGCCATGGAGACGCCGCAGGTGTTCTCGAAGGCCCTGATCGAGCGCGCCTACGCCCATGTTGCAAGGAGGCGCCTCGTGGTCACGGACGACGCCTCGGCGGTGGAGCTTCTCGGGCACCCGGTCGCGCTCCTGGAAAACGTCCACCCCAACCCGAAGCTGACCCTCCCCGGCGACCTGGCGATGGTTGAATTCCTGCTGGCTCCCGCACCCTGAGGCGCTACCGTGCCTCCATGCCCCTCCGAATAGGCCACGGGTACGACATCCACCGCACGGCGGTGGACCGCCCGCTTGTCCTGGCCGGCGTGCGCTTCCAGGCCGACTTCGGCCTCCTCGGCCACAGCGACGCCGACTGCGTGACCCATGCGATCTGCGACGCGTTCCTGGGGGCGGCGGGCCTGCCCGACATCGGGAACTTCTTCCCCGACACGGACCCGACGTGGAAGGACGTGGACTCGCAGGTGCTCCTGAGGCGCGTCGTGCAGGTGCTCAGGGAAAACGGCTGGAAGCCGGTCAACATCGACTCGACCGTCATCGCTGAGAAGCCCCGGATCTCGGACAGGATTGCCGACATGAAGGCCGCCCTTGCGTTCTCGACGGGCCTGCCCACGACCTCGATCGGACTCAAGGCCACGACCCACGAGGGGATCGGCGAGCTGGGCAAGGGCCTGGCGATCGCGGCCCACGCCGTGGCGCTCATCGAGCGCATATGAGGGCGGGGATCGCGCCGGTCGCGGCCCTGGTGGCGGCATGCGCCGTCCTCGGGGGCTGCTCGCGCACCTCGAACGTTCGCTCCGGCGACGCCAACCAGGTCCTCCACCGCGGCATAGGCCCCGACCTGGCCGACCTGGACCCCCACATGGCGACCGAGACGAAATACTACACGGTCCTGTCGGCGCTCCTCGAGGGCCTGGTCTCCGAGGACCCCGTGGACCTCCACCCGGTCCCGGGGGTCGCCGAGCGCTGGGAGGTCTCGCCCGACGGGCTCCGGTACACGTTCCACCTGCGGGCCGACGCGCGCTGGTCGAACGGGGAGCCCGTGAGCGCCGAGGACTTCATCGACTCCTGGCGCAGGATGCTCACGCCGTCCCTCGCGGCCACGAACGCGAGCCAGCTCTACATTATCGAGGGAGCGGAGGCCTTCAACAGGGGCGACTCCGACTTCTCGCAGGTCGGCCTGAGGGCCAAGGACAGCCGGACGCTCACCGTGGTGCTCGAGCACCCGGCCCCGTGGTTCCTGTCTCTCCTGGGCAGCCCGGCCTGGCTGCCGGTCCACCTCCCCACGGTCGCCCGGTACGGCGGCGTGGCCCAGCGCGGGAACGGCTGGGCCGTCCCCGGCAGGTGGGTCGGCAACGGCCCGTTCGACCTCGACTCCTGGCACAGGGGCCAGGAGATCGTCGTCCGGAGGTCCGCAACCTACTGGGACGAGGCCCGCGTGCGCCTCCGGGAGATCCACTTCCACGTCTACGACTCGATCGACGCGGAGGAGCGCGCCTTCAGGGCGGGCCAGGTCCATCTGACCGAGACCGCCCCGCCGGACAAGATCGACTCGTACCGGAGGGAGTCCCCGGAGCTCCTGCGGGTGGACCCCCTGCTCGGGACGTATTTCATAAGGATCAACGTGCGCCGGCCCGGCCTCAACGACGCGCGCATCCGCCGTGCGCTCTCGCTCGCCGTCGACCGGACCGCGATCGTCGAGCATGTGCTCCGGGGAGGCCAGAAGGCCGCCCTCTCGTTCACGCCCCCGGGGATCGGGGGCTATGCGCCGGACCTGCTCCAGGACAGGCAGGTCGACGAGGCCAGGCGCCTTCTCGCGGATTCCGGGCACCCCGGCGGCGCCGGGCTGCCCGCATTCGAGCTGCTCTACAACACCTCCGAGAGCCACAGGACGCTCGCCGAGGCGGTCCAGGAGATGTGGCGCCGCGACCTCGGGATCCAGGTCGTGCTGGCGAACGAGGACGTCAAGGCGACCGAGGGGGCCCGGACCACAGGCAAGTACGACCTGCTTCGCTCCGCGTGGATCGCAGACTACGAGGACCCCTCCGCCTTCCTCGACATCTGGAGGAGCGACAGCGGGAACAACTTCACGGGCTGGTCCAGCTCCGACTACGACAGCCTCCTGTTCGCGGCCGCGAGGACGCTGGATCCGGCGGCGCGCAACCAGCTCTACGCGCGGGCGGAGAGGATCCTGATGAGCGAGGCGCCCATCATCCCCCTCTACCACTACACGCACGTGTTCCTCATCAGGCCCTCCGTTCACGGCTGGAGCCCGACCCTCCTGGACCATCATCCCTACCGGGCCGTCTGGCTCGGCGAACACTAGGGGTCCGGCGCCGGAACCCATTTGGAACAATCCGCGCCTTGCGCGGGCGGCCCGCTTCCCCCACTCTCCGCCCCATGTGCAAGCTCCTCTCGATCGCAGCCCTGGTCGCAGGCATCTGGCTTCTCTACATGGGCCATGAGCGCCAGGAGTCGATCGCCGGGAAGGCGGCCGACTCCCTCTCGAGGATCGGCCAGAAGGTCGACGGGGGCGACCACATGACCGACCAGACCAAGTATTACATCGCCGGGGCGGTCCTCCTTGCGGCCGGCGCGCTCGGACTCGGGGTCGTCAGGAAGTAGCCGGGACGGGGCGGGTCCTCCACCGCTTCAGCGCGGCTCCGGTCGCGGAGGCCTCGCAGGCCTCGATCGCGCCCCGTGCCCCGGCGAAGACGATGTCCCCGCCGCTCCGGCCTCCGCCCGGGCCGAGGTCGATGATCCAGTCGGCCAGGTTCACGACGTCCATGTTGTGCTCGATGACGAGGATCGTGTTGCCCGCGTCGCGCAGCCTGAAGAGAAGGTCCATCAGCTTCTGGATGTCGACCCAGTGCAGCCCGGTCGTGGGCTCGTCCAGGATGTAGAGCGTGGGGCCCTGCTGGCGCTTGCTCAGCTCGAGCGAGAGCTTGAGGCGCTGGGCCTCCCCGCCCGAGAGCGAGACCGCGGACTGGCCGAGGGCGAGGTACCCGAGGCCCACCGCGTCCAGCGTCTGGAGCTTGTCAAGGACGCGCGGGATGTTCCGGAAGAGCTGGATCGCCTCCCGCACCGTCATGTCCAGGACGTCGGCGATCGACTTGCCGTGGAAGAGGATCTCGAGCGTCTCGCGGTTGTACCTGCGGCCGCCGCAGCTCGTGCAGGGGGCGTAGGCGTCGGCCATGAACTGCATGTCGAGCTTGATGTACCCGTCGCCTTGGCACCGCTCGCACCTGCCTCCGCGGACGTTGAAGGAGAACCGGCTCGCCTTGTAGCCGCGAACCCGCGCAAGCGGCACCTGGGCGAACAGGTCCCGCAGGAGGTCGAGGAGCCCCACGAACGTGGCCGGGTTCGACCGGGGGCTCCTGCCGATCGGGTCCTGGTCGACCAGGACCAGCTTGTCGAAGAAGTCCAGGTTCTCGATGTGGCGGTGCTTGCCAGGCACGGTCTTCGCCCCGTTGAGCTTCCGCGCGGCCGC
>PLXR01000097.1 GCA_003151495.1 Opitutaceae bacterium
TCTGGTTGGCCATCTTGCAGTGCTGCCCGGCCCCGGCCGGGCCCTGGAGCGCGATGTTCCTGCCCATGACCGAGAGGACCGGGAGCGCCCGCTCGAAGGCCCCCGCCCCGCCCCCGACCATGATGACGAGCCTCGCCTCCCTCGCGCCGACGTCGCCCCCGGAAACCGGGGCGTCAAGGGCCTCGAGCCCCCCGGCCGACGCCGCAGCCGAGATCCTCCGGGCGAGGAGCGGGCTCGAGGTCGTCATGTCGATGAGAAGCGCGCCGGCCCTCGCCCTCGCGACGACTCCGCCCGCGCCGAGGTAGGTCTCCTCAACGTCGTGCGGGAAGCCGAGCATCGTCACCACGACCTCGGCCGCCGCGGCGGCGTCACCGGGGGAGTCGTGCCATGTGGCGCCCGAGTCCAGGAGCGTCCGGGCCTTCTCCCGGGTCCTGTTGAAGACGTGGAGCGGGTGGCCCGCCGCGAGGAGGTGCCCGGCCATGCTCCGCCCCATGACCCCCGTGCCGATGAACGCGATCGCGGCCTTCTTCTCCATGGGGTACCCTCAGTGGTCCCAGCTGTCGCGGGAGTCGTCGATCATCTGCTTGAGCATCGGGAAGCGCAGCTCCCCGTAGTTGAGGGCGTACCGGAGCCCCCCGTCCTTGTAGACCCACGTCGTCGGTATCCACGAGACCCTCATGCCGAGGAGCTCCTTCATCTGCTCGCCCTTTCTCCTCGACCCGTTCGGGTGAAGGAGCAGCTGGAAGTTCGCCTGGGGGCCGACACCGTTCTTCTCGAGGACGGCGCGCCCGTCGGCCGGGTTCCATACGGTCACGAACACGAAGGTGACGTCGGGATTTTCCGAGATGAACCGGCTCCACTTCCCGTCGGAAAGCTCCGACTTGCAGTTGCCGCACCAGGGCGCCCACAGGTGGATCACGGTGACCTTCCCCGACTTGGCGAGGCCGGCAAGCTGCTGGTCGAACGCGGCGGCAGGGTCGTCGCCGGCAAGGCCAGCGCAGACCAGCGTGAGCGCCACGAGTGCGGGAAGGAGTGTTCTCCGGAGCATCCCCCGACCGTTGCACATTTCCCGGAGGATTGCGAAGCCTAGGTGAGCCCCAGCCACGCAAGCCCCGCGCGGATCCAGAGCGGGCACGTCACGAGCCCGGCGGCCGTGGTCGAGAGGACCACCTGCACCGCCGTCAGGGGCTGGCCGCCGTAGTACTGGGCGATGATGATCGGGAACACGGCGGCCGGCATGGCCGCCTCGACGACCAGCACGCGCTTGAGCTCGATCGAGCACGGCAGGAGGTAGGCGAAGCCCAGCATGAGGAGCGGCAGGATCCCGAGCCGGACCGCGCAGGCGCCGACGGCCACGTTGCGGTGCAGGAGCCTCGAGGGCTCGTCGAGGAAGCCCGCGAGGTTGACCCCCGTCATGACGACGCCGATCGGGACCGCGCAGACCCCGAGCGAGTGCGCCATCGACCTCATGAACCCCGGAACGTAGGGGGCGAGGCCCGAGAGGTTGACCGCGACGGCGGCCACGAGCGTGACCAGCATCGGGGAGACGATGCGCCTCCACCCGCCCGCGGGGGAGGCGCCCGTCAGGACCATGAGCCCGACGGACCAGAGCGCGAGGTCCACCCCCATGTTGTGCACGAGCACGACCCCCTGCGCGCGCTCACCCCAGATCCCGCCCACGATCGGGAGCGGCAGGTAGCTGTAGTTGCCGATGCCCGCGGAGAGCGCGAAGGTCCGGAGCCCCGTGCCCTTGGCCAGGCCGATCCACCGCCCCGCAAGGTAGGCGACCCCGAAGCCGCCCGCCGTCGTCACGAAGCCCGCGACCGGGGGCAGGATCAGGTTGGCCGGCTCGCGCAGCGACGCGTTCCCGATGATCGTGTCGAAGACGAGGCAGGGCATGCACACCTGGACGACCAGGCGGATGAGGCTCGTCTCGGCCGACCCCTCGATCCAGTGGGAGCGCCTGAGCGCGACGCCGACCGCGATCAGCGCAAAGACCGGCAGGATGAGGATGAAGAGCGCGCCGATGGTCATCTCGCTCCGGCGAGGGATGACGTTTTCGCGCGCGAAGGCACGCGAAAAATCGGGCCCCTGCGCCCCGGGTCAGGGGGCGGGCGGCGCGGGCGGCGGGCCGCCGGCGTTCGCATTGGCGGGCAGCGCGTCGAAGAGCTTCTGCTGGGCGGGGGTCAGCGCCGCCCGGATCCGGCCCCGGGTCGCCTCGCGGACGGCGAGCATCTTCTGGTGCCTGTCGGCCTTGGAGAGGGATTCATCCGAGCGGAGCTCCTTCGCCTGGGACCGGTTGGACGCGATGATGCCCGCGACGGTCTTCTGCTGGTCGGCCGTGAGCCCGAGCTTCTCGGTGAGTTCCGCGAGGACAAATCCGCCGTGCCCCCGCCTGGGGTGCTCCGGGGCGGCGTCCGCCGGGCTCGTGCCGATGCCGGGGGTGGGCGGGGGCTGCACGGTGGCGGCCGTGTCGACGGCCCGGGCAGCGGCCGGGAGCGCGAGGCCGAGGGCCAGGAGGAGGAGGCGGGCGAAGGGGGTGGTTATCATATAGGGGAGAGACGCGCCGGGCGGGCGGGGGTTACCGGAATTCTCCCGATGGACTTGCCCCCGGGGCCGCGGACCTGCACCGTCGGCGCAATGATCGAGGTCGAGGCGCTTGCCAAGAGATACGGGAGCTTCACCGCCGTCCGGAACCTGACCTTCTCGGTCCGCCCGGGCGAGGTGCTCGGGCTCGTGGGCCCGAACGGCGCGGGGAAGACGACGACCCTGCGGTGCCTGTCCGGGATAATCCCCCCGACCTCGGGCTCGGTCCGCGTGGCCGGCCACGACCTCTCCGCGGACCCGGTGTCCGCGAAGCGCGCCCTCGCCTTCTTTCCCGACGAGCCGCGGCTCTTCGACTACCTCACCGTCCGCCAGCACCTGGCCTTCGTCGCCCGCATCTACGGGGTCGCGGACCACGAGTCCCTGGCGACGCCGCTCCTCCAGGAGCTCGAGCTCGACGGGAAGGCCGACGCCCTCCCCGGCGAGCTCTCGCGCGGGATGAAGCAGAAGCTGGTCATAGCCTGCGGGCTCCTCCACTCGCCGAGCGTCATGTTCTTCGACGAGCCGCTCACCGGGCTGGACCCCCTCGGCATCCGCCGGATGAAGGACTCGATCGTCCGGCGGGCGCAGGCGGGGGCCGCCATCGTGCTGAGCTCCCACCTCCTCCACCTCCTCGAGGAGGTGTGCACCAACGTCCTCATCCTCAAGAAGGGCGAGAAGGTCGCGGACGGCACCCTCGCCGGGGTCTCCGCGCAGTTCAGCAACGGCGAGGCCGGGGTCAGCCTCGAGGAGATCTTCATCCGGGCCACGGGCGGCTCGGAAGGCTAGGCCGGCCCGGACCGCCATGCTCGGCGCCCTCCTCTACCTCCGGCTCCACTCCCTTCGGAACAAGGTGGTCCAGCGCGTCCTCCGTCTGCGCCAGCCCAAGTACCTGATGGGCACCGCCGTCGCCGTCGCGTACTTCTATTTCTTCCTCTTCCGGAGGAACCCCGCGGCGGGCCCGTCCTCGGCCCTCGCGGCCCAGGCGATCTCGGGCGTCGGCTCGGTGGCCACCGCGGCCATCTGCGCCGTCGCCTGCGCGGCGGCCCTGGTGCGCATCGCGTTCGCGTGGATCGCCCCCGCCGACAAGCCCGGCCTGCGGTTCAGCGAGGCGGAGATCGCCTTCCTCTTCCCCGCGCCCATCACGCGCAGGGCCCTCATCCACTTCCGCCTCCTGAGCGCGCAGGCCGCCATCCTCTTCACGTCCGTCCTGATCGCGGTCTTCTTCAACAGGTCGGGGTACCTCGGCAGCCACCGCGCGATCCACGCTGTGGGCTGGTGGATCATCCTGTCCACCTTCGACCTCCACATGAACGGGACGAACCTGACGCTCTCCCGGCTCAGGGAGACGAGCCCGCACTTCCGGATGTGGCGCCTGGGCGTCGTGACCGCCATCGTGGCGTACGCGGCCGCGCTGTTCTACTCCGGGATAGGGCGGGTGAGCGCGTACCTTTCGGGCCCCGACAGCTCCCAGGCTGCGCCCGAGGCCTTCCTGCGGCAGCTGTCCGAGTCCCCCGCCTTCCACTGGCTCACGCTCCCGTTCAGGATCGTGCTCTCGCCCTACTTCGCCACGGGCCCGGGGGAATTCCTCGCGGCGCTCGCGCCCGCCCTCATCCTCCTCGCCCTCCACTACCACTGGGTCTCCTCGACCGAGGCCCACTTCGAGGAGGGCTCGATCGCGATGGCCGAGAAGCGGGCGGCCGCCAGGGAGGCGGCCCTCCGCGGCGAGATGCCGAAGCTGGGCGGCTCGCGCCCGAAGGCGCGGCCGGGCCCGTTCCCGCTGGCGGCCAAGGGCCCGCCCGAGATCGCGTTCCTCTGGAAGAACCTGCTCTCGATGCGCAGCGCGCTGTTCGGGCGACGGGCGCTCGTCATCCTCATGATGCTGATGGTCTGGGCCGCCGCCGCGATCGGGCCCCTCTCGAGGGGCGGCGGGCGCGGCGGGGTCGTCGCCCCGATCGTCGTTGTCTGCAGCGCGATGGTCGCGGGCTACACCGTCCTCCTCGGGCCCCAGATCGCCCGCCAGGATCTCCGGGGGGACCTGCCGAACGCCGACATCCTGAAGACCTACCCGCTCGAGGGCTGGAGGCTGGCCCTCGGGGAGCTGCTCGCGCCGACCGCGATCCTGACCGCCATCCTCTGGTGCACGATCATCGCCTGCTCCGCCGCCGTCGACGCCGACGGGGCTATCGAGTGGCTGACACCCGGTATCCGGGTGACCGTCGCCCTCAGCATGGCCTCGGCCGCGCCCTTCCTCTGCCTCATCCAGCTCATCGTGCCGAACTCGATCATGGTGCTCCTGCCCGGGTGGTACCAGGCCTCGCGCTCCCGGACCGGGGGGATCGAGATGTTCGGGCAGCGCCTTATCTTCGGGGTCGTGCAGCTCTTCTTCGCGCTCCTGGTCGCGGTGCCGGCCGCGGGGGCGGCCGCGCTCGTGGTCTTTTCCTCCCAATGGGTGTTCGGGATCGGGCCCTCCGTCGTCCTGGCGGCGCTCGCCGTCCTGGCGATCCTCTCCTCGGAGGCGGTCCTGGGCCTGTGGTGGCTTGGCCGCAGGTTCGAGAAGTTCGACCTCTCGACGGAATCAAAATGAAGGGCTCGCGGCTAGAGCAGATCGCCTCCGGCGAGGTCGCGCGGACCCAGCGCGGGCTGCCCGCCGACATCCGCAAGCTGGCCGGGCGGGTGGCCGTGCACTTCGAGAAGTCCCCGGGCACGGACCTCCTGGCCGAGGGGTTCGAGCCCGACCTCCTCGGCCTGTTCACCGGAAGCCCGGTGGGCTCCGAGGACCGGGACGCAGCGGGCGCGCCGCCCCAGATCCACCTGTACATGGCCAACCTCTGGGATTTCGCCGGGGAGGACGTGGGGGCCTTCCGGGAGGAGGTGAGCCTCACGTACCTCCACGAACTCGGCCATTTCCTGGGATGGGACGAGGACCAGCTTGCCGCCCGGGGCCTCGACTAGCGCGAACGATCCCCCGAGAACGGCAGGAACTCCCGCCAATCCGCGCTTTCCAAGTCGTCAACGCCGTGTTTTAACCAGTCGATCGGCCCCAATGGGCCCGGTGTATCAAATACATAAGATTCCAGCCATGAAGAAACTGCTTACGCTTTCCCTTATCGCAATCCTGGGCGCCACCTCCGTTCGCGCCGACGACAGCCACACGCCGCGCGGGGACCTTGTGGTGCGGGTGGAGACGTGCGAGGCGATCCTCAGGGAGTTCATGGCCAACCCCACGACGGCCATCCCGCGCAGCGTGCTCCAGAACGCGCGCGGACTCATGATCCTGAGCCAGTTCAAGGCGGGGTTCATCTTCGGCGTCAAGGGCGGCTACGGGGTCCTCATGGTGAAGAGGCCCAACGGCCGCTGGAGCCTGCCCGTCCTCATCGATGCCAGCGAGGCGAGCCTTGGACTGCAGCTCGGGGCCAAGTCGGTCGACACCGTCTGCGTCCTGACCGACGACGCGACCCCCCGCCTCCTCTTCACGAACCGCTTCGACATCGGCGTCGACGCCAAGGCGGTCGCCGGGCCCAGCTCGGCCGAGGTCGAGCGCGAGGCGCAGAGGATCTTCGTCGCGCCCGTCCTCGTCTACTCCAAGTCGGTGGGCCTCTTCGCGGGGGCCACGGTCAAGGCGGGCCACGTCCAGCGCAACGACAAGGCGAACTTCACCCTCTACAACACGTCGTACACGATGCCCGAGATCCTCTACAGCGACTGGGTGACGGCGCCCTCGGAGGTGCAGCCGCTCATGGCGTACGTCCAGCAGATCGCCCCCTGAGGGAATTGACGAGGGCCGCGAGCGCCGCCTCGGCAGCGCCCTCCTGGGCCGCGACGCGGGCGAGCCCCGGGAAGTCGGCGCGGCCGCTCGAGACGGTGAAGGTCCCGCCGGGCCCGCGGCGGGCCAGCCCCCACCAGGCGAAGGGCGCCGCAACCCCCCACTCCGGCGAGGGCTCGGCGTAGCCCGTCGTGGCGACGCCGACATCGGCCCCGAAGAGCTCGCAGGCCCCCCAGGCCATCTGCTCGGCGATCCGGTCGGAGACGCTGTTCACGGCCTTCGCCTCCGCGCGGTCGACGCCGAGGTGGCGGGCCTTCTCCTCGGCCGAGTAGGCGGTGATCCCCCCGAGGAAGAACCCGGAGGCCCCCGAGATGCTCCCGATCCTCGCCTGCAGCAGCCCGCACGTGAGGCTTTCGGCGACCGCGAGCGTGAGCCGGGGGGGCTCGAGCATGAGGCCCTTCAGGTCGTTCATCGGGACGCTCAGCGGGCCTTCGCCTCGGAAAGCCCCTTCAGGTTCGCGAGGCCCGCCTCGAAGTCCGGACCGATCAGCTTGTCCATGAACAGGCCGAACCAGCGGTTCACGGGGCTGCGCCCGAGGTCCCCCTCCATCGACATCGTCACCCGGGTCGTCCCGTCCGCCCCGGGCGAAAGCGCCATCCCCCCACGGGAGACCATCCCCATGTCCGGGAAATCCATCCGGTACTCGAAGTCCTCCCCGGGCCTGAGGACGGCGATCGTCATCTTGCCGTCGCCCTGGCTCTTGCTCTTCCACTGGCTCCACGAGCCGACCTCGTTCGTCACCGGCGAGTAGGAGATCTGCATGGCGGGGTCCCTTGAGAACCACACGCCCCACCTGCTCCAGGCCCTCAGGTCCCCCACAAGGGGATAGATCGCCGCAGGCCTCGCCGCGACGACCGCGGAGCGCTCGACGCGGTAGTGGCCGGGCAGGACCAGCCCCACGAGCAGGAGGACGAGCCAGAGCGCCACCAGGGCCCCGAAGACCTTTATGAGCACCTTCACTGCCCCCATGTTGCCCGGGGCGCCCCTCCCTGGCGAACCGATAAAGCGCCCTAGCCGATCTCGAGCCCGACCGGGCAGTGGTCGCTGCNNCGCCCATCTGGCTCCACCAGGAGTAGTGTCCGGGCCCCTTCTCGAAGTGGCGGAAGGTGTCGACGAAGCCGCGCTTGAGAAGCCCCGAGAAGTTCCCGCGCTCCTCGTCCGTGAAGCCCGCGTTCCGGCGGTTCGACCTGGGGTTGGCCAGGTCGATCTCCTGGTGGGCCACGTTCAGGTCGCCGCAGAAGA
>PLXR01000021.1 GCA_003151495.1 Opitutaceae bacterium
AGCGCGTGCATGAACCAGTAGTGCTGCGCGTAGTCGCGGCCCTCGAGGTCGGTCTGCAGCGGGATGTCGTAGTAGCCGTGGGCGAGGAAGCGCTCCGCCGCGAGGCAGTAGTTCGCCATGTCGTCGTTGCCGTAGGAGATCCAGTTGAACCCGAACTTGAGGGACGGCCACCCGACGTAGAGGAGGGTCCCGAGGGCTATCCAGAGGAAGGGCGCGATCCGGCGCAGCGGCAGGACCGGCCTGCGCCAGGCGAGGACCCCGACCGCGAAGACAAGGAGCGCCATGGTGGCCCACGGCCCCGCGACACGGACCGGGATGCCCCAGACGTTGAGCCGCGTGAGGACCACGAGGACCAGCGAGAGGCCGACTGCCGGCGCCGCGAACCAGCTCCAGAGGACCCCTATCCTGGGCCTGAACAGGCTGATAGCGGCCTGCCCGAGGGCGGAGAGATAGATGAAGAGTCCGGCGACAAGGAGCAGCGGTATCATTCTTGCGGAATCGGTAAGACTTTGGATATCACGTCAAAAAACAAGCTCCTACCACCTGATCCCCAGGGCGAGCAGGCGGGCGGTGACGGCGCCCCTGAAGCGGATGCGCCTGGCGTGCCGGTCGATCATGGCCGCGTCGTCCTTCTCCGAGCCGTGGAAGCGCAGCCGGATGCGGGCCATCTCGTCGGCGCCGGTGGTGTGGATCACCTGGCTGGTCTTCTGCCGGGAGTGCACGCGGAAGCACCCGAGGAAGTAGGGGACCCTGACGATGCGGCAGCCGGCCTTGTGGAACCGGGCCAGGAGGTCCCAGTCGAGCGCGAACTGGAAGCTCGGGTCTATGCCCCCGGCCAGGTCCCAGGCGCGCCTCCTCCAGAAGAGGGTCTCCTGCGGGACGTAGTCGATCCACTCGATGGAGTCGCTCTCGTGCCTGGGCATGATCCAGCGGCCGATCTCCCGGTCCGAGTCGTCGATGATGATCCGGTGCCCGTAGATGACGTCGACCTCCGGGTGCTCCGTGAAATACCGGGCGACGAAGGCGAGCGCCCTCGGGGCGACCAGGTCGTCCGAGTTGAACCAGGCCATCACGTCGTCGGGCCCGAGCCGGGACTCGATGTGCGCGAAGCCCTTGCGGACCGCGTCGGCCTGGCCCCGGTCGGGCTCGGAGGCCCAGTGCGCGAGCCTCGGGGCGTAGCGCGCGATGATCTCGGGGCTGGCGTCGGGGGAGGCCCCGTCCTGGACCACGTAGAGGAGCTTCTCGTAGCCCTGGTTGAGGACGCTCAGCATCGTGCTCTCCAGGTAGGCGGGCTGCCCGAAGCTCGGGGTCACGATCCCGATGGTCGGGAGCTCGCCCGGCGCCCCCGGCTTCGCAAGGCCCCGGTCCCAGGCGATGGGCCTGGGCTCGTACTGCACGAGGACGCCGATCTGCATCCAGTAGTTCTCGACCACCCTCCTGAAGGCCCATCCGGAGAGCGGTCGGGCGATCCTTCCGCGGGCGAACGACGAGAGGGCGATCCAGAGCTTCCGGAGGGCCGCGGTCGGGCCCGTCGTCTCCGCCGCCAGCTCGGCTATCACGGCGCTCCGCTCGATGCATGCGCGGTTGAGCTGCTGGATGACCGCCTCCTTCTCGGCGAGGAGCTTGCCGTAGTGCTTGGCCTGCTCGATCCCGCCGTAGCCCGAGGCGTAGTTGCGGACCTCCTCGTCGCGGGCTCTCAGCATCGTCTCGATGTTGACGATGTGGACGTCCTTGTCGCGGATCACCTGCGCCCAGATCGCCGCGTCCGGGGGGAGCGAGCTGAGGAGCTCGAGCTTGGCCGCCAGGGCCGATCGGTCGGCCTCCAGGTCGGCGATCCTCCTCTCGCGGGCGCCCGCAGCCTCGATGTGGGCCTTGAGGCCGGCGTCCAGCCGGATGACGATCTGCTCGCGCTCGTTGCACGTGTCCTTGAGCGCCGCGATCTCCGAGTCCTTCGTGTCGGCCTCGCCCTTTAGCTCGTCGATCTCCTTGTCCTTGTCGGCGCACTCCTGCTCGAGCTCCGCCTTGATGGACTCCATCTCGGTCTTGCGCTCCTCGGCCGCGCGCTTCAGGTCCGCTATCTCCGTGTCCTTTGAATTGGTCTCGCCCTTGAGCTCGTCGATCTCCTTGTCCTTGTCGGCGCACTCCTGCTCGAGCTCCGCCTTGATCGACTCCATCTCCTTCTTGCGCTCCTCGGCCGCGTGCTTGAGCTCGCCGATCTCGACGTCCTTCATGTCGGTCTCGCTTTTCAGCTCCTCGATCTTGTGCTGGCGGTCGACCCGGTCGCGCTTGAGGGCGAGGATCCCGGGCGCCGATGCGGCGATGAGCCTCACGGCCTCGGCGGGCAGCGCGCTCGATTCCACGACCTCGTCCAGGTCCCTGGAGCCGGCCGATAGGAGGCGCTCGACGGCCCCCGAGACGTCGCCCGAGGGGATCGTCTTCACGCAGGGGCCGTCTCCGAAGTGGCAGTCCCAGTTGCAGCCGAAGCAGGGGAGGGGCTGGACGACCGAGACGCACTGCCTTGCGGAGGGACGGAACCGGGGCCAGTGCCCGCCCCCGAAGATCCCCACGACCGGCCTGCCGACGGCCGCCGCCATGTGCATGGCGCCGGTGTCGTGCCCGACGTAGAGCTGCGATTGCGCGAGGAGGGCGGCCAGGAGCGGGAGCTCGCCGTCGGTCCCGAGCCACGCCTTCGGGCGGATGCCGCCCATCTTCACGACGCACTGGGAGATCCTCTCGAGGGCCTTGGCCTCGTCCCTGTGCGCCATGAGGAGAACCGGGATCCCCTTCTTGGCCTCGAGCCAGAGGACCAGCTCCGCAAAATGCTCCGCGGTCCAGGCCTTGACCGGCACGTTGGCGAGGCCGCCCGCGAACACCGCCGCCCACTTCCCGCGGGCGAGCCCGAGACCAGAGAGGATCCCCTGGGCTTTGGCTGAGGCCTCCTTGGGGACGTTGACGGCGGGCAGCACCCGGGGCACGACCCTGCCGATCACCTCCTCCGCGAAGCGGTGCTGGTTCTCGACGTCCCCGGCGCCGGCGTCCGAGGGGACCGTCTCCCGGAACGCGGCGGCGGGATCGACGCCGAGGTCGAGCCTGAGCGAGGCGGCAAAGATGGGGTCCACCTCGGCGCCCCCGAGCACGATGCTGCGCACCCCCTTGAAATGGGAGGCGACCGCCAATTCGAGCCAGGTCCGGTTGAGGGTCGGGGCGAGGACGAGGCCGGGCGCAAGGGCCTCGATCTCGGAAAGCAGCCCCGCAAGCTGCCCGCGGCATTCGGAGGGCCTCTGCTTGAACGGGTTCAGGTGGGCGACCTTCCACTCCAGGGCCTTGGGAAAAAGGGGTGCGAGGCATTCGTAACCCTCCCTGACCACAATGACATGCCTCGCATCGGGCCACTCGGCCATGAAGAGGTCGAGCGCCGGGGTGAACAGGATCAGGTCCCCGATCGTGTCGGGCCTCAGGTAAACGATGGTCTTGGGCTTAACAGGCACGTAAAAGGGGTCACTTCACACCATAGGCGACGGGTGAGGCGAGCCTGTTTTAGGGACGAAGGGACGGGGGTTTGAGCTTGGCCTCCAGCCTCTGGATGGCCCACCAGCGGTCGGTCGACTCGTAGTCCTTGTCGAGGAGCGCCAGGACGAGCCTGCCGGCGGGGTGGTTTGTAAGGGCGGAGGCGACCGCCGCATCGTCGACGGGCCTCAGCGGGGCCGCGCTGGCCGCGAAGAACATGTCGTAGGCGAAGATCGGCCCGAAGAATTCGACGCTCGGGAATCCCAGCCGGGCGAACAGCATGCCGGCGGACCTGCGGCTGTAGAGGTAGAGGTGCTCGTTGTTATTGCGCTCCATGTGCTTGAGGAACATGTCGGCCGTCTCCACGAGCTGCCCGTGCGTCAGGTGCTCCTTGTACTCGGGGGTCTGGACAAGGAAGAGCCCGCCCGGGCCCAGGAGCCCGGCGCAGTGGCGCAGCGTCCCGACAGGGTCCGGAAGGTGCTCGATCACGTCGTTCATGACGACGATGTCGAAGCTTCCCGGCTCAAAGGGCTGCTCCTCGACCGGGCCGGTGAGGACCTGGACCCCGAACGTCTTTCGCGCGAAGTCCGCAACCCAGGGGCTCATCTCGATCCCCACGGCCTTGTATCCCGCCCACTGCAGGAGGGCGACGAAGCCGCCGTGGGCGCAGCCGATCTCGAGGACGCGGGCCGGCGCCGGGCGCAGGGCCAGGAGCCTCCGGAGCCAGTGGGTGCAGCGCTCGGGGAGGTCGAGGCGCGCGCGCTCCCGGATGTCGGGCAGGCCGTGGTGCTGGGTCTGGCGCTCGTTCCAGTAGGTGCTACCGTAGAGCTCGCCCAGGTCGATCTGGAGCGAGGCGCGACTCACCAGGGTCCCGCACGCCCTGCAGACATGGTAGGACTCGGAGTAGGGCTCGAGGTTGGGGTGCCCGCACCAGCACGCCCGTTCCCGGGAGGGTTCGTTCTTCAAAGGTAGCTAATCTCCATGGGCAGTTGCGCCATTCCGTAGAAGGGAAGGGCTCCGCTGCCGTGGCTAGTGACATTCAAGGGGCCCAAACCCCCTACTCGGTCGTAGAATACTCCCACATTGGGGTCGTCCTGGTCGAACTCGGCGGCATCGATCGACAGGGTGTAGGAGCCGGGCTGCAGGCAGAGGGCCACCAGGAACTCGAGCACGATCTCCTGGCCCTTGGCGAGCGCCGGCAGGGGGAACCGCAGCTGCGAGGTCCCGGCCGCGAAGGCGAGGTTGCCCATGCGGTCGTGGATCTGGATCCCCACCGAGGGGCGCTGGATGTCGGCGTGGGCCGTGAAGAGCACGCGCACTGCGGCTCGGTGCAGGATCTCGAAGTCCAGGGTGGGCGCCCCGTGGTTGTCCACGACCGAGGCTGCCGTCACCTCGAGCGCCCGGTCGCCGTGCCGGGACTTGGCGCTCGGGACGATGTTCTGGCCCTGGATCGCCTTTCGTACCTCCGGGTCGATGGCCGGATGCCTGCCGGCCACGGCCTCCCCGGTCCTCGGCGCGGGCCGGTGCAGGTTGAAGTACCGGCTGACGCAGTCCTCGGGGGCCCCGTCGAACATGAGGTTCCCCTGGTTGAGCAGGAGCGCCCGGTTGCAGAGCGACTGGATGGCCCCCATGTCGTGCGAGACGAAGATGAGCGTCGCGCCCCGGTGCACGATCTCGCGGATGCGCTGGAAGCATTTCTGGGAGAAGAACACGTCGCCCACGGCGAGCGCCTCGTCGATGATGAGGACGTCCGGCTGGACGTTCACGGCGACCGCGAAGGCGAGCCGCATCATCATGCCCGAGGAGTAGGTCTTCACGGGCTGGTCGATGAAGTCCCCGATGTCGGCGAAGTCCGTGATCTCGCCCATGCGCGCCGCCATCTCGGCCCTCGTGAACCCGTAGATCGCCCCGTTCAGGAACACGTTCTCACGCCCGCTGAACTCCGGGTTGAACCCGCTGCCGAGTTCAAGCAGCGCCGAGACCCGGCCCGAGACCCCCACCGATCCCGAGGTCGGCATGAGGGTCCCCGCGATCAGCTGCAGGAGCGTGCTCTTCCCGGAGCCGTTCCTGCCGATGATCCCGGTCGCCTCTCCACGGCGCACCATGAAGCTCACGTCCCGGAGGGCATAGAAGTCGCGGTACTTGGACGCCCCGTGGCGGGCGATCGCCCTCCGGGCTGCGGACTCCCTCGGCAGCAGGCCCGATGCGGCCTCAATTAGGGGCACGGAAAGGCGCGAGGAGGGCCTGTCCCAGATCCGGTACGCCTTGGTGAGGTTCTTGGCCTCGATGAGGGGGAGGTTGGACATCCGGGAATCGCGTCTGCTAGAGCACGTCGGCGAACGCCGGCCGCAGCTTCTGGAATGCCCATCGGCCGACGACGATCGAGGCCACGCCGGCGGCATAGGTGTAGGCGAGGGCCCTCATGTTGACCGGCAGGCCCCAGAGGACGACCTCGCGGGAAAGGACCACGGTCTGCAGGAAGGGGTTCCACTTGAGGATGGCCCACACGTTCGGGGGCATGCGGCTGGGCGGGTAGAACACCGCGCTCGAGTACATGATCACCTGGGCGATGAAGGGCATTGCCTGGGCCAGGTCGCGGAAGAAGACCCCGAGGGCGGCGAGGAGCCACGCGAGCCCGGCTGAAAGCATGAGGAGGGGCGCCAGGATGACGGGCAGCCAGAGGAGGCCCACGAGGCTCGGCCCCGTGCTGATGACCGCCGCGCCGCCGAGCGCCAGCACGAGCCCGATCGCCAGGTTGAACCAGAGCCCGCCCACCTGGGAGAGTGGGAGCACCTCCAGCGGGAACACCACCTTCTTGACCAGGTTTGAGTTTCCCGTGATGAGGAGCGGGGCCACCCCGAGGGTCTCGGCCAGCAGCTGGTAGAGCGTGAGCCCGAGGAACATGGCCATCGCGTAGTCCCGGACGGATTCGACGGAGGGGTCCCTGAAATGCCCCCCGAAGATCACGCCGAAGACGACAAAGTAGATGCAGAGCATGAGCACCGGGTTGAGGACGGCCCAGAGGATGCCCAGATAGCTCCCGCGGTAGCGCGCCTCGACGGCCCGGACGGTGAACTGCCACCAGAGGTCCCGTTTACGGGCTAGGCCTGTTGCAGGCTTGGGTTGTCCTGGGGCGCTCATTGTCGGCCCGACAACACCCACACGGAGAAGGGGTTGGAGTCAACCTGATCTGGCTTATCGGCGCGCGTTGCGGCAACCTCGATTCCATCGAGCAATGACACCCGCGGCAAAGGGCATCCCTCCAGAGACAGTCCCCGAGAAAAGGAGGGAAGACTCCTCCTATTCGGTGTCCTGGGGCACCCTGCTGGCTTTGTGCGTCACCCTTGCCTCCGAATTCCTCCTGTTCCAGAGGCTGGACCGCGCCGCAGCGGGGATCTACCCGCGCTGGTTCGACCAGATCCAGTACCTGACGGAGGCCTACAAGGGCTACGAGTACAGCCTCGAGCACGGCTTTCTGGCGGGCGTGTGGCAGACCCTCGTCAACACCTCGGCCCAGGGAACGCTCCACGACTTCTGGGCCCTGCTGGTCTTCCAGTTCACCGGCCCGTCGCGGGCCGCGGCTCTGGATGTCAATATGCTCTGGTTCCTCGCCGCCCAGGCCGTGACGTTTCTCGCGGTCCGGAAGGCCACGCGGTCCGGGGTCGCGGCGTGGGTGTCCGTCGCGTTCCTCGCGGCGCTCCTCTGCCCGTGGTCCGGCGAGACGGGCTCGGCCACGGATTTTCGACTGGATTGGATGGCGGCCTGCGCCTACGGCGTCGCGCTCGGGGCGGCGACCGCCTGCGACGGGTTTCGGTCCACCGGCCGGTCCGCGGTCTTCGGCCTCGCGGTGGGGATCGCGCTCCTGACCCGGTTCCTGACCGGCGTGTATTTCGGGCTCATCTTTATCTCCCTCCTCATCTGGGTGCTCTCGCGGGGCGACCGCTGGCCCCGGTTCTGGCGCCTGGTGCTCTCGAAACTCGTCGCGTTCGCCATCGCGGCGCCCGTATTCTGGATGAACCGCGCGACGATCTACAATTACTACTGGATCGGTCACGTCACGGGTGCGGAGCCACCGCTGCGCGACTCGCACCTGGGCTCAATGGCCTCCGTGCATTGGGTTGCGAGGGAACTCCTCATCTACAAGGTGGGCCTTCCCGCGCTGGCCCTCTTTGCCGCGACCCTTGTCGCCGCCTGGGCCCTGGGTCGGCGGCGCACCCCGGGCGCAGCAGACGAAGGGCACCCGCCGCCCGGCGGCGGCGGCTGCTTCCTTGCGATAGTATTCCTTCTCGCCCCGTTTGCAGTGCTCTGCTTCCATCCGGTGAAGGCGCCGCAGACGATAGGCGTCATGGTGGTTCCTGCAGTCTGGCTGGCGGTGCTTGGCTTCGCCAACCTCGCCAGGCGCCTGGACCGTCAGAGCATCAGGTGGGTCGGGGGCGCGGCCTTCGTCGCGGGTGTCGCCATCTTCGCGGCCCTGGTGCTGCGCAAACCCTACCCCGACAGGGTGGCTGTGGATTCGCGAAGGATCAGTGCGATAGCCGACTATGCCTACTTCAGGGCGGAGGAATGCGACGTGCAGCGGCCGCGGCTCGCGGCGACGCTGATCGCCGACAGCCTCGTGGCCGGCGCGTTCTCCGTGATGGGATATGAGCGGCACCACCATTGGATCGAGTTTGTCCAGACGCTCCCGACCGGACTCTACGAGACGAGCGAGAAGCTTGTGCTCGACCGGCTCGGCGAGAGTGACTTCGTGTGCCTCCTGTCACGGGCTGAGCCCGCGTGGCCCTACGATCGCGAGCTTTCGGCCCTTCTCGGGGTGACACGGCCGTGGTGCGATGCCCACATGGTGCACCTGGCCGACACCGAGACCGAGGATTTCAAGGTGTCGGTCTACGAGCGGCGCGGGCTGGAGGGGGTGGGGGGCGCGGGCGCCGTGGACCTTTCGCGGATGCTTGCGGAGCAAGGCCAGGCGCCCCCGGGCCCCCCGGCCGCCCCCGTGATCACCTCGGCGCGCAGGATCCTCTGGTCGGCGGAAGCACCCATCCTTTGGAGGCTGAGGGCTGCGTACAGTCCTGTGCGCTATGCCGCTCGCGGCCTGCCGGACGGCCTGCGCCTGGAGGAGAGGACGGGCGAGATCCGGGGGAAGCCCCGCGCCGCGGGCGACTTTCCCATCGGGATCTCGGCGACCAACGGACGGGGCGCCGCGACCGGGGACGTCCTCCTTTCCTTCAGGAGCGGCAGCTTCCTCTCCGCGGTCGAGGTCCCCGACTCCGTGCGCGCCGGCGTCCCCGCGGAGTTCGACTGCGCGGCGTTCGACTCCTCCGGGACGCTCGACTACATAGACATCAACGACCAGACGGCCGGGACGCTGGTCGCGCGCCTCACGGCGAATGAGCTCGAGCGCGTGGGCTGGCAGGTCCGCAAAGCGATCACGTTTGCCCAGCCGGGGGTTCACAGGGTCAATTTCAGGTTTGTCCGCTATGACCCGGGGGCAAAGGAGCCCTACAGCTTTGCGGACGAGCTTCGCCTTGTGCCCGTGGGGCCGCAGGCCGGGGGCACAGGTTCTCCCCCGTAGAAGGGCGTCGGATCGTTCCCGGCAAATAAGTTGTCGCCGTTCCGGCGGCCATGGGTTCCCATGGGATCGAACCCATGGACTCGCCCTCCAGCAGCACGCTGCCCGATCGGCCCTCCCGGTCGGCCAAGCGGGCCGAGTACCTCCTGGCGGCGATCGTCCTCGCGGTTTCCGGCTGGTTCTACCTCTGGACCGCGACGTCCGCCTCGAACCCGCTCTCATCCAAGCTGCAGGCCGGAGACCTCTACAACCGCCTGTCCGACGGCTTCCTGGCGGGCCGGCTCAGCTTCGTCGAGGAGCCGAACCCCGCGCTGGCCGACCTGGCCGACCCGTGGGACCCGGCGCAGAACGCGGGCCTAAGCCCGTTCCACGACGTCAGCTACTACCATGGGAAATACTACCTCTACTTCGGCGCGGCCCCCGCGGTCCTCCTGCTGGCCCCGTGGAAGGCCCTGACCGGCTCCTATCTCGGAGAGAACGCCGCGGCCGCTTTCTTCGCGTGGCTCGGCGTCGCCTCCAGCCTGGCGCTCGTCATGGTGCTTCGCCGGCGGCACTTCCCCGGGCTCGCCCCCTGGGTGCCGGGGCTTTGCTTCCTTGGGATCGCGTTCGGGAACCTCGTCCCGGTGCTCCTTCGCCGCCCGATCTTCTACGAGCTCGCGATCGCGGGCGCGTACGCCTTCGTCATGGCCGCGCTCCTTTTCGTTGCCCTTGCGATGAAGGGCGGGCCGAGGCGCCGCCTCTGGCTGGCGCTCGCGGGCCTCTGCTACGGCATGACGCTCGCCTGCCGTCCGAACTACCTCTTCGGCGCGATCGTCCTGGCTGCCCCCTTCCTTCCCGCGCTCAGGCTGTGGAGGGCAAAGGCCCCGATAGACATGAGGCTCCTGCTCAGGGAGGTGGCCGCGGTGGCGCTGCCGCTCGGCCTCGTGGCCTCGCTTCTCCTCGCCTACAACTACCGGCGGTTCGGGAATTTCTCGGAGTTCGGGCAGAGCTACATGCTGGCGGGGCTCCATCCCAGGAGGGACGTGGTGACGACCTTCGGCTTTCTCCCGGCAAACTTGTGGTTCTATTTCCTGGCTCCCGCGCAGCTGAGCGCGTTCTTCCCGTTCTTCCAGGTGATCCACATGCCCTGGTTCCACCTGCCGGCGGGCTTCACCGGGGAGGAAAACGTCTACGGGGCATGCAACCTGCCGTTCCTCTGGCTCGCGCTGCTCCTGGTCCCCGCATGGAGGGACAGGAGGACGCTGGGACGGGTCGAGCTGCGCGACTTCGCCGCCGGCGTCCTCGTTCTCTTCGCGTGCAACCTGCTCGTCCTCGGGCGCATCGCCGGTGCGGCCAGCCGCTACATGGTGGACCTTTTCCCGCCGCTCCTTCCCCTGGCCTGCGTCGGGGTGTTCTGGCTCGAGGGGCTTCCCGGGGGGGGCCTGAGGCGACTCGGCACCCGCGCGCTCTGGATCGCCGCGCTGGCCTACACGGCCGTCTTCAACGTGTTCGTGAGCTTCCAGCACAACGACCTGCTTCAGTACTACAATCCGTCGACCTACCGGCGCCTCGCCCATGGGTTCAACCACCTGTCTGGGTGGCTCGGCGCGACGGCGCCGTCCAAGGTGGGGTCCCTGCGCCTTCGCCTCAGGTTCCCGGGCGGCAGGAAGGGCCAGCTTGAGCCGCTCGTCGTCACGGGACTCTCGTTCAAGGCCGACTTCATCTACTTGTACTACACGGACGAGGGCCACATCCAGATCGGATTCGAGCACACGAGCTACGGCGGGACCGTGACGGAACCGGCGATAGGGATCGACTACGGGCGCGAGCACACCCTCGAGATTGAGATGGGTTCGCTCTATCCCCCCGTGGAGCATCCGTTCTTCGACGGGATGGACAGGGCGGATGTGACGCGCCTGAAGCGGACGCTCCGGGTGGTCCTCGACGGCCGCCAGGTGATGTCCGGCGCCTACGACTTCTACGACTCGTCGCCCGGCGACGTGAGCGTCGGGGCGAACCCGGTTTCGGACGCCTTCGGCCGGCGCTTCACCGGGAAAATCATGTCGGTTTCGCGCGGCGCGGCCGCAGGGGAGCACTGAACGGCCATGCGTATCTGCATCATCGGGGGGGGAATCGTGGGGCTCGCGACCGCGCTCCAACACCAGCGAAGGCGGCCCGGCGACGAGATCGTCCTCCTTGAGAAGGAATCCGGCTTCGGCCGGCACCAGAGCACCCACAACAGCGGTGTCCTCCACGCGGGCCTCTACTACAAGCCCGGCTCGGTGAAGGCGCGAATGGCGGTGGACGGCATCCGCATGATGACGGAGTTCTGCCGGAGCCACGGGATCGCCCACGAGATCTGCGGGAAGCTGGTCGTCGCCGTCGACGACTCCGAGGTGCCGCGCCTGCGGAGCCTCCACGAGCGGGGCCGGCAGAACGGCCTTTCCGGGCTCGAGTGGCTCGAGGGGGGCGCGATCCGCGAGGTCGAGCCCAATGTCGCGGGTGTCGCGGCCCTCCGGGTTCCCGAGGAGGGGATCGTGGACTACGACGCCGTCGTCCAGGCGATGGCCAGGGACGCGAGGGAGCGTGGAGCGTCGCTCCTTGCCGATTCCAGGGTCGAGAGGATTGAAAGGGAGGGGGCCGGCTGGAGGCTGCACACGGTGAAGGGGGACCACGCGGCTGATTTCATCATCAATTGCGCCGGCCTGCACTGCGACAGGGTGAGCGCGATGGCCGGGGAGAAGAGGGCCACCCGGATCGTTCCCTTCAGGGGCGAGTATTTCAAGCTGCGGCCCGAGCGAGCCCATCTCGTGCGCAACCTTATCTACCCGGTGCCGGACCCGACCTTCCCGTTCCTGGGGGTGCACTTCACGCGCCTCGTCCACGGGGGCGTGGAGGCCGGCCCGAACGCCATCCTGGCCACCGCGCGTGAGGGGTACCGGAAGACGGACATCAATGCCGCGGACCTCTGGGACGCGCTGACGTTCCCGGGCTTGTGGCGGTTCATGGGCCGGCACGCCGGCATGTGCCGGGACGAGGTGGTGCGCTCCTTCAGCCGGAGGGTGTTCTGCGACTCGCTCAGGCGGCTCGTGCCCTCGCTTGAGGAAAGCGACCTCGCGCCGGGCGGCTCGGGGGTCCGCGCGCAGGCGATGACGCCCTCCGGGGAGCTCGTCCAGGACTTCGAGATCATCGAGCGGCCGAACGCGCTGCACGTCCTCAACGCCCCGAGCCCCGCCGCCACCGCGTCCCTCGCGATCGGCGAGGAGATCAGCCTTCGGGTGAAATAAGGCGGCCGGTCGGTCACTCCGGCACCGGATCGCGGCTCGAGCCGAGAATCTGGCCGGTGAACTCGTATGCGCACGTCGAGCCCCCGATCGTGTTCCTCCCGAGGGAGACGTCGTAGGGCGAGGAGTCGTAGGTCGCCTGGTCCGCGTCGAGGAGCGTCGCGCCATCCAGGGAGATTCGGGTCCTGTCCTTGACTGCGGACCTGGCCCCCGTCGGGAACAGCGACCCCATCGAGATCTCCAGAGAGTGTGCCGAGGAGGAGTCGACGCGCACCGGCTCGCTCGCGATTCCGCTCGCGCCCCAGTGGTCGAGGCCAAACCGGACCTGTTCCCCCTGGAGGTACTCCACATAGACGAAATCGCCCGCTCGGGGTACGCCGGTCACCACGACGGGCTCGCGGGTGCCCGCTGCCCTCTGCAAGGGGAGGCGGATCCTGAGCTTCAATGCGCCGTATCCCCCCGCCGGGAGAAGCGCCTCCGGCGGGGGTGCGACGGGGAGGCGCCCGGAACCCACGATCCGCCCGGAGAACTGTGCTCCGCTGTACGACCCGAGGATCGAGGTCGCCCCGAGGCGCACCTGTGCGGGCGCCGAGGCGTGAAACGGCACCTGCATGTCAAGGACCGTGACCCCGTCCAGCCTCACGTGCAGGTTCCGGAGCCGGAAGGCTGCCTGCCGTTCGTTGAGACCTGACCACGCCGGGTGACCCTCCTCCGGGTAGAGGGACCCCATGGCCACCTCAATCCTGTGGATCGCGGAATAGTCCACGGAGATGGGATCGCCCAACTTCCCGGCGAATTCCGTGCCGACGAAGCCGAGGCGAACCTCGGACGGGGAGGCGTAGTTGACGTAGAGCAGGTCGCCGGCCTCCGGCGTTCCCGTGGAGACGATCGGCTCGTAGGACCCCGTCCTGCCCCGCGGAAACACGATCTCGGCGTCGATCGGCCCGTAGGCGTCGCCCCTGAGCCGGCTCGCGAGGTAGGATGGGCCGTTCAGGATGCGGGCAAGCGGCGCGTAAGAGTCCGTGGGAAAGCGCTGGAAGTCGATCGACAGGGAGATCAGCGCCGATGCTGCGGCCAGGAGGAGCGCCAGCGGGGAGAGGAGCCTCGATCGAGGGCGGGATCCGGCGATCCCTGGCTCGCCCGCCGCAAGCGCCCCAAGGGCCACGAACAACGTCAGGGCCGGAAGGAAATCCACGATGTAGCGCTCGTTCGCGCTCGTGAGGACGGCGGCCTCGTTGCCGCTGGGCAGGAAAATGAGAGTGAGGAGGTTGCAGGCGCCGACAATGATTGAGGACGCCCCGAGCGCCCTGAGCGCGCCGGGGGCGCCCTTTCGCAGGAGGGCCCATACTGCCCACGGCCCCAGCCACAGCCACGGAACGCAGGTAAGGACTCCCGTCGCCATCCACGACCCGAGCCTCATGAAGGGGAAATAGCCCGAGACGCGGCCCGGCGCCAAGAGGTAGCGCCACGCGTTCTCCAGGGCCGAGGTCGTGGCCGAATAGGCCAGGTGCCTCTGGTCCCAACCGCCCAGCTGGTACCTGATCCCGAACTCGAGCGGCCGCCCGAACCGGGTCGCGTTGTAGGCCAGGACCAGGGCGACGACCGCGCCGAGAGGCAGGCAGGCGGCCGCCGCCCGTGACCACAGGCCGGGAGTTCGTGCGGCGCCCGCCCGTCGCCAGCCCGCAAAAACGGGTGGCAGCAGGGCGCAGCTCGCAAACACGTAATTCGGGCGCGACGCGATGGCGGCCCCGAGCGCCAGGCCCGCGAGCGAGAACCACGGCAGCGGGTGCCGCTCCGCGGTCAGGGCGTGCGCAAGCGACCACAGGGCAACCATCACGAACGCATAGGCGGCGGCGATCGCGACATGCTGGGCCAGGCCGCCCTGGACAACCGCGTGGAAGCCGTTGGCGAGGCAAAGCGCGAGGACCGCGCCCGTGAGCAGCATCCACGGGGACGCTGTAAGGAGCCGCCGGCGAATAAGGAGGACCAGCCCCACGCCGGCCCACGCACCGGCGGCGCAAAACAGCGTCGCCGCGGCCTCGTGCGTCAGGTAGCGGCCGGTCACGGCCCTGAACGGAAGAAAGACGGCGACGACCGGGGCCGCCCCCATGTAGAGGTAGTAACGCCCCCTGAAATAGCTGAGGTCGTTGACCCGGTAGGGCGCGTTCAGTTCCGGGAGATAGGGGTCGCTCAATGCGACCAGGCGGGGATCGGGCTGGCGGAGAAGGCTTGTCTGGCCCGCGAGGAAGGCGTCCGCCAGCTCGTTGTAGAATCCCACCGGCCGGGCGCTCGTCCATTTGAAATGAAACGAGGACGGCGCCCACGAGTAGAACCCAAGGAGCAGGAGGGCGAGGATTCCGGCGGGCATCTTCCGCTTGAGACGGCCGAATCTGGGTTCTTGGCGATCCATCAGTTCGGAACGGATTCTTCCCGAAAATTGCCCGGGAACCAAACCCTAACCGTCGGGCGGTGGATCTGGAGCGGGCTCGGCGAGGAGCCGAACCTCAACACGCCCTCATGGCCAATCCTGGTGATGCCCCAGGATCGACCCGCTGAAAGACGGGGCGCAGGTGGAGGCGCGGATCGGGTTCTCGCCGATGGCGACATGGCCGGGAGGCGATTCGTAGAACGCCGCCTTGGCGTTGAACACCACGATGCCGTCAAGCTTCACCATGAGGGTCTGCTTGAGGCCCGCGATCTCGGCGGTTGACCTCCTCCCAAACGTGGGGTCGCCTCGCCGGGGAAACAGCGAACCCATGGAGATCTGAAAACGGTGCCTTTCGGAGTAGTCGATCCCTATGGGAGGCGACAGGGGCCCGCCCTCCGACCAATGGTCAAATCCGATCCTTATATGCCCGGAGTCGGCATAGACGATATAGAGAACGTCCCCCGCCTGCCCCTCTCCTGTGGTCAGCAGGGGTTCGGCCTGGGTCGGCAATACGCGCGGCATGAGCACGTCGAGCGTGAGAAAGCCGTAGCCTCCCGCGTGATCCGGTCTGATGGCCAGCCGCGGCTCCACCCTCGGGGGTGCGATCGGAGCCGCCGGCGCCGGCGCGGCGATGGCATGTTCCGAAACGGGCAACCCGAGAAGGTAATATCCAAGCGGCGTCGACACCAGGTAGTACCCGAATCCCTCCTGTCCCCACGGAGCCGGCCAGGCGTCCCTGAGGATCGCCGTGCGCGCTTCGCCGTCCCGAAGCGGGGCAATCGACCAGCTCCAGCCGCGGGAACCGTTGAACGCAACGCCCATGTCGGGGTGCGACCTTAGCTCAAGGGCCAGTCCAGCCGGGGGCGCTCCGCTTTCAAATGCGATGAAGCGGACCGGGCTGCCAGGCTCCGCCAAATACCGGCCACCCTCGGCCGCCGACAGGGGTACCAGGACGGTCCGGGCGCTTAGGACCGGACTCACGCGCCTTAGCTCGCCGTTCAGGCGCGCCTTTCGGAAGTCATAATCGGCGCCGATCACCTCCTCGTCGTAAATGAGCCTGAAATCGGGATACCTGTCCCTCTGGATGGCCTCGGCGAAACGCCCGTCGGGAAACCCGACGCTGGAGCCCATGTGGTACAGCGTCCTTGAGAAATTGCAGTGGGCGATCAGGGGCAGGTAGCTGATGTCGCGGTTGGACAGCAACCCGAGCGGCCCGGGAAAACGGCCGATGCAGTCGTTGAATGACCGGAATGCCTCTCCCTGCGCACGCTCGGTCCTGATGGACTCGACGTACGGGTATCCCAGGACGGTGACCCCGATGGGAAGGCAAACGGCGGCGATCGCCGCCGCTATGGACATCCCGTTAAGGAGCGATCCCCCATATGCCGCGCGCGCCCGGCAGCGGTCCTGGAAGATCAGTCCCGCGGTTAAGAATCCGCAATATACGATTGAGAAGACGGTCGTGTAGCTTCCATGGGTCTTCCAGACATGCAGGTGCGCGATCCAGTTTATTGCAAAGCTCAGGACGATTACCCACGCACCGGCGCGGAAACGCGGGCCCTGCCGTCGCCACGAGGCGGCGGTCGAGGCCGCGAAGACGGCGAGGGCCGCGACCTGGAGCACGATGGCCACCTTGACCCAGAAGTAGTCACTGGAGGGATCGAACCGCAGGTTGGGGAACGCCTCGAATCCCGGCTGCGGCTGCGGGAAGCCCGCGACGATCCCCCGGAAATTGGAGAACACAGCCGCCGCGGCGCTGCGGAGGTCGGAGCCGTAGAGTGCGGCAATGCCGCCGGCCAGTCCTCCCAGTGCGCCGCAGCCCCACTGGAATGCGCGGGCTGCAATCGCCCCCAGCGAGCCCGCCTGGACGAACGTGACCGCAAGAAGGGGCAGGGCAAACAGCACGAAATGGGGCGCCTCGAGAAGCGTCGCCCCGGACAGGAAGCCCCAGTAAAGAAACGCGGCGCGCGTGGGGGTTTCATTTTCAAGGAACCGGGCCATGGCCTCGAGCACGGCGAGCGCTAGCAAGAGGGCGAAGAGAACATAGGACAGCTGCAGGCCGACGCGAAGGTGGTAGAGCTGGGCAATGAACGGTGTCCCCATCTGGAAGCTCAGAAGGAGCGCAGTGGCGGTGATGACGGGTACCACTCCCGGTCGACGGCGCCAATAAATGGCCACGACCCCCAGGGTCAATAGGGCGAAAGCGCCCCTTGAGGCGTACCCGAACACCTGCATGTGGTGGAGGGACACTTCCTTCGAACCGACAATCCAGTCGGTCAGTGCGTGCACCCATTTCATGGCCCCGCCGAAATAGAACCCCGATTGGTTGAAGTAGTAGGACGGTACGTATCCCACCTTCAAGGGCGCCCAAAAGGCGGTCGAATAGTCCTCGAAATTATGAAGAGGCCAGATACCCCGTCCTATGGCGATCGCCGCCACCGGCGCAACCTGGGCAAGAATCAGCACTGCCGACAGCCAGACAAACAGAGCGGCGGGAGCCCGTCCCACCTTGCTGGGCCTGGCCGGTGCCGGATCGGGGACGGTCTTCAAGGGGGAAGGTTGGGCAAAAGGGTTATCCACTCGTCAGAGGCGCAGTGAGCAGATAAGCAGGATTGCCGCGCCGCCGACGCCCGAGCCCAAGAGAACCAATGGAAGCGGCGCCCTTCCAAGGTTGCCCAGCCTTGGGACGCCGTCCCTCCTCGAATCCAGGTATCGGCGGAACCTGTTCGACGGTGCCTCCACGCCCCAGAAGGTGAGCCCGGCCAAGGCCAGGACGAACGCCACGTACACCAGGAACATAAGGAACACCCCAACCACCCGCCGTTGCCCGTCAAGGCCATGGAGCAGCCTCTTATCGAGCCCGTAGATCAGGAACTTGGCGGGCAAATGCCACATGTAGATCCCGTACGACAGGGTCCCCAACGCCTGGAGGAGCGGGAGCCGGAGGACGCCGCTTAGCCTGCTTCTCGTGTTTGCCCCGAGCCAAAGGAGCGACGCCGCGATGGCAATCCCCAGGATCGAATAGAGGATGATAGAGACCCCGTAATAAGCCACCTTCCCGGCGGTGGTCTCCGAGTCCGGGGCCCCCCAGAGGAAATACTTCCAGACCCAGCCTAGGGCCGCGAGGGTCACGACGGTTGCCAATCCCAGGCCCGGACGGCGCAGCAGCCCAAAGCGGTCCGTCAGGTTCGCTCGCCTTGCGAAAAGGATCCCGGCCGCGGAGGAGAGGACGAAAACCTCCAGGTAGGAAAAACTGTAGAAATAGAGTGAACCCGCCTGACCGGGCGAGGCGAGCGACGTCACCAGGATGAAACCGGCCCTCATCGCCACGCCGCATAACACGGCTCGAGCAACAAGTGCGGGGATCGTCCCTAGGGAGGCCCGCAGCGCTGCATAGAAAGCGGCAAACAACAGGTAGAACTGCACCTCCACGGACAGTGTCCAGAGGTGGTTGAACTCGTTAAAAAAATCCGGGTGGTAGCCCCTAAAGCCGAGCAGAGCGTCGACCCAATTGTAAAGGAACAGGAGGTACACCCAGATGTGGCCCACGGTGTATCGGCGCTCCCCGACGTCATAGACATTGAAATTGATGAGCCACCCGTTGTCGCGGATTAGGAATAGCGAGATAGCGAGGACGGCCAGATAGAGCGGGACAATCCGAAAGAAGCGGTGGATGAGGAACTGGGACGCCTCAAAGGAGCCTTTGCGGATGAACCGCTCCTCCGCGAGCCACGTGAGCAGGAACGAGGAGAGTCCGAAGAAGAACAGCACACCGATATTCGCCAGCGAGAACGCGTGGATCGCATTGAACAGGTACGGGGTGGGGTTCTTGTCAGCGGTGGGAGTTGCCGGGGTGTAGTGGGCCATTACCACCGCGAGCGCTGCGACGCCCCTGAGGCCATCAAGCTCCGGCAGGCGCTGGACGGAGCCCGGGGCGCTGCTCAGGGCTTCCATGATCCCCCCTCGTCTTCCATGGCGCGGGAAGCCGCGGCGCCGGGCCCAGACTCGATCCTAGTTTCCATAGACCATCGTCCGGATCCGCCGGACAAGGATCTCGATCAGCGTGTGGGTCGTGGACAGGAAATTCCTCAGGTTGAGCGGGGACCCGCGGTCCTTCGTCAGGTGAAAGCCCGCTATCGGCACCTCGACATACGTGGCCTTCCGGTCGAGGAGGGTCGTTATGAGGTGCGCCTGGAATCCGAAGCCGTAGTTGTAGGACGCCCAGCGCATGACGTGGGCCCGGCGGTAGAGGGCGCACCCATTGTAGTAGTGCAGCTTGTTCCCGCTCAGGAGGTCGACCACGATCGTGTAGGTCCGGGAGATCACCTTGCGAGACCTGCTTTTCCCGGGGAGCTCGGGATAGTAGGGGATGACAATGTCGGCCTTACCCATGCGCCCGAGGATCTTCAGCATCGACTCCTTCGGCTCGACGTTGTCCCCGCAGACGAGCCGGTAATAGCGCCCGCGCCCCCGGAAGGCCGTGTCCACAAAGCTGCACGAGAGACCCTGGTTGCGGGGGTTGCTGTGCAGCATGACGGGCATGTCCGGATTCCTGGCGGCGAAATCCTGCACCACCGCCGCGGTGCGGTCGGTGGACCCGTCGTCGACGACGATCACCTCGTAGGAGCACCCGAGTTCGGCCATTGCGGCCCGGACGGTCTCGAGCGTCGGCACGATCCGGGTCTCCTCGTTCAGGCACGGGACGAACAGGGTGAGGTCGATCTCCTCCCTTATGCCGGCAAAGTCTGGGACGCTTGGCATCTGGGCTGTGTCAGGCGTCCCTGCGGCCGCACGCCAGGCCGATCACGTAGTGGGCCATCGGGAAATAGCCGGTGTGCACGACCTCGTCGTTCATCGAGAACACGAAGACATTGTGGAAGTGCCTCTCAAGAAGCGCCCTCATGCCGTCGCCCGTCTTGCAGTTCACGTGGCCGGCCTTGCTTGGCGGCGACGCGTGGGCCTGGGACTCCACTGTTGGGCAGCCGAGGATGAGCACGCCCTGGGGACCGAGCGACCGGGCGATGTTGGACACGAATCTCTGCTCGGACTCGGGCGGTATGTGCTCAATCACGTCCAGGGCGTAGGCGCCGTCAAAGGTGCCCGGGAACGGCCCGGCGAGCATGTCGTGGAACTTGCAGTCGAACGGCCACTTCGGGTCCATGCGCGCCAGGACGTCCTTGACGAACACGGGATCGAAGTCGGTCGCTGTAAGGCCCTTCACCGCCTGGCGCACGATCCGGGTGCCGAAGGCGTCCGCGCACCCGACCTCGAGGACGTGATTCCTGCCCGCGAGCATCTTCGCGACGAACTTGTAGCGCGACAGGGTGAAGAGGAGGTGCTTGGGATCGTCCTGCCATGCCTGGTTCGTCATCAGGCCGAGCGGGGTGAGGCCCTTCTCCTTCAGCAGGTCTATCGACCGCTGGTATTGGGTTTCCCGTGTGGTGGACTTGGAGTGGGGCATGGCGCGAGGAGTGGGGGCCGTGGAAAACGGTGTCCGGGTCTAGTGTGTTCGGAAATTAGGGCGAAAGGGGGACCCCATGTCGAATCCCGCGGGGCGGGCTATTCAAAATAGATGCACCCATAATCGCCCGAGTATCCCGCCTTCCCAAAGACCCATTCCCACTCCTTGGGAGTAAAGAAGCACTCGCAGGTCAGCTGCCAGTAGAGCAGGTTCACCTTCTCCTGCTCGGTCCGATACCCGTCCATCAGGATGTACTTGCCTGCCTTGGCGACGCGCTCGATCTCCCCGAGGGACCGCTCGAGGTCCGGCAGCTGCAGGTTGTGGAGCGTGTTGATAGAAACCACCAGGTCGAAGCTCTTGTCGGGGTAGGGGAGCTTGACGGCGCTGCCCTCGACGAGGAACGGCTTCACCTCCTCCTTCGCGTGGTCGAGCGCGTAGCGCGAGACGTCGAGTCCTGCCACGGTCACCCCGGGCACGGCCTGCGTGAACTCGTGGAGGAGGAATCCCTTCCCGCATCCCACGTCCAGGATCCGGTCACCCGCCTTCAGGCCGTAGTGACCGGCCATCTTCCTGGCCACGGGAAGCCATCGGCCGTCGTAATGGTATCCGCCGTACCCTGTGTTCCGGCTCCCGTCCCAGTAGTCGAAGTCGAACTTCCGGGCGATCCGGGAGAACTCGGCCTTGTCGCCGGCGAGGACCCGCGCGAGGTAGTCCCGCTTGGTGCTCCGGTGGACCTGGTCTATGAACTCGATGTAGGCCATGTTCTGGACCGGGGACGGACGGGCTCTACGCGAGGGTCTGCTTCACGGCCGAGACTATGTCAGAGTCGTCCGGATAGTACTCGGGCTCGAGGGCCATGCTCATCGGGGTGTGGCTGTCGGGGAGCGTCACCCTGACGGGCTTCGCCTTCAGCTTGTCCCCGAGGTTCTCGGCGACCGTCGACACGATCTCCGCGGCCGCACCGAAAGAGTGCCAAGCCGGGTCTGCGACCACGAGCCTCCGCGTCTTGAACACGGAGTCGCAGATCGTTCGGCGGTCGAGCGGTGTAAGCGTGCGCGGATCGACGACCTCGACGTCGACTCCGTCCTTCTCGAGGATCGCCGCGGCCCTCATCGCGATCGGGACCATGGAGCCGATGGCCACGAGCGTGGCGTCCTTGCCCGGCCGCCGGATAACGGCCTGCCCGAAGCGCACCCGGTAGGGTTCCTCCGGGACCTCGTCGGTCATGGAATACAGGCCCCGGCCCTCGACAAAGATGGCCGGGGTCTCGCTGAAGATGCTCTCGAGGAGGAGCCCCTTGGCGTCGTAGGCCGTTGCCGGGACCGCGACCCGCAGGCCGGGCAGGTGCGCGAACCACGCGTGCAGGCTCTTCGAATGCTGGGGCCCCTGTCCCCAGCCCTTTCCCACGATGGTCCGGATCGTGACCGGCATCGCCGACTTGCCGTTCGACTTGAAGCGCCAGAGCGCCATCCAGTTGGCGATGGCGTCCAGCGAGTAGAGCATGAAGTCGAGGCGCTGGTGGGCGATCACGGGGCGCAGGCCCGTCAGCGACGCGCCCATCGCCGTGGCCGTCATCAGGTTCTCGGAGACCGGGAAGTCCTGGACGCGGTCGGCCCCGTACTTCTCCGCAAGCCCCGTGGTGGTCCCGAATATGCCCGACTTGGTGTCCACGAGCTGGCCGAGGACGACGACCTCGGGGCACAGGGCCATGGCCTGGTCCGTGGCCTCGAGTATGGCCTTCGAATAGGAGAGTTGGCGGCTCACGGGTTCATTCGCTCAGTACGGCCCGAGCTTGGCCTCGGCCTGGTCGTGGTCGAACGCGCCCCGCGCCGCGGTCCCGAGCAGCCGGTCGGCCATGGGGCTCCTGTCCTCGTAGTTCATCGCTCGCCAGTCGGCCGCCTTCGGGAAGGGGCTTTCCTTTGCGAACTTGAAGTTGGCGGCGATCTCGGCCGCGATCTCGGACTCCATCCGGGCCTTCTCCGCGTCGCTCAGGAGGCCGGCCTCCCTGAGCCTCTCCTCAAGGAGCACGATCGGGCAGTTGTCCTTCCAGAACGCCATCTCCTCGGGGCCCCGGTAGTTGTTCGCCCCGTCGTCCTCGGGGCCGACGTGGCTGTTCCAGCGGTAGGTGTACGCCTCCACGAGCTCCGGGCCGTCGCCGGACCGGAGGCGCTCGATGGCGGACCTGAGCGTCCGGTGCGCGAGCGCGCAGTCGTTGCCGAAGATCTTCGTGGCCCTGACGCCGAACGGGCGGACCCGCTCGGTGATGTTGTCGTCGGCCTGGCGCTTGAGCTGGTCGGAGAAGGTCGCATAGCGGTTGTTCTCGATGACGAAGAGGATGGGCAGCTTCTGCTTGCCCGAGTAGTTCATCGCCTCCCAGAACGCGCCCTCGTCGGTCGCACCCTCGCCGAACCCCGAGATGGCGACCTGCGGGGATTTCTTGAACTTGAAGCCGAAGGCCGCCCCCACGGCGATGCTCACGGCGCCCGAGAGGATGGCTCCACTGTAGAAGTGCGAGTCGGAATGCGAGATGTCCTGCGAGCCGGCGCGCCCCCCGTTGGCGCCCGTCTCCCGGCCATAGATCTCCGCGAAGAGCTCGCGCAGGGGGGCGCCCTTCGCGAAATAGTAGCCGTGCGAGCGGTGGTGGCTGAAGAGGAAGTCGTCGGTCCGGACGAGGGTCGAAAGGGCGGCCGGGACCGCCTCCTGGCCGATGCAGAAATGGATCGGGCATCTCATCTCCTCGGCGGGATGGTATTCGGCGAGCAGCGCCTCCTCGGTCCGGCGCAGGCGCAGCATCTGCCGGAACAGGCCAAGGGAGAGCGCCGGGGAAAGGTCCGAAAGGCTCAGGTCGCGGTAATGTCCCGAGCGGGACAATGTACGGTGACTTAGTTCCATAAAGTCCAATAACAGATAGGGTAAGGGTGGGGCATGGCGAGGGGATTATGGATCGACCTGTTTGGTTAACAATCTTGAGACTGGGGCGACGTCCCAAACGCATGGGAAGTGCTCGCCGCGCGGGGGCTCACAGCCACAAGACGACGAGCTGTGGATTCGTTAAGGCAACGTTGTGCCAGTCCGAGCTGGTGGGTAGCGAAAAATGTTCGCCCAAGTTGTCCAGGAAACGAGTGCGATTCGAACTGCGGGCAGACGTTTCTATGACCGTCCAATATGTTTCATTCTGCCTCCGAGGTCCGACCCCGCGGATGAACGCTTGATCCTCGCCCGGTTTCGCTGCGTCGTTGAGGTGGGGAAAAACTTGAGTCCCTGCGTCACGACCACAATACCTTGCGATCTCATGGATCTCCGGGCGTATTCTGCCGGAGGCAGGGGTCCCAGAGATCCATGAGGTCGCACTCCGAAACCTCCTCCACCGGAAAAGAACCAACATTCCCATTGGCCCGAAACCGACAAGGTGGACTCGAAAGGATATTTTCCCTATCCGCGCGATGGGGGCGAGAGGAATTCGATTCGGCCGAATTCGGACGGAGCCGCTAATCGGGAAGCTATGCTAAACGTGATGCACGTCGTAGGCACTTTTGCGCTAGAGCATGGCGGCGCAACTGAGGAGATTGGTAACCATTGCATCGCGCAGGCCGCAATAGGCTATGACGTCCGGCTATTCCACCTGGATGGATTCCCGGGTACTTCAGGTTGCAGGTGTCTGCCAAAACCCATTGAGCAGAAAGGGTTTGCTGTGTGGCGGCCGGCGAAGCTGGGATATAGCTGGGAATTTGCGAGGGAGCTGAAGCTCAGCAAGGTGCCAGATATATACCATGTTCACGGTCCATGGCATTTTGCTCAAATCATCGCATGTCGCCAGGCAGTACGCCGGAAGGTTCCGTACGTCTACCATCTGATGGGAGGGTTTACAGAATACGAATTGAGCCGAAAACCACTCAGGAAGAAGATTGCTCGATACCTTTATCAGGATGAAGCGATTCGGAACGCGAGCTGCATCCATGTAAACGGCTATGCTGAGGCCGATTTTCTGCGTGGCCAAGGCTTTGTTAATCCAATTGCTGTGTTGCCCGTTGGCACGAGAATACCGAGCTTAGGGAAGTCTGGCGACGATTCCGTGAATCCTCTGGAGCTGGAAGCCGATGGCCGACGCATTCTTTTGTTTCTTGCGCGAGTGCATCCCACAAAGGGCCCGGAGCATTTGATTCAGGCTTGGCAGCATGTGTGTCGGAAGTATCCCGACTGGATCTTGGTGATGGCTGGTGCGGGCGAACCCAGGTACGTGGAGGGTCTTCGTGCCCGAGTGGAGTCTCTAGGTTTGGCGAACTCGGTCAGATTTACGGGACTGTTGACAGAGTCCCAGAAGACGTGGTGCTACAGAAACGCAGCGATTTACGTCCTTCCAAGCTTTCAGGAGAATTTCGGCAACACAGTCGCAGAGGCTTTGAGTTTTGGTGTCCCTGTCATTACGACAACACGAACGCCTTGGGCTGAGCTCGAAGGAGCCAATTGCGGCTGGCTCGTTGAGCCGGATGCGGATCACCTCCAAGCGGTTTTGCTCAAGGCGATGGGTTCCAATTCCGAGATCCTTGAAGAGATGGGTTGGGCTGGTCGGAAGCTCGTGCAAGATAAATATTCGCTCGACGCCGTTGTCGGCTGTCTGGATCGAATTTACAGCTGGGTCCTAGGAGGGGAGCGACCACAGGAGGCATGGCTCATTTAGAACATGGCAATGGACAGGTTTAAGGTTCTAACCACACCGCCGGTCTCGATTTGGCAGCAATTCCTCATCTGCCCCTTAGCTCGATAAGAGTACTAATCAACTAACTACTCCGACAGACGGCAACCGTGGTCCTGAGGCCCGTGTCCAGCGGCGTCGGCTTGAATGAGGGGAAGGCCGCCCTCAGGGCGGCGGTGTCGAACGCGCGGTGGGTCACTGGACCCCTGCGCTCAAGGGATTCGATGGCGGGGTTGCCGCCCGATAGTTTTGCAATCCTCCGGGCAAGGTCGCCAAAGGAGACGGTTTCCCCGCTGGCGAGGTTGAGAACGCCCGCGCTTGCCTGGCGAATGACCCTCGTTGTGAGGTCGGCGACGTCGTCGATGAACACGTGGTCGCGGGTCTCCTCGCCCAATCCGAAGACCTGGATCCTGCCGCCCTTGAGGGCTTCCCGGATGAAGCGGTTGGGCCCGTAGCTGTTGTGGGTGTCGCCGGGCCCGTAGACGGCGCAGGGTCGCAGGATGCAGAACGGGACTTTCGCCCGGTCGGACGCCTCCTTCAGCGCGATCTCCCGCGCCCGGTGCATGAGGCCGTAGAGGTCGGCGGGCGCCGCAGGCGTCGCCTCCGAGATCACGGAAGCGGCGCCCCCGTAGACCGAGTCAGAGCTGAAATAGATGACGTGGCCCAGGGACCGCGCCGCGATGGCCGCCGCGATCGACTCGGCCATCCGCAGGTTGCGGATCAGGGTCGCCGTGTCCCGGCCCCTCTCGGGGGTCAGCGCCGCCGTGGCCACGACGGCGTCGCCGTCGCGCAGGAGCTCGGCGAGCCTGCGCCCCGATTCGGGGTCCGCCAGGTCCAGGGCCCCGCTGCTGACCGCAAGGACCTCCTGGCCCTCCGAGGCGAGCCTCCGCGCCAGCGCCCCGGCGATGAAACCCCGCGCGCCCAGGATGACGACCCGCGACGGGCCCTCGGGCCCGGCGCGGCCGTGGGTAAGCGTGGCGGCAGCTTCAGCCATTGCCCATTTGCCTGTGCCTGAGGCCCGCACGCGAGCAGGCGCGGCGGTCCATGACGCCGTAGGGGTCAAGGACCAGCTTTCCCGCCATGCGCGCGGCAATGTCGCTCGGAGCGATTTCCGAGAAGGCCTTCCAAGGGGTCATTACGACGAGCGCGTCGGCGCCCTGGAGCGCGGCGGCAGCGTCCCCGTGGACCGTGAGGTTCGGATGCGCGCCGGGCTCCACCCGCGCCGCGGGGTCGTAGGCATGGATGTCGCAGCCGGTGAGCCTCCGGATGAGCTCGATCGACGCCGAGTTCTTCAGGGAATGGGTGTCCTGCTTGTAGGCGAGGCCCCAGACGGCGAGCCTCGCCTTCGGGCGGGTGGAGTGGAGCTCGCGCTCCAGCGCCCGCAGGGCCCAGGACTTCGCATGGGTGCTGCACTTCTGCCACGCGGCCACGATCCCGGCCTCGGTCCCATGCTCGGCCGCCAGGCCCTGCACGGTGACAAGGTCGCGCTCCAGGTTGCCCCCGGCGATCCCGAGGCCAGGCCTTAGGTAGGCATGGGGGCCGATTCTCCGGTCGAGGCGGAGCGCCGGGGCGATCTCGGACCAGTCCGCACCAATAGCCTCGCAGAGCTCGGCCAGGGTGTTGGTCGTGCTGACGGTCGAGACGAGGTAGAAGTTGATGGCGATCTTGGCGAGCTCGGCGCTCTCGAATCGCATGACGAGCACGGGGCAGCGGAACGCCTCAAGCCAGGAACGGTAGGCGGCGGGGAGCTGGCCCTCGGGGTCGCTGCTTCCGATGATGAAGCGCTCGGGCTCCATCGCCCGCTGCACCGCTGCCCCAAAGATGAGCGTCTCGACCTGGTAGAGCCAGGCGCCGGCAGGCGACTTGATCCGTTCCGTGAGCGCCCTTGTGAAACCCGGCCTGACCTGGCTCATGACCACGGCCGTGGAGCCCTTTGCAAGCCGGGGAGCGGTGGCCTCGATCAGGGCAAGCAGGGGCGCGGGATCGCTCTCGTTCCCGTCGTTCGTGCGGATGTCGAGCGCGTAGAAGACGAGCTCGCACCTCCCGAGTTCGCCGACGTCGGACGTGTAGCACAGGCGGCCGCGGTTCGCCGTGAAGAGCTCCTCGAAACCGGGCTCGTCTATGGGGAACTTGCCGGCCCGGAGCCGCGCCACGAGGGCGGCGTCCGGGTCGTAGCAGACGACCTCGAAGCCCTTTGCCGCGGTGGCCAGGCTGTAGTTGAGCCCAAGGTGGGAGAGTCCGGCGAATCCGATCATGGCGCGGGGGTATGCACGTACTTCCTGCAGACCGAGGCAACTCCGTCCCTCCAGGGGGCGGGCCTGAAGTCGGGGAACGCCCTCCGTATCTCCGAGGGGTCAAAGGGCCTGTAGCCGTTGTGGGGCATCGGGGCCGCCCGCGGGGATCCCGTGACGGCAACCCGGGGCGAGTACAGGCCGGCCGTGAATTCCGCGAGCTCGCGGAAGGAGGCCACCTCCCCGGTGACCGCGTTGATGATTCCCGTGCTGCCCCGGGCGACGATCCTTGCCACGATCTTCGCCACATCCTCCACGTGGACGTGGTCGCGGCGCTCCTCGCCTTCGCCGAAGAGGACGATCGGCGAGCCCGCGGCCGCGAGGCGGCGAAACCGGTTGGGGCCATAGCCGTTGTGGGGATCCTCCAGGCCGTAGACCAGCGTCGGCCGGACGATGGCCATCGGGCCGGGAAACTCGGCGCGAAGGACGACCTCGCGTGCGAGGTGCATCGCCCCGTGGGCCGAGGCCGGCTCGGCGCAGGAGGACTCCGACAGGGGTCCGCTGGAATCCCGGTAGACGGCGTCGGAGCTCACATAGACGAGATGGCCGATCCGCTTTCCCAAGAGGGCCGCGCAGACCGCCTCCGCCATCCGGAGGTTCTCGACCAGCATCGCCGCGTTCCGGCAGGGCGCCCTGGCCGAGGCAAACACGAGGCTGTCGCCCGGAAGGAGGCGGCCCGCGAGGGCGGTCGCTGCGCCCGGGGCGAGGAGGTCGACCTCCGCCCGGCCAAGCGCCAAGGTCTCGACCCCGGCAGCACGGAGCCTTCGGACGGTCGCTGCGCCTATGAATCCCGCGGAGCCAAGGACGACCGCCCTCGCGGGCTTCTCCTGGGGGGGCAGGCGGTGGGTGAGCATCGGCGGGCGGACCGGGGCTTCCTAGCGGCTCATCTGCTTCCTGACCTTGTTGAAGACGCCATTGATCCAGAGGTCATTGTCGATGTTGGTCGACGGGTTCCGGCACAGCCGGAGGAAATGGTCATACTCGAGCTTCCACGTCGGGTCCGGGCAGCTGAGGGTCTCCGTCTCCTCCAGCGGCCTGCCGCTCGGCAGGACGCGCTTCCTGAGCGTATAGGTGCTCGGCCCCCATTTGCACAGGCAGTCAATGTGGGCGGAGCCCAGCTCGGCAAACACGTCGCACCGGAAGGTGTTCCTCCAGGAGAGGAGCGTCATCTCAAAGTCGAGCTCCGGCGAGGTGCCCCTGAACCCGAACTGGCAGTGGTCGCTCGCGCGGTTCTCAAAATGGCTGCTCCGCCAGACTTCGGGGTCGACCGCGGGCGGCCCGAAGAGGAAGAGAGTCCAGTCCAGGAGGTGCGACCCCAGGTCCGGGAAGACGCCCATGCCCTGGTCCCGCCACGAGGAATTCCGGACGTCCCTCGCCGTCCCGTTGCCGTAGAAGAATTTCGCCAGGTAGACCTTCCCGAGGACGCCCGAGTCGAGCGCCGCCTTGAGGCGCACGATGTGGGGCTCAAAGCGGTGGTTGTAGGCCGTGTAGCAGGCGACGCCCTTTGCGATCGCGAGGTCCCTCAGGCGCTCCAGCTCGCCTGCCGACTCCGAGATGAGCGGCTTCTCGACCAGCACATGCTTGNNGCGCAGACGAGGGCCGCGGCGTAGGAGTCCAGCGGCACGTCCTCGACCCTCTCGAAGTCGACGTCCGGGGCCACCGGGTCGACCGTCGCCACGGCGTCGCTTCCGGCGATCGCGAGCCGCTTGCGTCCCTGCACGCCCGTGCCGGCGACAATGATCCTCATTCGTAGTGGGTCTGCTTCTGGACCCTGGCCAGCTTCTTGAGGACCTCTTCCGGGGAGATGGGCTCGTTGCCGTCGCGCTCGCAGGCGA
>PLXR01000055.1 GCA_003151495.1 Opitutaceae bacterium
GGCCGCGCCCGTCGAGGGCGAGATCGACCTCTCCAAGATCGACATCCCGATCGACCTGGCCGCGGTGGAGGCGGACACGGCCGCTTTGCGCAAGGTCGTCCGCACCCGCAAGGCGCCGGTCAAGGCTGAATGACATGAGCACTCCCATCACTGCAACTATGGTCAACGACCTGCGCGGCCAGACCGGCGCGGGACTCCTCGACTGCAAGAAGGCCCTCACGGAGTCCAACGGCAACGTCGAGGAGGCTATAACGATCCTTCGCAAGAAGGGCGCAGCCTCGGCCGCCAAGAAGGCGGACCGCATGACCAAGGAGGGGCTCATCGAGAGCTACATCCATGTCGGCGGGAAGGTCGGCGTGATGATCGAGGTCAACTGCGAGACGGACTTCGTGGCCCGGAACGACGGGTTCAAAGCCTTCGTGAGGGACCTCTGCCTCCAGATCGCCGCGGCGAGCCCGCTGTACGTCTCGCGCGAGCAGGTCCCCGAGGCCGACCTTACCAAGGAACGAGAGATCGCGGCCGCGCAGGTCCAGGGCAAGCCGCCGGCGGCCGCCCAGAAGATCGTCGATGGCAAGCTCGAGAAGTACTACTCGACGTTCTGCCTGCTCGACCAGTCGTTCGTGAAGGTCCCCGAGAAGTCCATAAAGGACTTCCTCACCGAGACGATCGCGAAGACCGGGGAAAACATCCAGATCCGCAGGTTCGTGCGCTTCCAGCTGGGCTCCTGACGATTCGGCCGGGATCCCTCCCATGACTGTCTCCCGGGTTCAGGTGGTCTCCCGCGGGCTCCGGAACCGGTGCCCCAATTGCGGGGGAAGCCACCTTTTCCAGAAGGGAAGCATGTTCAACCTTAACAAGGCGTGCCCGGACTGCGGGCTTCGCCTCGAGAGGGACGAGGGATTCTTCATCGGGTCGATGTCCCTCAACTACGGGGTCACGCTCGTCTGCTTCCTTACCCCCCTCATGATACTCGCTTACGAGAAGGTGATTGGGACGACCCCGGCCATCGTGCTCGCCGGCGTGGGATCCATAGGATTCCCGATCCTGTTCTACCGATCCTCGCGGAGCTGGTGGCTCATGCAGTACTACCTCCTGTTCCCGCTGCACCTTCCCGCGAACAAGGGCACCGGGACGGCGGCGGCCGGGGACCACAACGACTGAGGGTCCGTGGCGGTGAGTTTCCCCACCATCCCTCTTGACCTCGCTCTGGAATCGGGGCATTCAGGTCAACTTTCCGCTCTATGGAGCGCTTCTGGGAGAGGTGGCAGAGTGGTCGAATGCGCCTGACTCGAAATCAGGTGTGCCGCAAGGTACCGGGGGTTCGAATCCCTCCCTCTCCGCCAGTTTTCGTAGGGTTGGATGCCCGGGATGCATGCAAGCCGGGTCAATCCCGGACCCTTGGTGCGCCCGCAGTGCGCGCGGCGCCGGGCCCTATAGAATTGACTCGATCGTGGGGCCCGGCCGTCATGGGACACCGTTGAGGGTCGCCCCATGAATGCAGTGCCTTGGCATAGGGAATTTCAAGAACGGCCCATCGCCTCGGCCGGGGTTGTTGGGGGCCCGCGTTCCCGCGGATATTACGCCAGGGCGTTTGGCCAATTTCTGTTGATATGCCTCATGGCGCCATTGACGGGAGTCGGTGCACTGGCGATTTCGATAACCCCGGCTTCCCGTTCGATTACCGCCAGTCATTCCACGACATATACGGCCAACGCGAACGGCGGCACCCCTCCGTATACCTATCAGTGGCAGATCACACTCGACGGATTCAACTGGGTACCGATCGACAACTTCATCTGGAGCGCGGGAACCGCCGACACGAATATCCTCTCGCTTCCAAATGTTTCGCTTGCCCTGAATCCGTCGCAAATTAGGTGCCGCGTCTCCGACAGCATCGGGTCTTTCGCGTTGAGCGGTAACGGTCCATCGACGCCATCGACGCTTGCGGTCAACGCTTGGGGCAGCCCCAACCTTTACATCATCAGGAATCCGGGCGGGCGCATGAACTTCGGGTATTTTAGCTGTGTTGCTCCCCCATTTCACATGTCCGCCTTGTCCGGCGGGACGCCCGCCCAGATTTCGTTCACATTGGTCTATGACGGCGGGTCGGGTTTGGGTGCGTCGGTGGTCTGGCAGGTCTCGACCGACAATGGCGTGACCTGGACGAATATTTCCAGTGGTTCGCAGTACAATGTCTCAGTAGGGGGCAAGACCCTCTATCTGCCGTCTCCCCAGACTACGGACAACGGCCATCTATTCCAGGCCGTGGTGACCGACGTCGGCACGCCCACAATCACCGTGACGACAAACCCCGCGCGGCTTGATGTCGGGGACCCGATCGTCGCCAACGCGAATTCCAGCGGGGACGGGACGAACAATGGTTCGCTGACGGCGCATTACGGTACCCCATCCACCGCGACTTTCAGGGTGTATGCCTGGGGAACCACGGCGCTGACCTACCAATGGATGATCTCCACCGACTTCGGTAACTCGTATGCAAACGCTTCCGGGGCATCGACGTCCGCGACCTACAGCGTCCCGGTGAACAGCGTCAGCCAGAACCAGAACATGTACGAGTGCGTCGTCACGGATTCCAATGGGTCGACGACGTCCAATCCGATGCTGCTGACGGCGATTCCGTGAGGCTCCCGGCCATTCCCGGGCAGGGGGGCGTCAGGGTCTTGGGCTGCCCCGTGGGCCATCGTTTCTGATTCCCCGTCCCAGATTTCGTGGATGGGGCCTTTCGCACTAAAGGTTCTCGGCATTTCGCCGAGGGGGTAGTGGGTCTGGGTATCAGCATGGGCAGTGTTCAGGATTGCTTCGCATTTCTGGCACTTCCGCGATTTGATTGCGCGAAGTCGGCTTTGTTCATCCAGGGTTCATGGAGCCACCTAAGCAGCTTTATTATAATATCTTAGCGCGATTCATCCCGTGTTTCATGGGGTGTCTTTTGGCGTCGGTGGCCACCGGGCCCTCGGCCGCCGGGCAAACCCTCGGCGACGCTTCCGGGCCGGACCTGTCCATGATGAGCCTGGGTCAGCTCGGCGCGCTCAAGGTCAGCACGGTGTCCAAGAAGGAGGAGCCTCTCTGGCAGGCGGCCTCCGCCGTGTCGGTCGTGACCAGCGATGACATCGGAAGCTTCGGCTCGTTGGTCATTCCCGAGGCCCTGCGCTACGTGCCCGGGCTGGAGGTGGCGCAGATCGACTCCCACGAATGGGCGGTGAGCGCCCGGGGGTCCGACTCGCGGTATGCCAACCTGCAGCTGGTTCTGGAGGATGGCCGGACGATCTACAGCCCGTTCTCGGGGGGTGTCTATTGGGAGGTCGCGGGTCCCCCGGTCGAGGAGATTGCGCAGGTGGAGGTGATACGCGGCCCGGGCGCGACGGTGTGGGGCGCCAATGCGGTCGGGGGGGTGATCAACATCGTGACACGGAGCGCAAGGAAGGCCCAGGGCGCCGAGGTCAGCGTGGGGGGCGGATCCGACCAGACCTGGTCCACCTACGCGGGCTATGGCTTCCAGCCCGGGGACCACACGTGGGCCCGCATCTACGGCGAGGTACTCCAGGGCGGCGCGGGTGAGATGCCCAACGGGCAGGACGCCAAGGATTCATGGGATGTGACGCGTGCCGGCTTGAGCATTGAGCACGACCTGTCGGACTTCAACCGGCTGACGCTCCAATCGGAGGTGTCCTCGGGACGGTTCAACGACCCGAGCTATTACCCGCAGCTCGTTGCGCCGACCCAGCAGATCATCCCGTCGGCATCCCGGCTGACGGATGCGCACGTCCTGGGGCGCTGGGAGCTCGAGTCCCCGTCGGATTCCAAGCTCACGCTGCAGGCGTTCTGGTCCCGCGAGGAGGCCGGCCAGTTTCGCGACGATTTCGCGGACGACACGTTTGACCTGGACCTGACCCACCAGCTCAAGCTGGGGGATCGGCAGTCGGTCGTCTGGGGCGGCGGGGTGCGCCTGGTCACGTACGACCTCGACGGGAAGGTGGGCGTGGTCTTCCCCGACCGGCACCCCAGGGACGAGGTCGCCAACGCATTTTTCCAGGACGAGATCGAGCTTGTTCCGAGGCAGCTCTCCCTGACCGTGGGGACCAAGATCGAGCACAACAACGTCACCGGGCTTGAGCTCGAGCCCAGCGCCCGCCTGACATGGGTGGAGAAGGAGCAGACCCTCTGGGCCGCGGTCAGCCGTTCGGTGCACACGCCAAGCGTGCTTGAGCGGGACATTCGGTATGACGCGGAGGTGATCGGAGCGCCCCCGACCGTGGTCCGCGAGATCGCCGAGGGCGGCACGGGGAACGATGTCCAGATCTCCTACGAGCTGGGCTACCGGGTGCAGCCGGTAGCGCAGTTAAGCCTGGATGCCACCGTCTTCTACAATCACCTCCCCTATGTCCAGGCCTACCAAGTAGGGGCCCCGTTCGCCGAGGCCACGCCGGCGCCCTTCCACTTCGTCCTCCCACTGCAGTTCGGGAAGCAGGGCCTGAGGGGGGAGTCTCATGGGGCGGAGCTCTCCCTGCAGTGGACCCCAAGGGACAACTGGCGCTGGTTCGCGGACTACAGCTACCTGGGCGAGAGCCTGGATACCATGCCCGGCCTCGTTCCCTTCGGGCCCCTGTCGCCGCGGAGCCGCCTCGGAATCAGGTCGACTTTCGATTTTTCGAGCCGGCTGCGGGTGGACGCGGGAGTCAGGTATGTGAGCGCGATGCCCGGCACGCAGGTCGCCGGTTACCTCGTCGGCGACCTGCGCCTGGCCTGGCGGCCGACCGACCAATGGGAATTCTCGCTCGTCGGGCAGAACCTCCTCGACTCCCCGCACCTGGAGTTCCCGCCCTCGGTCCTCAGCCAGGCGGTGGAGGTCTCGCCGAGGATACTTGGGAAAATAACGTGGAGGTTCAAATGATCCGCCCCGTATCACTCTCAATGCCGCCCGGCCGCGTGGATTCCCCTCTGTCGGGTAGGTTCGCCGGGCGGTCCCACGGCTTTTTGCTCGGGTGACCCGGTCCCTGGGAATGCGCTGCCGACTCGCCAACAGCCCGCCGTCCCGCGAACCGTGCAAGGGGTGGCGCCTCCAGGCCCGCCGGCGCGCCACCGCCGGGCTGGCGGTGTTCCTGGTGCTGGGCAATTCCCTCGCCCCGCTCCTCGCCGCCCCGGACGCCGCCCAGCCCGGGATCACCCGCGAGGTCGACGCCGACATGGTCGTCGCCGCCTATCTCCTGAACTTCCTGCGCTATGTCGAGTGGCCCGAGGCCGTGCCCCCGGGGGGCGAGCCCTGGCGCATCGGGCTCCTGAACGCGAAGGACCTGGGCGGGCCCCTGGCGCGGATGACCGCGGGCAAGACCGTCCGGGGCCGGTCCATCGCGGTCGTCAACGCCGCGAGCGCCGCGGAGGCGGGCGGGTGCCAGATCGTTTTCCTCTCGGCGTCCCTTCCCAACCTCTCGGTCGACCTCGACAGCTTCAAGGGGCGGCCGGTGCTCACGGTCGTGTATGGCGAGGAGGCGGACGCCGACGGGGCCATGATCGTCCTCATGCAGAGGGGGCAGAGCATCCGGTACAGCCTGAGGGCCCTGCGGCTGTCCCCGAACGGCCTCCGGCCCACGCCCGGCCTCCTCGAGAACGCCCTCCCCGCCGCCGAGGCGCAGCGAAAGCCATGAGCGCAAACACCTCCATCCGGCGCAAGGTCACGCTGACGCTCTTCGGGGCGTTTGCCCTGGCCCTCGCAACGGCCGCCGCGGCGATCGCGCTCTTCGAATACCGGTCGGCGGAGACACGGGCCCGGGTGGCGCTCAATTCCCTGGCCGACTCGATGGCCTCCAGTCTTGTCGCCTCGTTGGATTTCGCGCAGCCCGACGTCGCCCAGCAGGTCCTGTCCCGCCTGGAGCCGAACCCCTCAATCCTCGGCATCGTCGTGTTCAGGGCCGATGCGGACGGCAGGGAGGTCCCCTTTGCCCGCTTCAGGCGGGCGGGGATCCCGCTCTCGTTTCCGCAGGAGCTCGGAACCCCGGGCTTCAAGCGGGCGTCCGACCGGGCCCTCCTCGTCTATGCGATACGCAGCGAGAGCCGCCTTGTGGGCTATCTCCAGCTGGAGTCGGACATCAGCTCGTACCGGCACGGCCTTCGCGAGGCGCTGGCCATACTCGGGGTCATCCTTGTCATCCTCAGCATAGCGAGCATGGCGCTCAGCAGCCTCCTGCAGAGCCGTCTGACCGCGCCGATCGTCAACCTCGCGAGGATCGCCTCGAGGGTCCGCCAGACGGGCGACTTCGACCAGCGCGTTCCCGTCACGTCCACCGATGAGATGGGCGAGCTGGCGACAACCTTCAACGGGATGCTCGCGAGCATCTCCGCGAATCTCGTCGAGAGCAGGAACACGCAGGAGGCGCTCCGGCGGAGCCAGTCCCTTCTCAGCGACTCGCAGCACCTCGCGAAGATCGGAAGCTGGAACATCGACATGACCACGCGGGCGCTGGAATGGACGGACGAGATGTTCCGGGTCATGGGGCACGAGCCGCGGAGCTTCGTCCCCACCATCGAGAAATACCTGGCCCAGGTCATGCCGGAGGCCCGCGACGACATCTCGAGGCGCCTGGCCGAGGCCCGGGCCGACAGGGAGTACCCGACAAGCGAGTATCGGATCGTCTGGCCGGACGGGACCCTGCACTGGGTCCTTGTCACCGGCGCCGCAGAGGCGGACGCCGCCGGCCGGACGGTCCGCCTGTACGGGTCGCACCAGGACATCACGGCCCGCCGTGCTGCGGAGGCGGCGCGGCGCGAGACCGAGGAGCGGTACAGCAACCTCATCATGCAGGCGCGGGACGCGATCTTCACCCTATCGGTCGACGGCGAGATCCTCAGCGTGAACGACGCGTTCGAGAACATCACCGGATGGCCGGCGTCGTCATGGATGGGCCGGAGGTTCACGGATTCCCTGCGCCCAGAGGACCGGAACACCGCCGGCGAGCAGTTTGAGGAGACCCTGAGGGGAGGCCATCCCCCCTCCTTCGAGCTGCAGGTCCGCTCAAGTCAGGGATCGATGATCACGTTGGAGTTCTCGATGTCCCTCCGGATGAGGGACGGGAGGATCGAGGGCCTGCTCGCGATCGGCCGCGACGTCACGGAACGGCGGATCTCCGCCGAGGCGAACGCAAGGCTCGAGGCACAGCTGAGGCAGTCGCAGAAGATGGAGGCGATAGGCGCCCTTGCCGGGGGCATCGCGCACGACTTCAACAACATTCTTACCGCGATCATCGGCAACGCCCAGCTTGCCACGATGGAGCTGCCGAGCGGGCACCCGGCGTGCGAGTCCCTCGGAGGCGCGCTGGCGGCGGCCCAGAGGGCGAAGGAGCTGGTGAACCAGATCCTGCTCTTCAGCAGGCGCCAGGAGCAGAAGAGGGTCCCGGCCCGCCTGGGTGCGGTCGTGCAGGAGTCGATGAAGCTGCTCAGGCCCGTGATCCCCTCGTCAATCGAGATCCAGACGAGGATTCCCGAGGACTCCCCGCTCGTGCTGATGGACGCGACCCAGATTCACCAGGTCGTCGTGAACCTCGCCATGAACGCGGCCCATGCGATGGAGGAGCATGGCGGCAAGATGGAGATCACCCTGGACACGGTCACCGTGGACGAGGCAATGGTGAACCAGCACCCGCAGCTCAGGCCCGGGCGCTTCGTGCGCCTCTGGATCACCGACACGGGCCAGGGGATGGATGAGGCGACGCTCAAGAAGATCTTTGAGCCCTTCTTCACGACAAAGGAGCCGGGCAAGGGCACGGGCCTCGGGCTCGCGGTGGTCCACGGGATCGTGGAGCAGCACGAGGGGGCCACGGTGGTCTACAGCACGGCCGGAACAGGAACCTCGTTCCAGGTATTCTTCCCGGTCTGCGAGGCGGAATCCGAGGCGGCCCCCGCACCGGCGCCAGTTCCCATGCCGGCGTCCCGCGGGCAGCGCCTGATCATCGTGGACGACGAGCCGATGGTCCTTTCGGTCGCGGAGCGTGCGCTGCGCAGGGCGGGGTACCGAACCGTGGCCTTCAGCGACCCCACCGAGGCGCTCCGTGCGTTCCGGGAGAAGCCCTACGATTTCGACCTCGTGATCTCGGACCTCACCATGCCCCAGATCCAGGGCACGGAGCTGCTGACCCAGATGCGCTCGGCGCACCCGGGCATCGCGCTCATCCTGACCACGGGATTTGGAGGCAAGCTGGACTCCAGGATCCTGCAGGCGAGGAACATCCACTGCATGCTGCAGAAGCCGTTCACGAACGAGTCGCTGCTCCAGGCGGTCTCGCAGGCGCTGAGCCAGGCGGAAGATTGGAAAATCGAGATATAGCGGCGGACCCGCAGGGATGGCCGTTAACCTCTTGCGTTACCCCGGAAGTGGGTTCGAATCCTCCCCTGCGCTCCTCATGGCGGGCGGGAGAGCCGGGCCAATCAAGACCCGTGAAAAGCATGTCCTCAACAACCCCCAAAAGCCCAAGGATCCCCGCTCCAGGGCACTTCCGCAGGCTCCTGGCGTCCGTCCGGGCATGGATCTACTCGATCGTGCGGCCATCGCCCGAGGACGAGTGCAGGGCCCACAACGGCCGGATGTTCGCCAGCTTCCATGAGCAGGAGCGGATGCTCGCCGACCGTCGCCGCATGGATTTCTACCACGCCGCGATCGCGCGCCACATCCAGCCCGGCGACCGGGTCGTGGACCTGGGCACCGGGACGGGAATCCTCGCCGCCTTCGCCGCCCGCCGAGGGGCGGCCCATGTCTACGCCATCGACCATTCCGAGATCCTGGGGGTCGCCCGCTCGCTGGCCCTGGCGAACCGGATCGAGAACGTCGAGTTCCTCGCCCTGCACAGCACGGAGTTCACCACCGAGGAGAAGGTCGACGTCATCCTCCACGAGCAGATGGGCGACTGCCTCTTCGACGAGAACATGGTCGCGAACATCACCGACCTCCGGGACAGGGTCCTCAAGCCCGGCGGCCTCATCCTCCCGAGCATGTTCGAGCTCTACTGCGAGCCGATAAAGGTGAGCGACGGGCGCCTGGTCCCGTTCATCTGGGAGCTCAACGTCCATGGGTACGACTTCTCGAGCCTCGATCGGGAGAGGCCGCAGGAGCCGGGGTACTACCACCTTGCAAGCAGCGACCTGGGGCTGGTCGAGCATTTCCTGGGCGAGCCGGAGCCGATTCTCACGATCGACCTGCACACGGTCAATGAGGGGGACCTTCCCCGGGAGATCCGCTTCACGCGGAGGGTGGTCCGCGCGGGCCGCTTTGACGGCTACGCCGTCTATTTCCGGGCGAGGGTGGACAAGGACCTTTCGCTCGGCTCCGGGCCCCTGGACCCGCGCCGGGCGCCGCACTGGGGCTTCAGGATCCTGCGCGCCGACAGCGACACCTTTGGCGCGGGCGACGAGATCGATGTCCGCCTTTCGGTGGGGAGCTGGCCCAACCTGGATTCATGGCGCTGGAGCCAGGTGAAACGGTCGCCCGTCGAGGCGGGGGCCGCTGGCCGTGGCGCCTGACGGGCTGGCACCCCCTCCCACAAGCCATCCGGCCCCGGGTCGGCCGCGCCGATGCCTTGCGGGGCCAACAGGATGCGTAAGGAGGGGGACCAAGCGGGAGGGGAGGGGTCGGGCACCGCGCGGTGACGCGGCCACGCCCGAGATCCGTCCGAAGCATTTTTGTATCGCGGGGAAGCGGCGTAATTGAAGGGAATAGCACCCGGATGGTGTTATACCGGGCAGCCTCAACCCGACCATGAAAAGCCCAAGAATTACCGTTTTGTGCGCGGCCGTCCTCTGTCTCGCCCTTCCCCTGGAGGCGCAGATCGGCGCCCCCGCCTACGAGCCCGTGAAAGTGGACCAGACCGACGAGCCGGGGTATCCCCTGAGCATGGTTGCGGCGGGCATCAAAAGCGGCGCGGCGAGCATCGCGGTCGCCATCGACGACAACGGCAAGGTGACGGACACCCTCGTGACGGCCTACACCCACCCGGACTTTGCCAAGAGCGCCCTGACCGCGCTGAAGAGCTGGAAGTTCGAGCCGGCCCGCGTGCACGGCGCGCCCCGCAACTCCAAGGCGGACCTCACGTTCAGGTTCGAGGTCGAGGGCGTGGTGGTGGTGAGCATGACGGCGTTGTCCACGTCCGACCTCATCCGCTTCAAGATCGCCCCGAATTCCATGGCCTACAGCGCGTGCTCGCTGGGCCAGCTCGACAGGATCCCGACGCCGAAGAAGGTCGTCAAGCCGGTCTACCCGGCCCAGCTTGCGCGGAGCAGCCGGGGCGGGCGCGTCTCGGTGGACTTCTACATCGATGAGGAGGGCCACGTCAGGATACCGTCCGTCAGCAAGGAAACCAACGAGGCGAACGAGGAGCTCGCCGGCGTCGCGGTGACGACCGTGGCCCAGTGGGAATTCGAGCCGCCCACGTCCAAGGGGAGGGCGGTGCTCGTGCTGGCGAAGCAGGATTTCGACTTCAAGCCGGCGGCCCCGGCGAGGACCGAGGAGCCCCCCGCGGGCGGCGGGGTGGGCGCAATGGCGAGCCCAGGACCCCAGCCCGTGGCGAGCTCGGCCGGCCGCGAGGCATCCCCTTTTGAGACCAAGGCGTTGCCCTTCCTCACCCCGGTCAGCGTAGGCGAGCCCGTCACCAAGGGCCTCACGATGGTCTCCGCGCATTCCTATGGCGGCTACTCCCGCGAGACGCTCGCGGACGGGTCCTTCGCGCCCGAGACGTACGCCCTGGGCAACGGGACCCGGTGGGACATCGCCATGGCCGACTATTCGATGGACAAGATGAGCTTCGAGCAGGTCGCAGGGAATATCGCGGGGCCGCTGGCGTCGCAGAACTACCTTCCCGCAAAGGACCCGGAGAGGACTAACCTCCTGATCGTCGTGTACTGGGGGACCACCTCGGGATCGGCGGAGGGTCCCGGCCTATCCATGCCCTTCGCGGTCAGCACCTCGGTCGGCCGGACGAGGTCCGGGGGCAACGTCACCTACTCAATGACCACCCAGAACATGCGAATCGGGGGCCTGACGGGGGTGATGAACGACCTCAGGAATGCGCGCATGCTCGGGTTCGACTTTCCCAACACGGCGCAGTCCTTCACGTTTGACCCGCTCAACCTCCTTCAGGAGGTCGAGTCGAACCGCTACTTCGTGGGCCTGGTGGCCTACGACTTCCAGCTCCTGCTCAAGCACAACGTGCGCAAGGTCCTGTGGGTCACCCGCTACAGCATCCTCGAGCACCGCAACGAATTCGACCGGTCCCTGCCTGAAATCACGAGATACGCCTCCCAGTTCTTCGGGCAGGACAGCCACGGCTTCGTCGTGAACCGCATGAAGGAGGGCCACGTGGACGTGGGACCCGTTAGCGCGGTGGGTCCCCGCCTCGGAAACTAGGCCGGCGGAATCGCCGGCGGGCCGTCAATTTCAGTTGAAGAACCGGCCGAGCTCCTCGCGCAGTTGCTGGCGGGCGCGGTAAAGGCGGGTCTCGACCCCGCGCTCGGAGCAGCCTGAGATCCGCGCGATCTCCCTGTACGAGAGGTGCTCGTAGTGGTGCAGGAGCACGGAGACCTTGAGGTCGTGGGGCAGCGAGTCTATCGCCGCCTTGAGCGCCTGAACCGACTCGTCGTGGGCAAGCGCGGCGTCCGGGCTGTCCTCTGGGGTTGCCGGGTCCATGACGATCTCGGGGGCCTGCACGCCGGAAGCCGAGCCATTGACGGGCGCGCCGAAGGAGACGGTGGGATGCCTCCTCTTCCACCGGTGGTGGTTGTGGCACAGGTTCGAGAGGGTCGTGAAGAGCCAGGCCGGAAGGTTCGTGTCGGGCCGGAGCTTTGCGCGGCGGGTGTAGAGGCGCACAAACGCCTCGGAGACAAGGTCCTGCGCATCCGCCGAATTCTGCACGTAGCGGTACGCGAACGCGAGGAGCGGTCGCTGCCACCGGGCGATCAGCCGGTTCAGGGCCGACGCGTCGCCCCGCTGCAGCCCGAGCAGGCTCTCACGATCGGTGACAGGGTCTGTGGACACGACGCGCGGGGCTGCGCTCAATTCGTCAACGGGCGGGCTTGGGGGGCTGTTGCTGACACGATTCCGAGATACTGCTCGCGCTGGCTCTCGGTCATCTCGTTCGCGGCCGCCATCACCAGCCGGCGGGTCGAATCGAGGCATTCGCGGTCGATGTTGCGGCGGACCTCGACGAACCGGGCGAACTCGATGAAGTCCACCCGGTCGGACGTGCGGCGCGTGTTCTCAAAGGCCACGAACTCCGCCTGCATCTGCGAGACCTGGGCGGCAAGGGCCCGCAGGCGGGGGCTCGACGCCTCGTGGAGCTCCTTGATGCGCGCGAACTGGGCGTCGCTCAGCTGGAGCTCGGACTTCATCCACGCGAGCTGGCCGTCGAGCGTGCCTGCGTCGTAGGGCTTGTGGACGTTGAAGTAGACGACGTGCGCCGCGATGCCGACCGCGAGGCCGAGGAGGAGGATGAAGCCGCCGCGTCTCATGGCATCTTGGCGACCGTGTTCGCCTTTAGGAGGGGATCGATCAGCTGGAGGTAGCTGCGCACCAGGACCGCGCTCTGCACGCGCTGCTGGCGGTTGACGCGGACCTCGGCGAGGAAGAGGCCGAGGAGCGCGCAGCTTGTCACGAAGAGGGCCGCGAAGGGCGGCCTTGAAAGCCACGAGTCCAGCTCGCCCCAGATCCCGCCGATCCCGGGGGCGTTCCTCTCCTCGTGGGCGATGCGGCGCCAGACCTCGGGCGCCAGATTGGGGACGGGTCCCTTTGGCTCGGTCCATCGGTCGAGAAGGGGGTCAAGCGGATCGGGTGGGTTTGGCATGGTGGAGGGAGGGTAGGGCTGGCACCCTGCATAACACCAAAGGCGCGCGAAGTCCTTCACAAATTCCTGCAGGGTACCGGATCCCTGACGCTACATGAAATGGAACGGGTAAACGAGTTGCTTGAGACTTGGGGCAATCCTCCCTAACAAGGCAGGGGCGGCCGGATCGGCTATCGGGGAGCCCCTTGGTCCGTCCGCGTTTAAGAAACCCATTTCGAACAATTAAACGGGATGACCCCCTTTCCGGAGACGACCAACCCATGACCGCCGGCCCCCTGATCCTTGTGGCCGCAGGCGGGACGCTTGCCGGTGTCCTTTCAGGGCGTTTTTCCCCGCGCATCTGGCTGGCATCGACTGTTGCCGGCGTTTCCGCGGCTCTGGCGGCGTCGGTCTGGGTCCTCGCAGGCGGTGCGGTATGGGACTGGCACAGCGCGTTTCGGGTTGGGGGCGAGCCGCTGCACCTGCGGCTGGACGCGATTAGCTCACTCTTCATGGCCCTGCTGAGCGTGGTCGGCGGTGCAGGTGCCGTCTATTCGCTCGAGTATTGGCCGGACAGCGCCCACCCGCGTTCGGCCCGCGGCGGCAGGGCGTGGTGGAGCGTGCTTGTGATGAGCGTCGGGGGCGTGCTGCTGTCCTGCAACGGACTGCATTTCCTGATCGCATGGGAGCTGCTGACAATCAGCAGCTATTTCCTGATCACTCGGGACCGGCAGAGGAGCGAGGTGAGGGCGGCGGGCTGGCTCTATCTCGGGGCCTCGCACGCGGGCACCCTGAGTCTCTTCGCCTACTTCACCGCACTTGCGGTGAGCACCGGGGGCTGGGAGCTGGGCCCGATTCACGGCCATCCGGAGCTGGCGCCGCTGTTCTGGCTCGCGCTGCTTGGATTCGGCGTAAAGGCAGGCCTCTTCCCCCTGCATATCTGGCTTCCGTCTGCGCATGCGAACGCGCCCAGCCACGTGTCGGCGATCATGTCGGGGGTCACCATCAAGGTGGGAATTTACGGGCTCGTGCGGTTCACCGGCTGGATGCCGGTGCCCCAGGGGGCGGGATGGGTGGTTGCCGTCCTGGGGGTTTCGAGCGCGGTGCTGGGAGTCGCGTTCGCGCTTGCCCAGCACGACCTCAAGCGCCTGCTCGCCTACCACAGCGTGGAGAACATCGGCATCATCCTCATCGGGCTGGGATTCGCGCTTGTGGCCGCCGAGCACGGAAATGCAGCGTGGGGGCTCCTCGCGCTCGCGGGCGGCCTCATGCACGTCTGGAACCACGGTTTGTTCAAGTCCCTGCTGTTCCTTGGCGCGGGCTCGGTGCTGCACGCCACCGGCACGCGTGAAATGAGCCGCCTGGGCGGCCTGTGGCGCGCCATGCCATGGACCGCGGGCCTGTTCGCCCTCGGGGCGGCGGCAATCTCCGGGCTTCCCCCGCTCAACGGCTTCGTCAGCGAATGGCTCGTGTTTCTTGGGCTCTTTGACGCCGTCAACGTGCCCGGCAACGTCTCGCTTGCCTCGGTGCCCGCCCTGGTTCTGCTTGGCATGACGGGGGCACTCGCACTGGCGTGCTTTGCCAAGGTGTGCGGCGTTGTCTTCCTAGGGCGGGCCCGCTCGGCCGCCGCGGGGCATGCGCACGAGAGCGGCAGGCTGATGCTCGGGCCCATGATAGCGCTGGCGTCCTGCTGTGTTGCGGTCGGCCTCGCTCCGGCGGTTTTCTTCCTTGCCGTCTCGCGCGCCGCGGCGGAATGGAATCCGGCCTGGGCAACAGTGGGCGGACCCCTGTCGATCGCCACGATAGGCTACGCCAACCTGTCGGTTGTCGTCGTCGGGGCCGTCGCCGTGTCGTACCTGTGGCGGCGGGCGGGCGGGACCGGCCTGCGCAGGGGACTCACCTGGGACTGCGGGTACGCGGCGCCCACGGCGCGCATGCAGTACACGGGCGGCTCGTTTGCGGGCATAATCAACGAATGGTTCGCATGGATCATCCGACCGACGCGGCACGAGAACATGCCGGAGGGACCCTTCCCGGTCCGCGCGGGCTTCGATGAGCATTCACCGGAGACGGTGCTCGAGCACGTGGTCGAGCCCGTGGGCCGCATGGTCATCAAGGCCTCGAGCCTTGCGCGCCGCCTGCAGCATGGCCGCCTTCAGGCGTACCTTCTATATATCGTCGCGGGACTGGCCGGCCTGGCGGCCCTGGTGCTGCTTGGGGGAGGCCGATAGGGGCGCAACCCCCTGGCGGCAGGCTCAGAAAGATGATCGCATAGGGACGATGCGCTCTGCAATGATCTCCCTTCGAAAATGTACCTGAACCTCATCCAGATCGCCGAGTCGTTTGGTGTTTCGGAGAAGGTGGTGGAGGACTGGATCCGGCGTGAGGGCCTCCCCCACACGCCCGATCGAGGCCGGCTGCTGTTTGACCGGGCGCAGGTCGCCCACTGGGCGGCGGTGCGGGGCCTTGCGGCGAAGGCGGGATTCCTCGCCCCGGTCACCCCTGCCTTCGCGACGGGAATCTCGCTCGAGCACATGCTGCGGTCCGGCGGCATCTGGCGAGACGTCGCCGCGGCGGACGTCCTGGACGTCTTCGTGCGGATCATCTCGGCCGTGCCCGGCATAAACCCGCAGCTCCGCCAGTTCATGATCCAGGGCCTTCGCGCGAAGGGCGGCGTCAACATTGCGCCTGTCGGCCATGGAATAGCCCTGCCGCACCCGAGAGCACGGATCGCCCTGGGTCGCGATTCCGGAACGCTGGCCCTCCTGCTCCTGAAGGATCCGCTGGCCATAACGGAGCCGCAGGCGGACGCCGTGCCGATCACGCGCCTCTTCTTCTTCATCGCCCCGTCACCCCGCGCCCACCTCGACATCCTGGGGCGCCTGAGCCGCGGCCTCGCGCGCGGACACCTGCGCGAGCTGGTGGCCCGGGGCGCCCCGGATGACGAGCTGCTGAGGGCCGCAGCGGATGCGGACAAATCGTCCGCCAGTCCCGCGGGCGGGGATGCTGCGTGACAACGGGGGAACTGCTCCTCGGCGCCGCCCTTTGCCTGGTTCTTGGGGCCGCGCTGGGCCCTTGGTTTCCGCGGCTCTGGCTGGCGCTCCTGCTGGCCGCGGCGACGGGTGCGCTCGGGGCCGCGCTGCCCATGCTCGCCGGCGCCGGGCCGCCCGAATGGGAGTGGCGGAGCGCGTTCGCGGTGGGCGGGGAGCCGGTTCATCTTCGGCTGGACAGCCTGAGCGCCCTCTTTCTCGTGATCGTGAGCTTCGTGGGGGGCGCGAGCGCGGTCTATTCCAGCGAGTACTGGTCCGACGACACCCGCCCGGTCTCCGCGCCGGCCGGGAGGCTGTGGATGAGCTCGATGCTGGTCGCGATGGGGCTCGTGCTCGTCGCTTCGAACGGGCTTCACTTCCTCATCGCCTGGGAGCTCTTCACGGTCAGCGCGTATTTCCTTATCACGCTCGAACGGGAGAGCCGCGCCGCTCGCTCCGCGGGATGGCTCTATCTGGCGGCCTCCCACGGCGGGGCGGTGCTGCTCCTTGGCTTTTTTGCGGCGATCGCGGCGCGAACGGGGAGCTGGGACCTCGGGCCGATGCGGGACCACCGTGATCTGGCGCCGCTTTTTTGGCTGGCGCTGTTCGGCTTCGGCGTGAAGGGCGGCGTCTTCCCCGTGCACGTCTGGCTGCCCTCGGCCCATGCCAATGCGCCGAGCCACGTGTCCGCGCTCATGTCGGGCGTCGCCATCAACATGGGCATCTATGGGATGATGCGCTTCAGCGGCTGGCTTCCCGTGCCGGCTGCGGCGGGGTGGGCCGTCCTCGGCCTGGGGGCGGCCGGCGCGCTGCTCGGCATCGCCCTTGCGTTCCTCCAGAGCGACCTAAAGCGGCTCCTCGCATACTGCACGGTGGAGAACGTGGGCATCATCCTCATAGGTTTTGGGGGCGCGCTTGTGGGGGTGAGCCACGGTGACGCGCCCTGGGGACGGCTCGCCCTGGCGGGCGCGCTCCTGCACGTGTGGAACCACAGCCTGTTCAAGTCGCTGCTCTTCTTTGGCGCGGGGTCGGTGCTGCACGCCACCGGCAAGCGCGAGATGAGCCAGCTCGGGGGGCTCTGGCGCTCGATGCCGTGGACGGCAGGGTTGTTTGCCCTGGGCGCAGTCGCGGTGTCGGGGCTTCCCCCTCTCAACGGGTTCGTCAGCGAGTGGCTTGTCTACCTAGGCCTGTTCGACGCTGCTGCAAGCCGCGGCTCGGCGGCCTGGATGCTTATGCCGGCGGCGATCGTGATGGGGATGAGCGGCGCACTTGCACTGGCGACCTTCGTAAAGGCGGGAGCCACCGTATTCCTGGGTGCCGGCCGCTCGAAGGCCGCCGACGATGGGCGTGAGTGCGGTATGCGGATGCTGGGCCCGATGTTTGCGCTTGGGAGCGCATGCCTGGCGGTGGGACTCGCCCCCGTCTTGTTCTGGCCTGCCATATCGCGCTCCATTGAAGCGTGGCGCCCGGAATGGGCGGTGTCCGAGGCGCCCGCGCCGATCATAACGCTGGGGTGGGTCCAGGCGGCCCTTGCCGCGGTCGCCTGCGTGGCCGTGGCCTGGCTCTGGCGAAAGAGGGCCAGGAACGGGCTCCGCCGGGCGCCGACATGGGGTTGCGCCTATTCCGCCCCGACCGCCCGGATGCAGTACACAGGGGGCTCGTTCAGCGGAATCGTGGCGAGCTGGGTTCCCCGCATTTCGGGATTCAGCCGGATCCTGCGCCGACCCCGCGGTCCGTTTCCTTCCGGCGCCACGTGGATCGAGGAGTTCCCTGACACGGTGTTGAGCTACGCGATCGAGCCGATGGCGGCCATCGTGCTGCGAGTCTCGGCTGCGACACGCCGCCTCCAGCATGGCCGCCTGCAGTTCTACGTCGTATACCTGTTGAGCGGGCTCGCGGTTGTCGCAATTCTTGTATGGATTGGAGTGAAGCAATGATAATCGCCCTCGAATCCGCTGTTCGCCTGGCGGTGTGGCTGCTCCTGGCGCCGCTCCTTCCGGGAGTGATCAACAAGGTCAAGGCGTGGGTGGCCGGGCGCAGGGGCCCCCCGGTCCTCCAGCTCTATTTCGACCTGGCGAGGCTTTGGAGGAAGTCCGTCGTGATGAGCACCCTTGCGTCGCCCGGATTCGTGGCGGGTCCCGCCATCGCCTGGGTCGCCCTGGCGGGCGCGGCCATGCTGATGCCCCTCGGCCCGGCGGGTGGCGCAATCAGCTTCAAGGGCGACGTGCTGCTGCTGGTCTATCTGCTCGCGCTCGCGCGCTTCTGCACGGCATGGGCTGCGCTCGAGACCGGCTCGGCCTTCGGGGGAATGGGCGCCGCGCGCGAGGTGAGCTTCGCCGTGCTCTCCGAGGTTGCGCTCATCACCGCGGTGCTGGCGCTGAGCGTGCAGACCGGGAACATAACCCTCAGCGAGATGCTTTCGCTTTCGGTCGGGTCCGGGGCCATGCTGCTGGCCGCGGGCCTGTTCGGGGTCCTCCTGGCGGAGAACTGCCGCGTGCCCTTTGACGACCCGAACACGCACCTCGAGCTGACGATGGTCCATGAGGCAATGGTCCTGGATCACAGCGGCCCGCCGTTTGCAGTCATCCTGCATGGAGCCTCCATCAAGCTCCTGCTGTTCGCCGTGCTGCTCAGCCAGGTGGTGCTGCCGGTCGGGAAGCTATCCCCGCTCGCGGGCACCGCAACCCTCGCCGGCGCGGTGCTCGCCGTGACAGTTTGCGTCGGTCTGGTGGAGTCCCTCACCGCGCGAATGGCCTTCCGCCGGGTGCCGCTGATCCTGACGGCGTCGTTCCTCCTGTGCCTGTTCGCCCTGCTCCTGGCCCTGAAGGGAGGCGCGTGATGGGCTCCACGATGAACCTCCTGATAGGCCTGGCAATGGGCCTGAACCTCCTGGCTCTCGGGAGCGGCCGCCTGTCCGCCATAATCCGCGCGACGGCGGTGCAGGGTGTTGTGCTGGGCGTGATGCCGCTCCTCCTGGAGTACACGTTTGACTGGATGGTTGCCCTGGTGGCGCTGGTCACGGTGGCGGTGAAGGGGTTCGTGATTCCCAGCCTGCTGCGCAGGGCAATGCGTGCGGCAAAGATCCAGCGCGAGGAGGAGCCTTTGATCGGGTTTGTGCCCTCGCTCCTGCTTGGCGCGGGCGGGACGATCGCGGCAATAGCGGGGGCCAGGATGCTGCCGCTCTTGCCGGAGCATGCGGGCACGCTTCTCGTGCCCGGATCGATGGCGTCGATCCTGACCGGCCTTATCCTGCTGATAGGGCGTGTTAAGGCGATTTCTCAGGTGTGCGGCTACCTCATACTGGAGAATGGGATATACCTCTTCGGCCTCCTTCTCATCCACTCGACGCCCCTCCTGGTCGAATCGGGGATCCTCCTCGACCTGACCGTCGGCGTTTTCGTCATCGGCATCATCGTGGACCGAATCCAGCGGGCGTTTGACTCGCTCGACACACGCAAACTGACCGTGCTCCGCGAATGAGGGAGAACCTCCTAATAGCCATCCCGCTCGTAGGCGCCGCATTGGCCTTCTTCTGGCGGGGCGACCGGACGCGCCCCCTGCTGCTTCCCGCAGCGGGGATCCTGCACACCGGCCTGGCCCTGTGGCTCCTGGTGAACCCCCCGCTCGTCTCGCCAGGCGCCTGGTTCGGCTTTGATCCGATCGCGCGGGCGGTTCTGCCGGCGGTCTCCATCCTGTTCCTTGCCTGCGCGGTGTACAGCGTCTCCTACCTCCGGATAAGGACGGAGCGCTCCAACCGCGTGTTTGTCGCCTCGCTGCTGGCCATCCTGGGGCTGCTGAGCGCCGGCCACCAGGCGAGGCACCTCGGGATGCTCTGGATCACGACCGAGGCCGTGACGCTCGCGGCGGTGCCCCTGCTCCATTTCAACGGCACGTCGCGAGCCTTTGAGGCGACCTGGAAGTACCTGCTCATAGGAGGCACGGGAATCGCGCTGTCGCTGCTGGGCTCGTTCTGCCTTGGCTATGCGTCGCTGCGGGGCGGTGGGACCGGCGACCTCACCTTTGTCGGGCTGATAGCGCAGGGGGCCGGGCTTTCCCGCCCCTGGGTGCTGATCGCGTGGGTCCTCCTCCTGGTGGGGTACGGGACCAAGATGGGCCTGGCGCCCATGCACACGTGGAAGCCGGATGCCTACGGCGAGGCGCCCGGCATCGTGGGCGCCATGCTCGCGGGGGGCGTCACGACGGTGGCCTTCACGGCCATACTGCGCGTCCGCGCCGTCGTAAGCGCCGCCGGCGAGGGGGCGATCGCGGACCGGACGCTGCTGGCGATCGGGCTCTTCTCCATGGTGGTGGCGGCGCTCTTCCTGCTGGGTACGCGCGACTTCAAGCGGATGCTCGCCTATTCAAGCGTCGAGCACATGGGAATCCTCGTCATCGGCGCGGCCCTGGGCCGGGCGGGCATATGGGCCGCCTTTTTCCACGTGTGGAGCAACTGCATGACGAAGGGGGCCCTGTTCCTCAGCGCGGCCAACATAAGGCGCGCCGCCGGCGCGCGCACGATAGACGAGGTGAGCGGGATGTCGGCGGTGACGCCAAGGTCCGCGGCGATCTTCGTCACCGGGCTGTTCGCGGTCACCGCCTGCCCCCCCTTCGGACCGTTCTTCAGCGAGCTCCGCGTGGTCAGGGCTGCGATCGAGACGGGGCGCGCGGGCGTCGCCGCGATCTTCCTTGGCTGCCTGCTGTTCGCCTTCTTTGGGCTGACGCGCGTCGTCTTCGCGGTCGTGGACGGCCGGCCGCGCACAAAGGAGAGCAAGGCAGCCGGCAAGGTCAACGAAAGGGCCGGGGTCGTCCTGCCGCCGCTCATCCTCCTGGGCGCGGCCCTGTGGCTCGGGCTGGCAACGCCGCACGTGCTCACCGACGCGTGGACGGAGGCGGTCGGGAGGCTCGTGACGCAGCCATGAACCCGCCGCTCGAATTCGCGCTCATGTCGAACGGGACCAGCATGGCCTGGGCCGATGTGCCCGAGTGGCCGATCCCGGAGCTTGTCCTCAGGACCGGGGCGCAGCTGGAACGCGGCGCCCGGCTGTGCGCCTGGTTCGGCGTGCCGGAGGGCGGCGCAGTGCGCGTGGTCGCCCTGATCGCATTCGATGCCGACAACACGCTCGCTGTCGCGCGCAGCGAGCCGGCCAGGGGCGGCTATCCCTCGCTCACGGCGACCCACCCGCAGGCCCACATGTTCGAGCGAGAGGTCTGGGAGCAGCACGGTCTCGAGCCCAGGGGCCACCCATGGCTGAAGCCGGTGCGCAGGAGCGCGGGCATGGCGCCCGAGAACGGGGACTTCTTCAGGGTCGACGGCCGCGAGGTCCACGAGGTCGCGGTAGGCCCCGTCCACGCAGGGATAATCGAGCCGGGCCACTTCCGGTTCCAGTGCGCGGGCGAGGAGGTCCTGCACCTTGAGATCGCGCTCGGCTACCAGCACAGGGGGATCGAGGACGCGATGGTCGGGGGACCCCGCCGCGCCACGATGAGCCAGGTGGAGGTGATATCCGGGGATGCGACCATCGGCCACGCCACCGCCTATTCGTCGGCCCTGGAAGCCCTCGCGGGCGCGGACGTCCCGCTCCGGGCCCAGTGGCTGCGCGCGATCGCCCTCGAGCTTGAGAGGCTGGCGAACCACACGGGCGACCTCGGCGCGCTGGCCAACGATGTCGCCTTCCTCCCCACGGCGTCGGCGTGCGGAAAGGTCCGCGGCGATTTCCTGAACCTAACGGCGCTTATTTGTGGCAACCGGTTTGGGCGCGGGCTCGTGCGTCCCGGAGGCTGCCGCCATGACCTGCAACCGGATCGCCTGTCGAGGCTTGGGGAGCGCCTCGGCCAGGCACTTTCCGAGGTGGAGGCCGCCGCGGGATGGCTGTGGGACGCCTCCTCGGTCCGGGCGCGCTTCGAGGACACCGGCACGATCTTTGCAAAGCAGGCCCTGGACCTGGGGATGGTGGGACCCGCGGCGAGGGCGTGCGGAATCGTGCGCGACGTCCGGTTCGACCACCCGAGCGGGTGGTACCGCCTGGCGCAGGCGCCCGTGGCGGTATGGCCCGGCGGCGACGTGTTCGCGCGCACCCGTGTCCGCTCGCTCGAGCTGCAGCGCTCCGGCCAGTTCCTGCGCGAGCAGCTGGGGGCGCCCGTCGAGGGGGAGATCCGCCAGGACGTGGGACCGCTCAGGCCGGACACCCTCGCGGTGTCGATGGTCGAGGGCTGGCGCGGGGAGATATGCCACGTCGCACTCACCGGCGCCGACGGCGGCTTCCGGCGCTACAAGATCGTGGATCCGTCGTTTCACAACTGGATCGGCCTGGCACTGGCGCTCAGGGGCGAGGCGATATCCGACTTTCCCATCTGCAACAAGAGCATGAGCCTCTCCTATTGCGGCTTCGACCTCTGAGGCGGCCGACACCCCCCACCATGTACGCCCTCAACACGATAATCCACCGCCTGAGGCGCGGCTGCGAGACGATGGACTACCCCAAAGGCGAGGCGCCCCCGCTGCCCGATCGCCACGGGGGGGCCCTGCGCCTCGACGCAGCCAAGTGCCCCGACGGCTGCCGCGAATGCCTGCCCGTCTGCCCGACCGAGGCCATCGCCCAGACCGGGGAAAGGGGCACGACACTTGACCTCGGCCGCTGCCTGTTCTGCGCGGAGTGCGTCAAGGCCTGCCCGCACGGCGCCATCGTCCAGACGGGCGACCACCGGATGGCCGTGCGCCGTCGCGAGGACCTCCTGCTCGGGAGTCCCGGCAACGAGGAGGTCCGGCTCGCCGAGGCGCTCGACGGGAAGCTTCGCAAGCTCTTCGGCCGCTCGCTGCGGCTGCGCCAGGTCAGCGCCGGCGGCGACGGCGCGGACGAGGCGGACCTCAACGTGCTGGGCACGATCGGCTGGGACATCGGCCGCTTCGGGATCCAGTTCGTCGCGTCGCCGCGCCACGCGGACGGGCTTGTCGTCACGGGCCCCGTCACCAGGAACATGGAGCTGGCGCTCAGGAAGACATGGGAAGCCATGCCTGAGCCAAAGATCGTGATCGCCGTCGGGGCGGCCGCGATCTCGGGGGCGCCGTTCATCGGAAGCCCCGAGGTCAAGGGCGGCGTCGGGTCGATACTGCCCGTGGACCTCTTCATCCCCGGCTGGCCGCCGCATCCGCTGACCATTCTTGACGGGCTCCTGCGCCTGCTTTCGCGCCTGGAGGAGAAGGCACCGACCGGCCCGACGCACGGTCCTGGATAGTTCCTTGGGTCCGGGGCGGCGGCCCCCATCCTTTGGGCTCCCGAGCGGGCGTGACAATTCCGGCCCGGCTTGTCACCATGGTATCCCGGCTAGTGCATGGCCCTTTGAACCCCGTGAAAACACCCCGCATCCGCTTTCCCATGGTCGCGCTGGCTTTCGCCTCCCTGGCGTGGCCCGCAACCGCCCGCGCCCAGGAGGCGCCGAACCCGCTTCCCCATTTTGAGCACAGGGACGGGAGGCATGCGCTGATTGTCGACGGCGCCCCGTTCCTCATCCTGGCGGGCCAGACCAACAACTCGAGCGCCTGGCCCTCGGCGCTGCCAGGCGTGTGGTCGGCGGTCGAGCGGCTCGGCGCCAACACCCTGGAGGTGCCGGTCTACTGGGAGCAGTTCGAGCCCGATCCCGGGCACTACGACACCACCCTTGTCGACGCGCTCGTCCGGCAGGCGCGCGAGCACAGGGTCCGCCTGGTGCTCCTCTGGTTCGGCACCTGGAAGAACGGGAGCTCGCACTACGAGCCGCTATGGGTGAAGGCCAACCCGGAGTTGAGCCCAAAGATCGTCGGCCGGAACGGAATGCGCGTCGACTCTCCTTCGCCGCACTCCGCGGCCGCCCTTGCCGCGGACAGCAAGGCGTTCGCGGCCCTCATGCGCCACCTCAAGGCGTCTGACTCCCCGCACACGGTCATCCTAGTCCAGGTCGAGAACGAGCCCGGCGCATGGAACAGCATCCGGGACTATTCCCCCGCGGCGGACGCCCTCTTCAGGCAGCCTGTCCCGGCCGACCTCCTTGCCGCGCTAGGCCTCGGGGCCAAGGGGGGAGGCGACTGGCGGAAGGTGTTCGGCCAGGACGCGGACGAGTTCTTCCACGCGTGGTCGGTGGCGCGGTTCGTGGGGCAGGTGGCGGCAGCCGGAAAGGCTGAGTACGCACTGCCGATGTACGCGAACGCGGCGCTTAGGGACCCGATTTCACCCGGGCCCGCGGGCACCTACGAGAGCGGGGGTCCCACGGACAACGTCCTCGCGATATGGAAGGCGGCTGCCCCCGCGCTCGACGCCCTCGCCCCCGACATCTACCAGCGGGACAGCGCCCGGTACCGTCGGGTGCTGGAGCTCTACGCGAGGCCCGACAACCCCCTCCTCGTGCCCGAGAACGGCGGCTCGCCCTTCTACGCGGGCATGTTCTTCGCGGCGCTGGGCAAGGGCGCCGTCGGCTGGGCGCCCTTCGGGATCGACAGGGGCCCGGACGGCTACGTCCCGATCACCGGCAGGAAGACCGACGAGGACCCCCTTTCAGGATTCGCGCTCAACTACAGGATGGTCGGGCCCATCATGAGGGAGGTGGCCCGCGCAAACTTCGAGGGCAGGCTGAAGGCCGTGGCAGAGGAGCCGGGCGAGCACGCGCAGGCGATGGAGTTCGGCGCATGGAAGGCGGTCGTGACCTACGGGGTCCCCGCCTTCGGCAACGGGGCCGAGCCCAAGGGCAGCCCCGATAACACGGGCCGGGCGCTCGTCGCGGGCATCGGGGAGAACGAGTTCCTGGTCACGGGCCACGACTGCCGCGTGGACTTCCAGCCGTCGGGTGCGGGCGCCCAGCGCGAGTACCTGAGGGTCGAGGAGGGATCGTACGTGAACGGCTCCTTTAGGCCCATCCGGATCTGGAACGGCGACCAGACCGACTACGGGCTCAACTTCGGCTCCGTGCCGGTCGCGCTCAGGGTGCGCCTCGGCACCTACTAGGTCTTCTTCTTGTCGTAGAATATCCTCAGGTCGAGCGCCTCGCCTGGCAGGATCTCCTTCGCCCGCTTGAGCGCGTTGCGGGTCGCGACGGTGGCGTTGGCCTCCGCCGGGAAGATGTTCTCCCTGCCGATCTTCTGGAGGAGGCCGCTGTTCTCCAGGACGCGGGTCACGTCGGGGTTGCTCCCGCTGATCAGCAGGAAGCGGCCCGTCTCGCGGAGGTAGTCGTGCAGGTTCTCCAAGGCCATCACGGTCGAGGCGTCGAGGTGCCTCGCATTCTTCATCCGCAGGATGAACACCCGGATGTTCTGGTTCTCGGCGAGGCTGCGCACCTGCTCCTGGAAGAGGTCGGCCGCCCCGAAGAAGAGCTCCCCCTCGACGTGGATGATCGAGATCTGGGGATGGGGGCGCTGGGAGGGGTCGCTCAGCTCGGCCAGGTTGCCGGAATCGTTGATCGCGTACTCGACGAGGGTGGGCGTGCTGGTCTTCCTCAGGAAGAGGACAAGGGACACCCCGATGCCGACGTAGATCGCCGTGTCGAGCCTGAGGAAGAGGCAGGATCCAAGGGTCACGACGAAGACCACGAGGTCGGAGGGAGTGGAGCGGCACGAGATCCGGATCTGGTGCCAGTTGATCATCTTGAAGCCTACGCGGATCAGGTGGGCTGCGAGCGCCGCGACCGGGATGAAGTTGAAGACCGGGGTGACGAAGGTGAGGACGAGGAGAACGACCACGCTGCTGAGCATCGACGAGACCTGGGTGCGCGCTCCGCTCTGGAAGTTGACCGCAGACCGGGCGAACGAAGAGGATCCCGGGACGGCCCCGAAGAAGGCGCAGGCGATGTTCGCGGCGCCCATCCCGATGAGCTCCTGGTTCGGCTCTATCTTCTGCCCGCTCTTCGCCGCTAGTCCCTTGGTGATCGAGGTCGCCTCGAGCATACCCAGGATGGAGATGGCGATCGCCGTGCCGGCCAGCTCCGGGAGCAGGTGGATACGCCTCGGCCCGAACGGGAAGCCCGCGAAGGCCGGGACGACCGCCGACAGCGCGCCCTCGTCGCGGACCATGAGGAAATGGACCTGGTGGAGATAGACGGTCGCGACCTTCGCCCCGATCCCGAGCAGGGCGAGCCCGATCAGCGCCTCGGGCCACCGGGGTCGCAGCTTCCGCACCACCCAGAATATCGCGAACGTGAGCGCCCCAATGCCTATCGCCCAAGGGTAGACGCGTGCCGTCCCGAGGTCGAAGATTGCCTGCAGCACGTTGGTCGAGAAGTTCTGGCCGGCCTCCACTCGGTAGCCCAGAAGATTGTGGAGCTGGCTGGCAATCAACAGGATGCCTATTCCGGTGCTGTACCCTATGACGACCGACCTCGAGATGAACTTGGTGACCTCGCCGAAGTTGAGGAGACCCGAGAGCAGCTGCACGATCCCGATGAGCGCCGAGAGGTAGACCGCGAGCCCCAGGGGCGTCAGGCCGGTGGACGAGTTGGCCGCGATCGTGGCCGCCACGATGAGGCTTATCGAGCTCGTCGGACCGAAGACGTGGTGCCTCGACGAGAAGAACAGGGACCCCACGAATCCCCCTATGACGACCGAGGCGATCACGGGCGCCGGGGGCAGGTTCAGAATCAGCGAGAAACCGATCGCCTGGGGGATGGACACCAGGGTCACGGTGGCCCCGGCGATCAGGTCCGCCCGGAACTTCTCCCAGGAGTAGCTGCGGAGCTCGGCAACGAACGGAAGCCGGACCCGGAACATGTGCTGTCCCAAGGCCGCCACTTCCTCGGTGAGCTCCGTCACGCTGTCCATGGGGAAGGTCTCGTATCGGCGCCCCGCGCGCGCAAGCGCGTTCTTGGCGTCCGCAGCCGGCCCCGGCGGGCCTTTAACCTTAGTGTCACCTCGCCGTCACGCATTCGTAACAATCATGATCTACCATGGGGGCGTTAAAAACCACCAAAGAATAAACCCAGTCCGTCATCCAAACATGTTACCCACAAAATTGACCCGTTTTGCGCTCCTCGGGGCCCTTTTGCTCGTCGCAGCCACCACTGGATCGGCCCAGATGCTCATCAACGGCGCAGGGGCCACTTTCCCGTTCCCGATCTATTCAAAATGGTTCAACGAGTACGCAAAGGTTGATCCGTCAGTCAGGTTCAACTACCAGTCCATCGGCTCTGGCGGCGGCCAGAAGCAGATCCTGGCCGAGACGGTCGATTTCGGCGCCTCTGACGGCCCGATGTCCGACGAGAATCTCGCCAAGGCGCCGCGGAAGTTGCTCCATATCCCGACAGTCGCGGGTGCCGACGTCCTGAGCTACAATCTCCCCGGCGACCTCAAATTGAAGTTCGACGGCCCGACAATAGCCGCGGTGTTCCTCGGAAAGATCACAAAGTGGAACGATCCGGCCATCGCTGGCCAGAACCAAGGGGTGGCCCTGCCGGACATGGACATCGTGGTCGTGCATCGCTCGGACGGCAGCGGGACCAGTTATATCTGGACCGACTATCTCAGCAAGGTGAGCCCGGACTGGAAGGCCAAGGTCGGCAAGGGGACCTCGGTCAGCTGGCCGACGGGATTGGGCGGCAAAGGCAACGAGGGCGTCTCCGGACAGATCAAGCAGACTCCGGGCGCGATCGGGTACATCGAGCTCGCCTACGCGAAGCAAAACCAGCTTCCGTTCGCGGACATAAAGAACGCGGCCGGCAACTACATCACGCCGTCGATTGAGTCGGTCACCGATGCCCTCGCGACCGCCGAGATACCGGATGACATGCGGTTCTCGATCACAAATCCCCCGGGCGAGAAGTCTTATCCGATAGCGAGTGCAACGTGGCTGCTGGTCTACGAGACCCAGTCGGATCCGGCCAAGGGAAAGAAGCTGGTGGAATTCCTGAAGTGGGCCTACCAGGACGGGGAGGCAATGGCCTCTTCGCTCCTATACGCTCCGCTGCCGGACAGTCTCAGGGCTCGCGCCCTTGAGAAGGTCAAGGGCATCAAGTATTGAGCAGCTTTTAATCTTGCGGGCGCCAGCGTATTGGCGCCCGCTCCCCACGCCGATGAGCACCGCGTCGTCCCAACCTAGCGTCTTGCCCGCGCCCGGCTCCCGCGGGCCGGATATTGCCTTCAAGTGGGTTGCCGCGATGGCTGCGGCCATGATCGTCGTGCTCATCGTCCTGGTGGGCTTTGAGCTCTATTGGGGCTCGCGGTTGGCGCTCGCCAAGTTTGGCCCCGGATTCCTGTTCAGCTCCGAATGGGATCCGGTTCAGGACAAGTACGGAGCCCTGCCGTTCATCTTCGGAACGCTCGTTTCCTCGCTGCTGGCCCTGTTGATCGCCGTGCCCCTTGGTATTGCCACCGCGCTTTTTCTCACGGAATTGGCGCCGATCAGGCTTCGGCAGCCCATTGTGATGGCGATCGAGATGCTTGCCGCGGTGCCAAGCGTTATTTTTGGCCTGTGGGGAATCTTTGTCCTGGTCCCCTGGCTGCGAGATTACCTCTTCGTGTGGCTCAAGCACTACCTGGGGTTCCTGCCCCTCTTCCAGGGGCCCATCTACGGGGTCAGCATGCTTGCGGCCGGAATCGTGGTGGCGATCATGATCCTCCCGATCATCACCTCGATTTCCCGTGAGATCCTGCGGTCGGTCCCGAATCTCCAGCGCGAGGCGGCCTATGCCCTCGGTGCGACCCGGTGGGAGGTCCTGAAGATTGCGGTCCTGAGCTACGCGAGAAGGGGACTGTTCGGCGCCGCGGTGCTGGGCCTAGGGCGCGCGCTGGGAGAGACCATGGCGGTCACCATGGTGATCGGCAA
>PLXR01000020.1 GCA_003151495.1 Opitutaceae bacterium
TCTCGGCCTGGGCGCCACCTTTTTCTTCGCCAGGATCGAGGCTCACCCCGGCCCGCCCGCGCTCCAGCCGGCGGAGGCCGATCCCGGGACCACGTCCTATCCATTTGACTCCTATCACACGAAGAAGGGCCTCGCAGTCCTGGCGGTGGTGATCGCGCTTTTCTTCACCTCGCTTCCAAGGGAGATCGTCGTCCTGGTGGCGGCGGGCATCCATTTTATGAGCCGGAAATTTCGGACGCAGGATCTGCTCGCGCTGGTCGATNNTCGACCTGGTCAACTGGCTCGAGGGTAGGGGCTTCGACCCCTCAAGGCCGGGAAACGAGGTCCTGCTCACGGCCGGGCTCACGGCGCTGATGGGCAACGCGCCCGCCGTCATGCTCCTCGTCAAGCTTGTGCCGATCACCCAGGCGTCGGTGGCGCAAATAATGAGTTTGGCCAACAGCTTCGGCGGAAACGCCATCATGACCGCAAGCGTCGCGAACATCGTCGTGGTCCAGCAGGCGCGCCGGCAGGGGATAGTGATCTCCTTCGGCAACTTCGCGCGGATCGGCGTGCCCGTTGCGCTCGCCTCCCTGGGCGGCCTGGTCGCCTGGGCCGCGCTCGTCGGGAAATAGGTGTGCCTCAGGGCTGGGGCGCCTCGGTGCCGCACCCCTGGTTGGACAGGCTCCATAGCCAGACCGACAGGAGGGCGCAGATTACCACGGCAAAGAGGCTCGGGATGTGGCCGAATTGGTGCACGCCCACGGTCACCTCCCATCCCGCCCATAGGCGGACAACATGAGCAAAACAGACAATGCCGAAGATGAGGCTGGCGACGCGGAGTCCGCACTTTTGAGATTTCAAGACAATCCTTTTCTCGCTTCCTTAACAGTGGGTGGGGTGAAGCCTTGTACGTTCCGAAGCTATTACTTCAATGCCGGGAAGACTCGTCATTTCTTGGCAAATCCAGCGCAGCTTTTGCGTAACGCCACCCGTGCCTATAGCAAATGGGGTGCAACACCGGGTAATACCCCATAAAGAATACGGCCCCCCCGGCTACGATAGGTTCATGATGAACGACCACTCCGCCGGCCATGCCCTCCGGCTGGCCTCCCGTACCTCCACCTCCGCGGGTCCCACGACTCCCAAGAACCTGAGCCGCCGCCACATGGCGCTCTCGGCCGCCGCGGCGATTGCTGCGCTATCGGGCCTTTCCAGCTCGGCATCCGCCCAGTCGATCCTGAAGACCGCGGGCAACTACTCGGTCCTCGCCAGCCAGGCGATCACGGTTGCCGGCACCGGATTCTCGGTCGTGGACGGCAACGTCGGGCTCTACCCCGCCGCGACAAGCAATATCACGGGCTTCCCCCCGGCCACGGTATCGGGAACCACGCTCCTGGGAACCGCCGCCGCGATCATCAGCACCGGCGGGGCCACCCAGCAGGCGGAGGCGGACCTGCAGGTCGCCGCCACGGGTCTTGCGGCCATGGCGCAGACCGCGAACTACTCGAACGTCGATATGGCCAACCTCGGGCCCCTTCCTCCCGGGGTGTACCGGTGGAATGCAGCCGCGACCCTGACCGGGGCGCTCATCCTTGACGCCCAAGGGCACAACAACGTGTCCTGGGTCTTCCAATTTGGAACCGGGCTCACAACCGCGTTGAATTCTTCGGTGAAGGTGATCAACGCCGGATCCAACGGGGGGAGCGATGACGGGATCTTCTGGAACGCGGCCACGGGGGCCATCGTGATCGGCGACAACAACACGGTCCTCGGAAACTACATTGCGTACACGAGCATCAGCTTCACCGGTAGCACACTCCTCCTGGCAGGCACCGGCACCCGGTTCCTGGCGCTCAACGCCGCGATCACCTTCGCCGGGCCCGGCACGATAGACGCCCTCGGAGGAACCCAGGGTAGCGACTGGACCGGGGGATTGACCCTCAATGGCGCCACCGTAGTCGCCACGTCGGGCAGCGGTTCCGGCTCCGGCACAGGCGGCACGGGCGGCTCCTCAGGTGGCACAGGCGGCACGGGCGGCTCCTCAGGTGGCACGGGCGGCACGGGTGGCTCAGGTGGCACGGGTTCCCCGGTGATCACCAGCCCGGGCACCGCCTCGGGCTCCCCGGGTTCGCCCATCACCCCCGTCGTTATCACGGCAACGGGCACTCCCACCAGCTACACCGCAACGGGGCTGCCGCCGGGCCTGACGATCGACCCGGTGACCGGGCGGATCACCGGCACGCCAACGGCATCTGGCAGCTTCACCGCGACCATCACCGCCACGAATTCGAGCGGCACCAGCAGCAGCACTCTCAACTTCAACATCACCATCGAATCGAGCCGCATCGTCAATTTCTCGGCTCGCGCCATTTCCGGCGCCGGGGCCGACACGCTGATCCTGGGCTTTGTCGTCTCAGGGGACGGGAAGAACGTCCTCATCCGCGGCATCGGCCCGTCCTTGGCGGCGTTCGGGATCTCGAACTTTCTCCAGGATCCCGTCCTGACGCTGGACGACGGCGCCGGCACGATGATCGCCTCAAATGACAACTGGCAGGTCAACAGCTCCGGCCAGAACGACGGAGTGATGATCGCAGCCACGTCAGCCACGGTGGGCGCTTTCTCACTCCCCGACGGCAGCAAGGACTCGGCCCTGATGGCCACTCTCGACAACGGCGCACACACGACCGGGCTGGTCAACGCCAATTCCACGCCCGGAGTAGCCCTCGTCGAGATCTACGACAACGGCGGCAGTTCCGGCTCCTCCCTGATCAACGTGTCGGCGCGCATGAACGTCGCCTCGGGCGACGGGGTGCTGATCGCGGGCTTTGCCATTGCAGGCAATGGTCCGAAGACCGTCCTCATACGCGGGGTGGGCCCGGCCCTCGCGCAGTTTGGCGTGACCGGCGTCCTGGCTGATCCGCAGATCGCGGTCTTCTCCGGCTCCACGCAGCTTGCGTCCAATGCCGGCTGGGAGATCGACGCAAGCGACACCCCCGCGCAGATAATGGGCGCGGCAACCCAGGTTGGGGCGTTCCCGCTGCCTTCCGGCAGCAAGGACTCGGCCCTTCTCCTGACGCTTCAACCCGGCGCCTACTCGGTCGTCGTCACCAGCGTCAGCAGCTCCACGGGTGTCGCTCTGGTTGAGGTGTACGACGCCGGTCCCTGATAGGTGGGCCGTGAATTCCCGTCGCGGATCGGCACCTGCGACGGGGCCGCGGGGTAGGGGCACCTTGGCGCAGCGTGTGGAACGCCGAATCCGATATCTGTTTCCCCGGGGCCTTTTTGCGGCTGGCGTGCTTCGGGTGAGTGGCCAGCGAAGGATTCTTCCTTTCGGGCCTGAAAGGGAATTTCCGACGGCACCACCGGGAACTAATGCCGGCGTGGGGGTTCGGTATCAATTCGCATGAAGACACCCAAACTAAAGCTGGCCGCCTTGGCCCTGGCCGCAACCCTGTCAGCCTCCGCTCAGAGGGTGGACCAGATTCCCGTGACCCAGGCGGGCTTGGTTCCAACGGGCGGGTTTAGCAGCGCCACTGCGGTCCACTATGGCACTTCGGACGCAAAGGGCGCCCAAGTCCTCCCGCTGACGGGACCGGCGTTGCTCGTTGCACAGCCCCCGGCGGCCACACCCGACTTTAGCCGTGATGAGAGTTCCCTTGAAACAGACCAAAACCTGGTTCCGCGGCGCCCCCCCCAAATCCTTTCCAAATACGTGGTACGCGACGGAAATGCGCCGCAGTTCCGCCTCCGGGACACCTACACGAAACGGGGCTTGGGGCACCTGGAGCTTCACGACCATCCCGGACTCCATGTTGGGAACTTCCGCCACCGGAACGAGGAGGCGGGATACGGGATGTTCCTAGAAGAGGAGCATAAAGATAACGTCGACGACTTCACGGACACGGCGCTCGCCATGGAGGCCGGAGGGGACCCGGCTGAGGCCGGTGCAATCCTCGATGCGACCGACAAGGCATTTCATCGGGACGAGTACAGTCCCAATCCGATAAATAGCATCTTGGATGCACCCCAGCCAAAGTCGGGCACTCTGCTGATGAACCTCGAGCAGCTGCGTCTCACGCTGATAGAGCGCCAATTCTAATTTCCAGCTCCGCCCGGGGTCGCGGGCCGAACCCCGGGCGTGGGCCGGTGAGCCGGACCCAATGTCAGCGGGCAGCCTCCGTCACCAGCGCCGCCGATCGACTCGGGCTCAGGCGTCAGCTCTTCTCGTGCGCCCCATGAAGACGCAGTTCGGCCTCAACTTCCGGAAAATGCCTTTCGACGGCAAACTTGAGGGCGGACTTCCCGAAGCCGTCAGGAACGTTGGGGTCGGTGACCCCGTTCTCGAGCAGCCATTTCGTCATCGGCAGATGGCCATCTCGCGCGGCGGCGCTGAGCGCCTGATTGTAGTCTTTGGCTTCTGGCTCGAGGAGAGGTTTTATCTCCTCGGCGACCACAACGTCGCCGCTGATGGCCACATGGTATAGGAGAGTGTAGCCGTGAGGCCCTTTCGTGGTCGCGACAGTCGGGTCGGCCCTCAGCAATGCCAACATCACATCGCGCTCTCCGAGCATCGCAGCACAGAAGCTATCGATGCGCGCGCCTCTTGAGAGAAGATATCGTGCAATATCGCGTCTCCCCACATGGGATGCCCCGCCCAGCGCGGTCTCCCAATCACCCTGTCCCCAATCCCAAGTGGCGATTGCGAATTTTGCATCTAGATCCAGCATCTCTTTGACCTTCGGGAGATCGCCGTGCCCAGCTTGCACAAAATGGAGGACTTGCGTCAGATCTTGCGGAGGTGGCCGTTTCCTTTCAATGGGCGCGGCCCTTGGTGCTGCCGGGAGAGTGCTCTTGCTTGGATCTTCGGCAACGAGACGCGGCACAATGACCGCACCCACCGCGGCCAGGCCGGTTGCGATAAATTTGCGTCGTTGGAGGTTCATGGGCGATGCTTGGTTCTTCTCTTCTAAGTCATGCAGATGCGCCTCGTATCCCAGGTGCGGGGGATCCTCTCGGTGGCGTGGCGAAGCAGGGATTCCGGGGCGGTCATGCGCATGCGATCAGCAAGGTTGTTCGCACGTAACCATCGTGTGCTATCGATGGGCTGACAAATACAAAGCTGCAAGGAACCATCACGGCACCGATGAAACCGAACGAATGCCATCGATGGGCGTTCGCGCCATGGGGCCCGGACCTGCAACCTTAGCCCCTGGCAATTGGTTGTCGCGGTGGGCCCGGAACCGACCATAATGAGAGGCGTCCGATGAGAACACGCCCCTGCGTTCACCTCCATTCCATCGGGTGCCTGGCGCTGCTCGCGCTCACGGGCTCCTGCGAGGGCCAATCCGCCCGTGCGGCAGAAATCGCGCCCCCCCGCGTCATCGACGTCCTGTCGCCGCTGCCACCCGGCGCGGTGCACCTCGGCGGCTACGTCGGGGACCAGATCGACCGCGGCCTGCGCGCTCGTGTAGCCGCACAGGACGTCGCCGAGATCGTCGCTCCTTTTAGGGAGCGCCGCGACACGACCGAATGGCGCAGCGAGTTCTGGGGCAAGTGGATCACGTCCGCGATTGCAGGATGGCGCTATTCCGGGGATCCCGTCCTTCGGACTTTGGACGAACGCGCCGTTTCCGATCTGCTGCGGACACAGACGCCCGACGGATACATAGGCGCGTACCCCGACGGCGGACACCTTCGCCGCTGGGACGTCTGGGGCCGCAAATACGTGCTGCTCGGCCTGCTGGCATGGCAGGAGGCTGCAGGCGACAACCGCGCTCTCGACGCAGCGCGGCGGGAGGCGGACTTCCTGCTCGGCGAGGTCGGGCCGGGTCGGGCGAAGCCGTTCACCGACGACATGTGGAACGGGATGGCGACGAGCTCGGTGCTGGAACCGATGCTCCTGCTATATCGGCGCACCGGGGACCCGCGCTACCTGGAGTTCGCCAACTACATCGTCAGCGAGTGGCCGACGCCGGAGGGACCCGACCTGCTGCGAATGGTGCGCGCCAACATCCCCGTCTTCAACATGTTCCCCGGGCCGGCCAGGGAGGTGAAGGAATACGCGGACGGCGGGCACTCGAAGGCGTACGAGATGATGTCGTGCTTCGAGGGGCTCGCCGAATTCTACCGCACGACGGGCAATCCGGACTACTTCGACGCGATCAGGAAGGCCCACGACAACATTCGCGACAACGAGATCACAGTGATAGGGTCGGGTTCCGACTGGGAACGGTGGCACAACGGCCATACCCGCCAGACCGAGCCCTGGGTCAAGGGCATGGAGACCTGCGTCACGGTCACCTGGATGAAATTCGCTGGCCAGCTTCTGCGGCTCACCGGCGACCCGGCCTATGCCGACGAGATCGAGCGCACGACCTACAACGCGCTGCTGGGCGCGCAGGCGCCCGACGGCACCTGGTGGTGCAGCCACAGCCCACTCGCCGGGACAAAGGAGCGCGCGCCCGAGCAGTGCGAGCTTCACCAGAACTGCTGTGTCGCGAACGGGCCGAGGGGCCTGATGCTCATACCTCAGCTCGCGGTGATGCAGGGCGCCGGCGGCCCGGTCGTGAATTTCTACGGGCAGGTGAGGGCCCGGGTCCCGCTGCCGGAAGGCGGTGACGTCGGCCTTGAGCAGGTCTCGGATTACCCGATGGACGACACGATACGCATCACGATGGGCCTGGACCGTGACAGGAAGTTCGTCCTCAAGCTCAGGATTCCCGCATGGAGTCAAAGGAACACCCTGGCGGTCAACGGCGCGCCGCAGCCAAGCCCCGTTCCGGGCACCTACGCCTCGATCGACCGCACCTGGCGAAACGGGGAAACGGTTATCCTGCGGTTGGACCTTCGGGCCCGCGTCGTGGGGGCCCCGGGGCATCCGGAATACGCGGCCATTGTCCGGGGACCGCTGGTTCTAGCGCGTGACGCCCGTCTTGAGAACGGAGCCGATCTGAATGCTCCGATATCGCTGGCGGCCGATGCCGACGGCTGCGTCGGGGCAGGGCCAGTTCGCGGTCAGGCCAATTTGGGTATCTGGCAGGTGTTCAGGGTCCAATTGGGAGAAAGGACGGCGACTTCGGTGCGGCTCTGCGACTTCGCCTCGGCCGGGAACACCTGGGACGCCGCATCCATGTATCGCGTCTGGATGCCGGTGGCGGGCCTCAAGGCTCCCGGTGATTGAGGCCTTTAAGCTCTGATTCGAGTGCCGGGGGGACGTCAGGGTGGTGGTTCGGGGCCCTCGGAATGCGGTGTTTTTTGAGCGTTCTCCCTCTGAAGATCATTACTTAACATAATGTATATTGTGCGATCCTTCAGCCCTTGTCCCTGCTCGGCAACTTCCGAAAGTCATTTCGAATGAGCCACGGCGAATGGGTTCTTCCTTTCAAGCTATCCCATGGGGACATCCGATCAAATTGCACCTACCAAGAAGCGCTTTCTGCCGCCTTACGGGCACAGCACGGACGGCCCGGAGGCCAAGTCTACTTCTTCTCCGATGCGCTGGTCGGTGACGCCGTCTTGTGGGAAATCATAAACGCCGCCACGCCCCCCACGATGAAGAACGCCAGAACGGCCACGATCATCCATAGATTCACCCTCGTCGTGCGCCTGTGCACGTTCACCTCGGGGATACCGTTGCTCTCTTTGTCGATCGACATGCGAATACTGACACCATCCACCTGCGCAAGTGCCTGCATGGGGGCCGAACTATGACCGCCAGTCATATGCGGCCACGGGCATTGGTCTCCAGGCCAAGGCTGTCCCATTGGTATCCCTCGTTTCACGAGTGCGATCCCGCGGCGGTACGACGGCAAAGACCGAAGGAGCGGCTCCTCCTATAGGAGTCGGGTAACACCCCATGGCCCCCACCCGTCTTCGAGCGTAGGCTTGGGTGCACGGCACGGAAAGGCCGGAGGACCGGCCCCTCAAGCAAATGGACCGGGTAGGCCGAACAGACCAACAATGCCTCAAGGCGATAAATCCAGCTACACTGACAAGCAAAAGCGTCAGGCGGAGCACATCGAGGCCGGCTATGAGAAGAAAGGGCTCAGCTTGAGGACGGCGGAAGCGCGGGCATGGGCGACTGTTAACAAGCTCACAGGCGGGGGAAAAAAGAGCGGGTCCGGCAGAAAGAAGGGATAAGACGAGGATGCCAAAGCCAATCCAACCGATCTCGGAGCGCTTTCCCGCTATGGAGGAACAGGAGATTACGTTTACGTTTTATGCTCCCGAGGCAATGAGCGTCGGGCTGGCCGGCACCTTCAACGGCTGGCACCCGGAGGCCAACCCTCTTGAACGCTTGGAATCCGGAGATTGGGCCGCACGGCTGATGCTCCGATCAGGCCAGTATCAATATAGGTTCGTCGCGGATGGAATCTGGACCCACGATCCGGAAGCTCAGACAAGCGCGGCGAATCCTTACGGAGAACTAAATTCGGTTCTAACCGTGGGGTTGGAAGACAGTACAGATCTATTGTGATGCCCATCCACGGCCATCGCGAAGTGCTCGTTTCTATTGGACGAACTGTGCCGTTGCAGAGAACCTTCACCCAGGTAGGCATTCTCTCACCATGCGGATTTCTGGATTCGGCCATACTCTATTCGGAATCGCGGTTGCAGGACTCGCCATACTCAGTCTGGTCTACGGAAATTTCGCCCCACTAGCGGAGCCGTTTACCGCCCCGCTTCCCTGGCCGGGAGTTTGGACCTTTGTATTGGGGGCGACCCTGCTGGCAGCAAGCGCCGGGCTGTTCTTCGCGCGCTCGGCTTCGGTCTGCGCGATGGTCATCGGATTATTTGCCTTGGCCTGGACCGTGACACGCTGCCGCCCCGTCTTCCTCAATCCCAAGGTTGTCGGTTCCTGGGACGGCGTTTGCGAGGCCCTGGGCCCGCTCGTTGCCACATGGATCCTCTATGCCATGCTGCGACGCCAATCGGGCGCGCATACGGCCACGGTGATGACCGGCGACCGCGCCCTAAGGGTTGCGCGAGTCGTTTTCGGTGCGGCTTGCGTGGTGTATGGCGCCGCGCATTTCGCATACGTAAAGTTTACGTCGTCCATGGTGCCGACGTGGCTTCCCGATCGTACGGGTCTGGCCTACCTAACCGGGGCCCTTCACGCTGCCGCGGGCATCGGCCTTCTCTTCGGGGTCCTTCCCCGGCTCGCGGCGACACTGGAGGCCATCATGATGAGTCTTTTTGGGGGGTTGGTCTGGTTGCCGAGTTTCTTCGCCCAGCCGGCTCCTGAATGGGCTTCCTCGGCACAGTTTCAATGGTCGGAGACCCTGTTGACCTTCCTGCTGGCGGCGTCCGCATATATCGTGGCCGCTTCGCTGAGGGGCACCCCGTGGGGCTTAGCTCCGGCCGTACCCGTCAATTCGGCATTGCCGGCCAAGTAGTTGCTGCCTCGGGAGATTGATCCCCGGTTGCGCCGACGCGTCGCAAGGTCAGTATCCCAACGCACCCAGCGGGCCACGCATCGCTCGCGGCTGTGGCTGAGCCGGGTGCAATTCGCCCTTCCGGCCTTTTCGTCACTTCCTTCCGGACCCCTCCCGGGCTCCCGTCACCTCGGCGACAAGTTCGAACGACCGGAGCCTGGCCCCATGGTCGAAAATGGCCGCCGTCACCATCATCTCGTCAATTCCCGTCCGGCCGACAAAGGCCTCGATTCCCTTCTTCACCTTCGAAGGCGAACCGACGATCGCCTCGCTAAACGCGTGCTCGACTCCCTCCCGCTCCAGCTTCGTCCACAATCCCTCCATGGAGCCAACGGGTGGTGGCAGAAGCCCAGGGGTGCCACGTCGCAGGTTGACAAAGCTCTGTTCGAGCGAGGTGAAGAGCGTGGCTGCCTCCGAGTCGGAGTCGGCGGCAAAGACCGCTGCCGCAGCCATGGCATACGGGCGCTTGAGCTCCCCCGAGGCCCTGAACTCGCTTCGGTAGAGCTCAAGGGCCTCCTGGAGGAGATCCGGCGCGAAGTGCGAGGCGAAGGCGAACGGGAGCCCGAGCGCCGCAGCAAGCTGCGCGCTGAACAGGCTCGACCCGAGGAGCCAGATTGGCACGGAAAGCCCCGCCCCGGGCACAGCCTGGACCGCCTGCCCGGGCTTCGTGGGGCGGAAGTAGGCCTGAAGCTCCATCACGTCCCTCGGAAAGGAATCTGCCGAATCCACCTGGCCCCGGCGCAAGGCTCTCGCCGTGACCTGGTCCGTCCCGGGTGCGCGGCCAAGTCCAAGGTCGATGCGGCCGGGGAAAAGCGACTCAAGGGTGCCGAACTGCTCGGCGATGACGAGCGGTGAGTGGTTCGGCAGCATCACCCCGCCCGAGCCGACGCGGATCGTCGACGTGCCCGCCGCGACATGCGCTATGGCCACCGCCGTGGCCGCGCTGGCGATGCCGGGCATGTTGTGGTGCTCGGCGAGCCAGTACCGGCGGAACCCCCATCGCTCGGCGTGTCGGGCAAGATCGAGCGCCCTGTTGAGCGCCTCCCCGGCCGTTCCTCCCCGAACGATCGGCGCCAGGTCTAGGATCGAGATTGGGACCACGAAACAATCTGCTCAGGAGCGGCCATTTTGCCAGCGGGAGCCGCACACGGGAACAAATCCCCTGGCTTCAACACCACTGGACTATCGACGCAGCGGATCACCTCGCGCTGCGCGCCACCCATGGACAGCCCCAAATTCCAACAACACGGCGGTCCGACCCCCGCAAAGCGACCCTACTGGAAACGGATTCACCACAGCCCGTTCTTCTGGCTGTCCGCGGCGTTCATCATGCTCGCGATGACGATCTACGTGCTCACGGGAAACCTTGCGTACCGGCCGGGCCGCTCGGCACAGCCGCCCGTGCCCGTCACGGCCCCCTGAGGGGCCGGTCGGTTCCCTAGCGCACGACCTTCGGGTCGACGGGATCCATGTCGGAGAAGACCTGGTTCTCCCCTCCCATTCCCCAGACGAACGAATAATGGGTGCTCCCCGAGCCGCAATGGATCGACCAGGGCGGTGACAGCACCGCCTGCCTGTCGCGCAGGCGCAGCTTCCTGACCCGGCTGGGCGGCCCCATGAAATGGGTCACCTCCCCACCCGCCGGCAGGCCAAAATAGAGATAGGCCTCGGATCGGCACGCATGGGTGTGCGGGGGCATCGTATTCCACTTGCTCCCTGGGGCGATGATCGTGAAGCCCATCACCAGCTGGCAGCTCCTGATTCCATCCGGGTGAATGACCTTGTTGAGAACGCGGCGGTTCTGGGTCTCCGGCGCCCCAAGGACGATCCCGGCGCCCGGGGCATAGCGCGCGAGGCGCGTCGGATAGGCGGCGTGTGCGGGATAGCTCAGGAGATAGAACTGCGCCGGTCGCTTCGCGTTGTCTGACCTGAAGACGACCCTTGTCGCGCCCCGGCCCACGTAGAGGCAGTCGAGCGTGCCGAGCTTGAAGTGGCGGCCGCCGACCCGCACCGAGCCCCCTCCCCCAATGTTGATCACTCCGAGTTCCCTGCGGTCGTTGAAATGCTCGGCCTTGATTCCCGGAGGCGCCTCAAGAGCGAGTTGGCTCCCAAGCGGGATCGCGCCTCCCACCACCGTGCGGTCGGTCTCCCATTGCCTTAGAACCACCCTCCCCGGCTTGAAAAGGCCCTCGACGACGTAGGCGCTTCTTAGTTCACGGGCGGACATTCGGGAATAAGTCCCGATGTCATGGGCAGGTAGGGATTCCATGGGCGGCGCGGGTGTGGCCCCGCATGGGAACGCTTGTTGGACGGCCCTCAAAAGGCAAATCGGATGCCACGGCTGGGTGCGTTCGATTTTGACCGCCGGGCGAATCTGCCGATAATCCGGAGCCATGCCCCGGACCCGAACGAACTCCAGGAGATTCACGGCGGGCCCCTGGCGGGCGATCGCGGGCCTCCTCCTCGCGGCCATCCAAGCGCCCGCGCAGGGCGTCGACGCGGACGCTCCCCTTCGGGTTAGCGAGAACCACCGCTACCTGGTGGACAGGGCCGGAACCCCCTTCCTGCTGCAGGGCGACGCGGCATGGTCCCTGATAGCGAACCTGACCAAGGAGGACGCAGAGACCTACCTCAGGAACCGCAAGGCGAAGGGATTCAACGCCGTCCTCGTGAACCTGATCGAGCACAAGTTCGCGAAGAACGCCCCCCGGAACCTCTACGGCGAGGCCCCCTTCCCCGATCCCGCCGATTTCTCCGTCCAGAACGAGAAGTACTTCGAGCACGCGGACTGGGTGATCCGGAAGGCGGCCGAGTACGGCCAGACCGTGCTCCTAGCGCCGATCTACCTGGGATACCCGGGACTGGACGAGGGATTCTACAACGAGGTGATGGCCGCCGGGCCAGAGAAGTGCCTCGCCTACGGTCGGTTCCTCGGCAGGCGCTACAAGGATTTCGACAACATCCTGTGGGTCATGGGAGGCGACCGGGATCCGGGCGACGCCCGGGAGGACGTGGACATGGTGGCTTACGGGATCCGCGAGTCCGATCGCCGGCACCTCATGACGGCCCATTGCCACACGGAATCCGCCGTCGCCGAGCAGTACCCGGGCTCCTGGCTCCAAGTTGGGACGTCGTATGCCTATGAGATCGTCCACCTCCGCCTGGGCTGGGACTACGACCGAAAGCCGGCGATTCCCCTCTTCCTCATCGAGTCCATATACGAGGGGGAGCACAACTCGTCGGAGGTTCAGGTGCGGCGGCAGGCGTACTGGGCCGTCCTGTGCGGGGAATTCGGCCACGTCATGGGAAACCTCCCCATATGGAGCTTCAATGCCGGCTGGCAGGCAGCTATGGAAAAACCTGGTTCCGCCGGGATGTCCCACTGGGGCCGGCTGTTTCGCTCGAGAGCCTGGGAACGCCTTGTGCCGGACAGGGAGCACAAGGTCGTCACCGGGGGACTTGGCGAGTTCTGGGGCCTCGATTACCTCGCGGCCGCCGCGACGGCCGACGGGAAATTGGTGATCGGCTACATGCCCTCGGCGAGGCCCATAACGGTCGACCTGTCGAGGATGGCGAAGGGGCGCGCCAATGCCTGGTGGTTCAACCCCCTATCGGGAGAGGCGCTCCCTGCGGGGACCTTCGCCACGGACGGGACCCGGCAATTCTCGCCTCCCGGCGAGGGCGACTGGGTGATCGTCCTGGACGACGCATCAGTCACGCTGCCCCCCCCAGGGCAATAGGAGGCCCGGCATCGCTGCAGGGCGCACCCCGGGGCGAAACGGGGCGTTGGACTTGTGTTTTCACGCTCCGGCGGCGAGCTTCTCAGGCATGGCGCGCCACGATAGAAAGGGGACCGACATCGCACTGGACCGGCTGCCGAAGGCTCCAATCACACGCGAGAGCGTCCGCGAGATGCTCTCCTTTGCGCGCTACGTCCTTCCCTATAGAAAACGGTTCATCGGGGGCCTCTGCACCCTGCTCGTGAGCGCCTCGTGCGGCCTCGTGTTTCCGCTCCTGGCGGGCGGGCTGATCGACGCGGCAGTCCGCCCGGGCGGGGCCGTGCTGCCCCTCATCGGCGCGCTCAGCCTCAATGGCCTCGCCCTGGCACTGATATGCTCGGTCTCGCTGCAGGCGCTGATGTCCTTCAACAGCTCCCTGTCATTCAACCGCGTCGGCCAGGGGGCCCTTGCGGACCTGAGGCGGGACACCTACCAGCGCCTCATCGCGATGCCCATGGCCTTCTTCGGGCGCCGCAGGGTCGGCGAGCTCACGAGCCGGGTCTCCACCGACATCGCCCAGCTTGAGGGGGCGCTGATCGACGCGTTGCCCCAGATGTTCCGCCAGACGCTTTTCCTCCTGGGTGGCATTACGATGATCGCGGTCACCTCGGGAAAGCTGACGCTCGTCATGCTCGGCACGCTTCCGATCCTCATCGCGGCGGCGATGTTCTTCGGGCGCAGGCTCCGGCGCTACTCCCGGGAAACCCAGGACCAGCTCGCGGCAGCCAACACGATCGTAGAGGAGACGTTCCAGGCGATCGCCAGCGTCAAGGCGTTCGCCAACGAGGAGTTCGAGGTCGAGCGCTACGGCGCTGCCAATTCCCGCGTGCTCGCCGCCGCGTACAACACCGCCCGCTGGCGCGCCGTGTTCGTGGCCTTCTTCATCATCGCGCTCTTCGGGGGGATCGTGATCGTCCTGTGGTTCGGCGCCGGCCTCCTTCAGAGGGGCGTGATCTCGGCGGGAGAGCTGACCCGGTTCGTGCTCTACACGACTTTTGTGGCCGGCGCGATGGGCCAGTCGGCGGAGCTCTTCAGCCAGGTGCAGAAGACCGTCGGTGCGAGCCAGAGGGTCCGCGAGATCCTGAGGGAGCCCGTCGAGGAGGGATTCGGGCCGCTCGGGGCCAAGGAGCCCGGCGGCCTGCCCGCTAAGCTGCGAGGCGAGGTCTCCTTTGAGTCCGTCGGCTTCCGGTACCCTTCCCGGCCCGAGGTGCCCGTCCTTCGGGACGTGAGCCTCACCGCCCGCCCGGGCGAAAGGATAGCCCTCGTGGGCCCAAGCGGCGCCGGAAAGTCGACCATGACCGCCCTCCTGCTAAGGTTCTACGACCCCGAATCGGGCAGAATCCTGTTCGATGGGCGCGACGCCCGCAGCTATCCCCTGCGCTGGCTGCGGCACCAGATGGCCATAGTGCCGCAGGACGTCCTCCTGTTCGGCGGCACCATCGCCGAGAACATCGTCTACGGACGCCCGGGAGCGGATGACGCGGAGGTTCGGAGGGCCGCCACGCTCGCAAACGCAGACGATTTCATACGCGCTTTCCCCGAGGGTTACGCCACGGTGGTCGGCGACCGCGGGATCAAGCTCTCGGGCGGGCAGCGGCAGAGGGTGGCGATCGCGCGGGCCATCCTCAAGGACCCGGCGGTCCTTATCCTGGACGAGGCGACGAACTCCCTGGATAGCGAGAGCGAGCAGCAGGTTCAGCTCGCCCTTGACCGCCTGATGCAGGGGCGCACGAGCTTCATCATAGCCCATCGGCTGGCCACGGTGCGCAATGCCGACAAGATCGCCGTGGTCGACGCGGGCCGGATCGTCGAGGTGGGCACCCATGACGAGCTGAGCCTCAGGCCGGACGGCCTTTACCGACGCCTGAGCACGCTGCAGTTCGGAGACACAGCCGGCGCACGCCCCCCAGGCGTGGACCCGGCGGTCGTCGCCTGACCGGAAGGGCGTTGCGGAGGGCGTCCCGACGGCGCCCCAGGACTTGTGCCACAGGGCAGATTCCGCATAGTTTAAATCAATAGATGCGGAGCAATTTCAGGCGATCGGGAGCAGATTAGCCGGAGCTCATATTCCAAGTTCACAATCCCCATGAACATAGCCCTTATCGGCCCTTCCGGTGTTGGGAAAGGCACCCACGTTGCAAATCTGTCGGCCCGCTACGGGCTTCGGCACGCGGCCACCGGGGATCTGTTCCGGAGCAACCTGCGGGATCGGACGCCCCTCGGCGTGCTCGCGCGGAAATACATGGAGGCGGGCGCCCTGGTGCCCGACGACGTCGTGGACTCGATGATAGAGGCCTGGGCGGACTCCCTGGCGTATGAGGATGGCTTCCTCCTCGACGGCTTCCCCAGGACGACCTGCCAGGCGGATTTCCTCGATGACCTGTTCAACCGCCTCGGGCGGCGGCTGGATGCCGTTGTCTACCTGCGCGTCTCCGACGATGCGGTCGTCTCGCGGCTCTCGGGCAGGCTCATCTGCCGCGAATGCCAGACCCCGTTCCACACGCGGTTCAACCCGCCCCAGGTAGCCGGCATCTGCGATTGCTGCGGCCGGCCCCTTTATCACCGTCCCGACGACTCGCCCGAGATGGTCCTAAGGCGCCTCCACGTGTTTCACCGCCTGACGGGGCCGCTTCTGGAGCGTTACGCGCAGGAGGGAAAGCTTGTCATCGTCTCCGGCGACGGGACGGTCTCGGACGTGCGCTCGCGCCTTGTCGACGCCCTGGATGCGGTGTCCGTCGGCCGCTCCCAATTCGTCGGGCGGGAGGAGTTCGCCAAGCTTGTTGCCCCGATGGAGCCAGCTTCCCGACCGCCCGCAGTCGGAACGGACCTGGTCCTCCTCGGCGGCCCCGGGTCGGGAAAAGGCACCCAGGCCGAGCTGCTGGCGTCCAAGCTGGGACTTCCCCACATCTCCACCGGGGACCTTTTCCGCGAAAACCTGAGACGGGAGACTGAGCTTGGAAAGATGGCCCGCGCCTTCATGGACCGCGGCGAGTTGGTCCCGGACGACCTGACCGACCACATGGTCGAGGACCGGCTTGGCCGGCCGGACATCCGGGAAGGCTTCATCCTCGATGGGTATCCGCGCACGCTGGCGCAGGCGGTCGCACTTGAGGAGATCCTCTCGCGCCTGGGTCGGCGTATCACGGGCGCGCTAAACATCGACGTCCCCGACTCGACGATAGTGGCGCGGCTCTCAGCCAGGCTCATATGCCGCAGCTGCCAGGCGCCCTTCCACCTTCATTTTCACCCGCCAAAGAAGCCAGGGGTGTGTGACCACTGCGGAGGCGAGCTCTTCCGCCGCTCCGACGACAACCCGGCAACCATAAGGACACGTCTTGCGACTTTCCATCGGCAGGCCGCGCCCCTCATTCACTACTACCGTGAATGCGGCGTCTATCGGGTGATCGCGGGCGACGATGCAGTCGAGGCGGTCTCCTCACGGTGCATCTATGCGGCCAAGGAGCTTGCGCCGCGCCAGGCCCTGGCCTCACCGACCGCAAGGGCCTAGCCGCCGGGCTTCAACGGGTTTCCCCCACGATGGAGCGGCCGAGACCCATCGAGATGCTGGAGACCGCGGAACTCGGCCATAGGGTCACGCCCAAGGCGTACAGTGAGGAACTCCCACTCCTCCGGGCTAAGCTGCTCGACGCCCATTTCGCGCTTCGCTCCGAGCGATTCCCCGTGATTGTCATCGTCTCCGGAGCCGACGGTGCAGGGAAAGGAGACCTGGTCCACCGGCTCAACGAATGGCTCGATCCCCGCGGGGTTGAGACGCACGCGTTCGGGGAGCCGAGCGACGAGGAGCGCGAGCGCCCGCCATTCTGGCGCTTTTGGCGGGCCATGCCCGGACGAGGACGGATTGGCATCTTCTTCGGCTCCTGGTACACCACGCCCATAGTCCAAAGGGTGTACGGCGACATCAAGGAGCGGTCGATGTGCGGCGCGCTCGAACGGATCGCCTCACATGAGCGAATGCTCGCCGACGACGGCGCCCTCATCGTAAAGCTGTGGCTCCACCTGCCGAGGAAGGAGCAGCGCAGGCGCCTGAACAGGCTCGAGTCGGAGAACAGGATCGCGCCGAGCGACTGGAAGCATTTCAAGCTCTACAACAAGTTCACAAAGGTCTCGGAGCGCGCCCTCCAAAGGACTGACACGGCGCATGCGCCTTGGCACATCATAGAGGCGACGGACCGCAGGCACCGGGAGCTGGCCGCGGGCAAGATCCTCCTCGACGCCCTCTCCTCCCGATTGAAGGCCGGAGCCGCGGCAAGGGCCCTCGTGGCCGCGGAATTGCGCGTGAAGAACCGTCCCGGGAGGCGCCCCAGGGCGGTCGTCGACCAAATCGACCTCAATCGGCGGCTTCCCGACGCTCAGTACAAGAAGCGGCTCGAGCGCGTGCAGGCCCGCCTTAGCAAGCTCGCATGGGCCGCCCACTCAAAGGGGATGTCGATGGTGCTCGCCTTCGAGGGCTCCGACGCCGCGGGAAAGGGAAGCGCCATCAGACGGGTGACGCAAGCGATGGACCCCCGGCTCTACCGGGTCGTGGGCATCGCCGCCCCGACGGACGAGGAGCGCGCCCAACACTACCTCTGGCGCTTCTGGCGGCACCTCCCCCGGGCCGGCATGTCGACGATATTTGACCGTTCCTGGTATGGCCGCGTGCTCGTCGAGCGCGTGGAGGGCTTTGCCCGCGAATCGGAGTGGAAACGGGCCTATGAGGAAATCAATGACTTTGAGGAGCAGCTCAGCGATCACGGCATCGTCCTCGTCAAGTTCTGGCTCCAGGTCGGGAAGGCCGAGCAACTGCGCCGGTTCAAGGAGCGCCAGTCCGTCGCCTACAAGCGGTACAAGATCACCGAGGAGGATTGGCGCAACCGCAAGAAATGGTCGGCCTATCAGTTGGCAGTGGACGACATGGTCACCCGCTGCGGGGCCGCTTCCGTGCCGTGGACCCTTGTTCCGGCCAACGACAAGAAATTCGCCCGGGTGCAGATCCTGGAAACAATCGTCGCCCGCCTGGAGGAGGCGCTCTAGTCCGCGTTAGCCCACAACCCCATGAAAAAATACTCTGTCTTGTTTACAGTGGTACTCATAATGCTCTCGTCTGTTGGTAGCGGAGCCGTCTCAAGCCTGACGAACGGAACTGCTTCCAACATATCAAACCGCGCACTGAGCGGCTCAGGGGACAACGCTTCGATATGCGGATTTGTGGTCAAGGACGCCGCTACTTTTTTGCTGATACGGGCGGTCGGTCCCGGCTTGTCTAGATTCGGCGTCGCGGGCTATGCGACCGGCACAGCGTTCGACGTGGTGGATGCAGACGGCGTAAACCTGAGCTCGGGGATCGCGTTTGCGGATTACACGCCCGCACAGCAAGCGAACATCAACACCCAGTATCTCGCTTTGGGAGCATTTCCGCTCCCGGCGAACAGCGCAGATTCATTTGCCTATCTTTGCCTGAACCCGGGTAACTACACGGTAGTAGCTCGGTCCACTGGCTCTAGTCCTGGAATCATTTTGACCGAGATATATTTCGACTCTGCCGGGATTGGTGCCTTGGAGCCGACTTCCTTCGATTCATCAGGAGCAGCTGACAATTATGCGAACCAACTCTTTGCAAGTGGGAAGGTGGACATCCTCGGCACTCAACAGGATGTTTTGGTACTGCAAACTTTTGGTTCGGGAGTTCCGGTCATTTCAATAGGCATCTATCGCTTCACAGGCGAGGGGTGGCAATTGGCCTCGGAGTGGCGGCCTCCGGATTTTCAACGGTCCTACACAGTCAAAGAAGAAAACGGTAATGTCGTCGCGGTGGGTAGCACCACCGGCGAGAAATGGGTGCTGTTGACCTTATGACAGGCACGGCCAACTAATCGTCGCAACCGACGCCCGCCTCAGCCACGCCTTGTGCGGGGCACAAGACGCGCCTTCGTTGGCGCGGCTGACCTCAATATTCCCGGGCCGCAGCGCCCGCGCTTCGCACCCACCCCACCCCTCACGGCGCCTGTGCTCCCCCGTGCACCGCGGGGATGTCCGTCCTCATCTGGTGCGCCACCACGAGCGTGTAGAAGCAGAGGATGATGTTCTGCAACGGGACCTGGAGCGGCGTCGGCAGGGCGTAGATGATCGCCACGGCCGGCACCCAGACCCCGATGTTCGAGATCAGGATGGGCAACACCCGTCTCAAATACCAATGCGGGGACCTGACATCCCCCGCGAAACCGGCCCAATCGTAGCCGCTGTCGACAAGCTGGTAGGCTGCGGCCGTCAGGGGCACGGCCAGCACCGGGCAATATCCGAACTGGTCCACCACAACCTTTGTCGCGATCGTCGCGACGTCGTGGCCCGTCCCGAAAAAGTGGGCCTGGGCGCGGTACCAGAGATCCACCTCCAACCCCTTGTAGGACCAGAATGCCGTCAAGCCGAGACCCTGTCCCCACCGGTACCTGGGGTTGCCGGAATTGTCGCGCCGCCCGAAATGGAGGTAAAGGAAGGGAAGGACGCCTCCGCAGATGCCGGTCGAAAGGATCGCGAACGCGAATCCCGATTTCTGCCGGACCTCGAGGAGCCGCGTGAGGGCCTCGTGGACGGAAGGCACGAAGTAATACCCCATCACCACCATGAGAGCGGCGAGCTGCAACCCAATGCCGGGCAATAAGTTGGCCCTGGCACCGCGAAGACCGGACTGCCACGGGGCGGGCTTGGAAACGGAGGATTCCATCAGGATCGCCAATTCTCGCAGGGGAGCGCCTCGGCCCGCGAGACCTATTGCTGCGCGCCCGAAGGACGCAGTGGATTTCGTTCGCCAAGGTCGGATTCACGAACCCAATAGACCCGTCCCATGAAACGGAAGCGCACATTGATAGTCCTCGCCATCGTGCTGGTCGCGGTTGCGATCGTCCTGATTGCAGTTGGCCGCAAGTCCCGCCTGGTCCTGACCGGCATCGTGACCACGGACGAGGTCATCGTCAGTCCCGAGATCCAGGGACGGCTGCAGGAGATCAACGTGAACCAGGGCGACCACGTGAAGCGCGGGCAGCTGCTGGCAGTCATCGCTCCCGCGGAGTGGAAGGCGGACCTGGCCTTCTTTGAGAACGGCGAGCGTGCCGCGGCGGCCCAGACAACGCAGGCCGAGGCCGACCTGACCTTCCAGGAGAAGCTCACCGGCGAGCAGGTGAAGCAGGCAGAGGCCAATCTTGCCTCCAGCCGCGCGATGGTGGCACAGGCGGACGCCGACCTTGAGATCGCCCGCCTCAACTTCGAGCGATCCGAGGCGCTCCACCAGAAGGAGACAAACTCGGTCCAGGACTACGACCAGGCGCGGACGTCGTACGACGGCGCCAAGGCGCGGGCGACGTCTGTCGGCAAGCAGGCCGTCTCGGCCGAGGCGGCCCTCGAGATCGCCAAGGCCGGCACTGAGCAGGTCGCCGGCCGGAAGGCTGCCCTTGCGGCCAGCCGCGAGCAGCTTGCGGCCGCATCGTCCCAGAAGGACAAGGCCGGCGTGCGCTACGGCTACACCGAGGTCCGGGCCCCCGTCGACGGCATCGTGAACGTGCGCGCAGCCCTCGCGGGCGAGGTGGTCAACCCGGGACAGCCGATCGTGACGCTCATCGACCCCGCGAACCTCTGGGTCCGGGCGGACATAGAGGAGAGCTACATCGACCGCGTGCGCCTCGGCGACACGTTCACCGTGCGGCTTCCCTCGGGCTCGGAGCGGACGGGCGTTGTCTTCTTCCGCGGCGTAGACGCAGACTATGCAACCCAGCGCGACGTGAGCAGGACAAAGCGCGACATAAAGACCTTCGAGGTGCGCCTGAGGTGCGACAACACCGACCAGAGCCTGGCCGTTGGAATGACGGCCTATGTCGTCCTGCCGATCGCGCGGTGACCGACGGAACCCCTGCTGCACTACATGTTCGATGTCGAAGTCCAGAACCTCACCAAGCGGTTTGGCGATTTCTGCGCCGTCGACGGCCTGAACTTCAGCGTGAGCCACGGCGAGGTGTTCGGGCTCCTGGGCCCGAATGGCGCGGGCAAGTCCACGCTGCTGCGCATGCTCACGACGCTCGTTCCGCCGACATCCGGCACCGCACGGGTGAACGGTTTCGACATCGTCGCCAGGCCCAACGACGTTCGGAAATCCATCGGAGTCATCCCCCAGGCCCTCACGTCCGACCTGGACCTCAGCGCGGACGAGAACATGCGCATCTATGCCAAGCTTTACAGCATCCCGACGGAAAAGAGCCGGCGGGTCATCGGGGAGCTTCTCGAAGCGGTCGATCTCCTGCCCTGGCGTGACAAGCCCCTGAAGATGTACTCCGGCGGAATGCGGCGGCGCCTCGAGATCGCCCGGGGCTTGGTCCATGAGCCCAAGATGTTCTTCCTCGACGAGCCGACGACGGGCCTTGACCCGGCCTCGCGCACGGCCGTCTGGGTCATGCTCGAGCGCCTCAAGCGGGAGCGTGACCTGACCATAATCGTCACCACCCACTACATGGACGAGGCGGACAAGCTCTGCGACAGGATCGCCATCATCGACCACGGCAAGCTCGTCGCGCTCGACTCGCCCCTCAAGCTCAAGGCGTCGATTCCCGGCCGGAACATCCTGGAGGTCTGCTTCACCGGCGCGCCCCCGCAGTGGGAGGGCACCCTCCGCAGCCTACCCGACGTGGCGGAGGTCAAGTCCGACCCGCCGGTCTTCAGGATCTCGTCAAACAACGGCCCCCAGACGACGCTCGCCGTCATGGAGGCGGCAAAGGCCGCGGGGATCGGTATCGCCTCGCTGTCGGTGCAGAGCACGACGCTGGACGACGTGTTCATGCACTACACGGGCCACCAGCTTCGCGACGCGCTCCAGACCCCCGCGCCCGTGCGGGACATGGCGAGGGTCGGACGATGAGCAGGGAGGCAGCATGATCCGGATTTGGGCGATCATCGAGAGGGACCTGAGGCGGTTCCGCCGCAGTCCGGCGCTGATCGCAATGTCCGTGCTGATGCCCCTCATCCAGCTTGTGTTTCTAGGCTACGCCTTCGGCGGGCAGGTGAAGAACCTGCGGCTCGGGGTGGTCGACCAGGACCACGGGTTGCCGGCCGTGAAGCTCAAGGAGATGTTCCAGGCCGTTGCGGCCAACGCGCGCACGTTCCAGACCGTTGCCTATGGTGACATGACCGAGGCAGTGCGGGACCTCAGGGAGGGCAAGATCAACGGAGTGCTCAACATCCCGCCCGAGTTCTCGCGCAAGCTCCACGCCGGAGACGCGCCCAAGGTTTCGCTCGTCGAGGACAACACGGACCAGTTCTCGTCCAACGCTCTGGGCGGGGTACTCCAGCAGCTGGTGGCGAGCTACAACCAGCCCGCAATCCCGCCGCGCGTGGCCGCGGGCGCCACGCTCTCGGTCGTCGAGATCTATCCCTACGTTCCCTACATCCAGTTCCTTCTCCCCGGGACGATCGTGCTGGCGATCTTCATCTCCGCGATGATCGGGGGCGGAATCATCTACATTGACGACAAGGCGCGCGGCATGCACGAGGGCTACCTGGTGACGCCCATCTCCAAGTTCGAGCTTATCCTTGGGTTCAATCTCTCCGGGGTGATCAAGGCCGTCATATCCGGCGTGGTCCTGATCACCCTCGGCTCGCTGCTGGCCGGGATCCCGGACCCCTTCAACGCCGCCCGCCTGGCCCGGCTGCTCCTCCTCGTGGTCGCGACCTCGCTCGCCCTTATCAGCATGATGTTCCTCATCGTCGTGAGGATAAACGACCCGCTGCTGCCGAGGGCAATCTTCGGTATGCTGAACACGGTCCTGTTCTTTCCAAGCGGCGCAGTCTACCCGATCGAGGCCTTCCCGGCTTGGATGAGGGCGACTACCGCGATCAATCCATTCAAGTATGCCGTCCACGGCTTCAAGGAGCTGCTGCTCAAGAACACCAGCCTGCTCGCGATAGACTACGACCTGCTGTTCCTGTTCGGGTTCGCAGGACTCTCCATGGGGGTCGCCACCTGGCTTTTCCGGCGCACGCTCTAGCCCGACGGAGGGGTCAGAGCCTCAGGAAGATCTTGCGCCGGTACAGGAATCCCGCGGCAAGCATGCAAAGGACGATGCTCACGACAGCCAGCACCAGGGCGCCGAGGCCCGTCCAGACACCGTCGAGGGCGGCTGCGACGGCACCGCCGGCGAACCGCTCCGAGAGGCCGTTGAAGTCCAGGATGTTGCTCAGGATGTAGATGGCCAGAGCGTTGGAGCCGAGCCACACGAACGGCGTCAGCCAGCGGCTCTGTTTCCACACGTCGGCTACCAAATAGAAGGCCGCAAGCAGCATCATGCTCCAGCCCCCGGCGACCAGGACGAAGGAGGAGGTCCAAATCTTCTTGATGACCGGGAACGGGATGCCCCAGGCGAAGCCGCCCGCGAACAGCACGGCGCCCGTGATCCCAAGGACCCCCACCCTGCCCCATTCACTTCGGCCGGGATCGCGCAGCCAGCGGCCGGAAATGACCCCAAGGAGGCAGCTTGCGACCGCGGGAAACGTGCTCAGGAGTCCCTCCGGGTCGTGGTCCCCGTCCCATTTCCTCAGCGGTAGGAAGCGGGCATCCAGCCAGTTGGCCAGGTTGTGGCCCTCCCGGAAGTCGCCGGCGCCAAATCCCGGCACGGGCACGAATGTCATCAGCGCCCAGTAGCCCGCGAGGATGCCCGCAACGACGAGGGCAAGGTGGCGCGGCTTCAGCCAGAGGTACAGGACGCTCGCGCCGCAGTAGCAGAGCGCCATGCGCTGGAGCACACCCAGGAGGCGCACCTGGTCGAGCGCCGTTGCGAACCCGCCGTAGTAGAACAGACCTAAAAGGTACAGGAGGACGGTCCTGCGGGCGACGCGCGCAAGGGCTCCTCGCCGGCCGGAGTCGGCCACGATTCGGTCGAGGGAATACGGGATCGCCACCCCCACCATGAATACGAACAGCGGGAAGATCAGGTCGTAGAAATGCACCCCTTCCCAAGGCACGTGGTCGAGCTCCCTCGCGGCAAACCGCGCGGGCGCCCCCCCGTTTAGGTGGGCAAACGCGCCGCCGAGGGCGTCCGCCCCCATGATCCACATCATGTCAAAGCCGCGCAGGGCGTCGAGCGAGACGAGGCGCTGGGAGGGGGCCTGGGGGATCGGCGGGGTCATGGGTGTTCGGGGGCCTTTGGTTTGCTCCATGCGTATCCGGGATAGGTCTCCAGCATCAGGGGCTTCCATTTCCCGTAGAGGCGCCGCGAGACCGCGACGGAGTCGCCCTCCGGCTTCGGCGGATGGTGCTCATGCCCGTCGCACCAGGCGTATTCCCACGTGGAAAGGCCCTTGTAGAACTCATTCGACTCGTCCCCAGGCCGGCCCATGACCCGGAAAAGCCTGTCCTCGCTGTAGCCCGCGGGCTGCGTCTCCAGGAAGGCGAAGAATCTCCGCCACCGCTCGCTGTAGAATCCCTTGATGAGGCCGGACCACTGCCTGCAGGCATAGTCGTGGAGGTATGCGTCCCTGCCGGGCGGCCCCCACAGCGTAATGAGCAGGCGCGCGTTCCGCTCGTAGAGCTCACGCTCCGCCTCAGTGGTGCCCCACCGGCGTGCGTCGGCGAGCCAGGCCCCGAGGAGGAATTCACGCCGGGTGCCAAGGAGCGTGTCGAGATCGTCCATCAGCTCCGTGAATCGCGCCTTTGCGTCCCCGAATCGGGCGGCGTCGCCTGACCTGTAGGCGGCGACCAGATTCCCGTACACGGGGAGCGACAGGTCCGCCAGGGCCTGGCGCGCGACGTCTACGAGGTCATAGCGGTAGGGGTCCACGGATCCCAGCTCGCGGGAAGCGGACTGCAGCTCATCCCAGGCCGTCCAAACCTCGCCCGCGTCGTAGTCGCGCTCGAAGCTTCCCCAAGGCGTGGCCTTTGTCAGGTCGAGCCCAGGGGCCGCCGTGATGGGGCTCTCCATCGCGGGTGACGGGTCATGCTGGGCGTACACCGATCGGCTCAGGTGCCGCCACGCCGACAGCGCCTTCGGATCTGCCCGCCCATACCGGGCCCCCACATATCCCTCGATCCACTCCGTCAACACGGGCGGGCTCTTCCTCCACCCGAGGTCGAAGGCGAGGTCGTAGACCACGGGGTTCTGCTCGATGCCCTCCGGAAACGCGCCGATCCCCACGAGGTTGCCGGCTGAGGGGTTGGCCAGGAGCGTCGGGGCATTTGCCGCGATCGCCGGCAGATTGGCCCCTAGGCTCGTCTTCCCCCCGAAATTGTGGAGAACGCCGGCGATCCAGGGCCGGCCCCAGAAGGCCTGGGTCTCCCGCCACTTCTCCCCGGTGAGGTCCAGCACAAGGAGCCGATCGGTGGGAATCCCGCTGACGATGCCCTCCCGGATTGTCCACCCCTGCATCACGATGGTCGCCCTTGGGTCGAAGCCGCTCGTGACCGCAAAAATCTTAGCACCCACCGACGTCAGGTAGGCCCCACCCTCCTTCGGGGGCTCGCCCTCGTGAAAGGGGTCGGCGGCGTACAGGTGGTCGGTGCCGAGGAGCCTTGTCTGCTCCTTCAGGAAGGCCTGCCCTATCCTTGCGAAGAGAGGGTCCTCAGGATCGAGCTGGGCGGTTCCCGGCGGGACCTCGCACCACACCTTCTTCGGCTGGATCGCCGCCTGCGGGAATTTCTTCAGGAATGCCAGGGGAACGCACCCCGAGAAGCCCTGAAGGATCGGAGTCATCCCGAGCTCCCGCTCCCGCCGGAGGATGAACTGCCCAAGCTCGAGGTGCGAGTCGATCCACGTCTGCGGCAGGGGCCCGGCCCACTGCTCTATGTTGGTCAGCCACTGCCAGCCCGAGAATGCCGGACCGACGAAGAACTGCCTGATCTCGGTGTCGCTCATCTCGAACTGGCGCAGCGTCGCCTGCCACACGGCCTCCTGGCCAGTGGTGGCGAGCGGCATCGTGATCCCGTGAAGCGCCATCCAGTCGATTTCCCGCTCCCAGCGCGCGCGATTCCACCACGACATCGTGTAGTTGAAGGTGCAGTAGTTCAGGTATGCCCTGTGTCGGTACGGCGACTGGATCCTCACCGTTGCGGGCACGGCCGGCAGCCGGCCGGGAATATCGAGGTTGTCGCCGTCCCACGAAAGCTGGGCATGGGCCACATTTCCCAGGTACCAGCCCAGCGCCGAGGCGATCGATACGCCCGTATTGCCCCTCAGCTGGAGCCTCCCGCCCCGGGTCTCCACCTCGAAGAGGTCGGCCCCGTTATCCCCGGCTGGGATCTGGACCACGTCGATCTCCGCCGCGTGGGCCGGGATCACCCGCTCCACCACCCCGCGCGCGGCGGACTCCGCCGGCGTGGAGCGCCCTTCGGACGCGAGGGCCACCAGGAGCAAGGCGGCCGAAGCCGCATGCACTCCGCGCGCTGCCAGGGAGCAACCCGCGACCAAGGCCCGCCTCCGGTGCCGCTCCTGCACGACCCATACGGAAGTCCTCTCGCCGAGAGGGGTTACGCTCAGCATTGCAAAGTCTCCTTTTGACCACGTTTTCATTGCAAACAAAAAGGACGCCCTCCGGACTCGGACAACGCCCTTGGGTCCCTAGAATTCGGACTGGGATGCCGACCATGCAAAACCTCGAAGCCAAGACCGGGAAGTTGTATCCCGGCGTGCGCTGTGCAATTGCCAAGGGGACGGCATCCCGCGTGTTCCCGCCTTCCGTCGGGTTGCCGACGACCTAGCCCAGGCGGCTTCCCCATGCACTCACAGTCCACAGGCAAGGCCCCGGGATCCTCCCGCGCATTGTGGAAGCGTGGCCTCCTGGGCGCCGTGGCCACGGTGGCCTTCTTCTGCGCCCTCGAGGCAGTCCTGCGTCTCCTCGGATATGGAGCGCCCTCGACCCTCTTCATACCCGATGAGAGGACGGGCTATGTCAGGACCAACCCGCGATTCACGGAATCCTTCCTGCCGCCCCAATTCGACATCACCCCGTTGAGCTTCCGGCTGAGCCGCCACAAGGAACCTGGACACATCCGTGTCTTTGTTCTCGGGGAATCCGCCGTGCGCGGTATCCCCGAGCCGGGCCTTTCGTTCGTTCCCCTGGTGAGGGCGCACCTTCAGCAGGCATTTCCCGGCCGGCAGATAGAAGTCTATAACCTCGGCATAGTCGCCATCAATTCACATGTCGTCCGCCAGATGGCAGAGGAGGCCGCGGACCTCGAGCCGGACCTGATGGTGGTCTACATGGGGAACAACGAGGTCGTGGGCCCCTTTGGACCGGGGTCTGCCACGCGCTCGGGAATGCCTCCGCTCTCCCTCATCAGGGCCTCCATGTGGACATCCCGCACCCGAACGGGGCAGCTGGTCTCGAGGTTGCTGGGTTGGATTTCCGGAGAATCGAACCACGCGATTCAGTGGCGCGGGATGGGCACCTTCACAGACAGCACCGTCAGAGGCAACGATCCCAGGCTTGACGGCGTCTATAGCAACTTTCGGGCGAACCTCACCGACATCGTCAGGATTGCCCGGCGCCATTCGATCAAGGCGGTTGTCTCCACGCTCGTATGCAATCTAGAGGATAACCCGCCCTTCGCGTCACTCCACAGGGCGGGGCTGTCAGCAGCTCAACTTGAACGCTGGACCACCGCATACGGAATAGGTCTCCGGCATTGGGAGCTACGCCACGGGGCCCAGGCAATCGGCCCCCTGAGGGAGGCGATCGAAATCGACCCGGAATATGCCGAAGCACACTATCTGCTGGGGCAAGCGCTCGCGATGGCGGGCGAGCCCCAAGGGTCCCGCGTGCAGTACCTGGAAAGCGTTCACTGGGACGCCCTGAGGTTTCGCCCGGATCCCCAGATAAATTCGATCATAAGGGAGGTCGCGGCAGGCGAGCCGGGGACCGTCGTCCTGGAGGACGCAGCCCTCGAGCTGGGTTCCGATCCCTTGTCAAAGGGGCCGCCGACCGGCCGCGAGCTGCTCTGGGAGCACGTCCATTTCAACTGGGAGGGCAGCAAGCGGGTTGCGCGACTGCTTGCGCGGGGCTCATCCGAGGCGTTGCTCGGCGACGCCAAACCCGCCGGGCGGCTGCTAGACGACGCCGGGTGCGCAGCCGCGGTCGGCTACTCCCCGCTTTGCCAGGTCCGGATGCTCCGTGAGATGAACTCCATAGTGGCAAAGCCCCCCTTTACCCGCCAATTGACGTTTGGCGAGGATCAGGTGAGATACGCCCACGATCTGGGAATCGCCGCTTCGGAAGCCGGAAAGGAAGGCCAGCAAGAGGAGTCTCGGGATCGGTTGGTGTCCGCCATGAGGCGCGATCCGGACAATGCCGACCTTGCACTTCGGCTCTCGGAGCTGGAATTCGAGTCAGGTCATCCCGAGCGCGCCCTCGGCTCCATTGACCATGCCCTCGAGATTGAGCCTCCCTCTCCCGACCTTCTGGTGCGAAGGAGCCGTACCCTGGCAGCGCTCAACAGGATCGAGGAGGCCCAATCTGCAGTCGTCGAGGCAATCCGGCTCGGGCCCCATCACTTTATGGCCTACACCGAGCTCGTGGAAGTATTGAGGAGAACCGGAGACTTCCGGACGGGCCAGGAGATTCTCGGGCATGCGCTCGCAGCCAACCCTTCGAGCGACTACCTTCGGCTCACGCACGCGGACCTTCTCTTCTATCACGGCGACCAAAAAGAGGCCCTGCGCGAATGCCAGGCCGTCCTGGCGGCCAATCCGCAGAGCGCGGAGGCGCTGGGGCGCCTCGTGTCATTCTTCACTCGAGAGGGCCGCAAGGATGAGGCGATGTCGCTTATGTTGAGGGCCCGGGAAGAACAGCCGCTGAATTTTGCGAACGACATGGCGCTGGCCAGGGAATATGAACGCCGGAACGACGAAGCGAAGGTGGCGGAGTGCCTCGGTCTCGCGGAGCTCTGCGGACCGGCGGAACCGGAGGTCCATGTCTTTCTCGCGCGCCGCCTGGTACACCTCAACAGGAACGATGAAGCTCTGGTCGAGTTTGCCCGCGCAAGGCGCGTCGCGCTGCTGGAGGGCAAAGCTGAAATGGCAGATGCGGTCTCAAGGATGATGGAGCCGCTGTCGGACGGAGCCGTCCACAGGTAGATTCGCTCGGGCTGCTCAGCCCTTTATCCCGGTGAGGGCGATCCCCTCCACAAACTTGCGCTGCGCGATGAAGAAGAGGGCAATCACGGGCAAAATGACAAGGGTGCTCGCCGCCATCAGATAGGGCCATTCCGTTCCTCCCGACTCGCTCGTCTTCATCGCGTCAAGACCCAGTGCAAGAGTGAAGTCCTTTTCGTCCGTGAGGTATATCAGGGGTCCGAGGTAGTCGTTCCACGCGCCTAGAAAAGTGAACAGACCCACAACGATTAGCGCGGGAGTGCAGAGGGGAAGAATAATCTGCCAGAAGATCCTGAATTCGCTGCAGCCGTCGATCCGTGCCGCCTCCGAGAGGTCCTTCGGAATCGTCCTGAAGAATTGCCGCAGGAGAAACACGTTGAACGCATTTGCAAAGAACGAGCCCACCCAGAGGGGCTGAAGCGTGCCCACCATGCCCAGCGAGCGGAACAGACCGTAAAGCGGCACCATGACCACAGGGAATGGGATCATCATTGTCGCCAGCATGAGGCCAAAAAGGGGCTCGCGCCCCTTCCACTCAAGGCGCGCAAAACCGTAGGCGACCATCGCGCTCGATAGCACCGTACCCACGACATTGAGGAGGCAAAGGATCAGCGTGTTGCCCAGATAGCGGGAGAAATGTCGCATCGAATGAACGGCCCTGGGAAAATTTTCCCAGCGGAATGAGACCCGCGAAGTGATCTCTGAGACGGGCACGACATCCTCGAGGGTCCCATCCAGGCTCCCAATCTCGCACCATGGCCGCGTCTCGGAGGATGGAACGTCGCGGACTATCGCGACGTCAACAGGCCCGCCGACGGCAGGATGCCACGCCCCGTCCCACACTGCGCTCTTCGGAACCACGACCGGTCGCTTCGCCCCGACTGCGAGCACCCACAGGCTGCTCCCGGTGACGAGCGCGCCGGGCCGAACCTCCTGGCGCCTTCCGCCGATCTGCGCCTCGTAGCGCCGCGGCAGCCACGAGTGCGGTTGCGAGAGGGTCTGGTCGATCGGCTTCAACGCGGTCAGCACCATCCAGGCAAAGGGCAGGACAAACATCGCGGCTCCCGCTATAAGGACGAGGTAAACCAGAATCTTGTATCGGGCTCTCATGTCTCCTAGTCCCCCTGATAGTGCACAAACCGCCGTGCGATTCGCGAGGCCAGCAGCGTCAGGACCAGGATGAGCATGCAGAGAATCCATGCCATAGCCGAGGCATACCCCATGTGGCGGTACTCGAACGCATTTTGATAGATGTATATCGCGTAAAAAAGAACCGAACGCTCGGGACCCGCGCCGCCCATCATGATGAACGCCGAAGTGAAAACCTGTAGGCCCCCGATGATCCCGATGAGGAGATTGAAATAGATCACGGGTGAAATTGCCGGGAGAGTCACGTGGACGAGCCTCCTCCACGGCGAGGCTCCGTCGATCATGGAGGCCTCGATCAACGACTGAGGGACGCCTTGCAACGCCGCCAGGTAGATGACCACCGTATTCCCGCATCCCCAGAGAGAGACAAGCGCAAGAGACGGCTTCGTCCATTTCGGGTCGACAAGCCATTGCGGGGGATTGCTGAATCCCAACGCATCGAGAGCTTGGTTGAGCAGGCCCAGGCGGCCGTTCAGGATCCATAGCCACACCATGGCGCCCGCCACGGCGGGCACGAGCGACGGCAGGTAATAGATCGCCCTGAACGTACCCTTCAACTTCACAGGCTGATTTAGGAGGAGTGCGAGCAAGAGCGCCGAGACAAGGCCCAGGGGGAGTGCCATCAAATTGAAGACCAGCGTGTTCCTCACCGATTGCCAGAAGACGCTGTCCGAAAGCATGTCCTGGTAATTGAGAAACCCGACCCACACTGGCTTGGACAGGACATCATAGTCGCAGAACGAGAAGTAGATCGACGCGCAGACAGGATAGAGCGTAAAAACGACAAAACCCAGAAGCCACGGGCTTACAAACGCCAGTCCCGCGACGGATTGCCTGCGCTCACCAGGCGTCATATGCCCTCCATTCGGACAAGCGCTCGTTGCCGACGATGTCCCACCGTCTCATGACCCTGTCGAACTTCCACTCCACCCTGCTTTGCACTTCCGCAAGTGCCTCCGCCGGCGTCATTCGAAGGTTCAACACCCGCTCACGTGCCACCGCGAGCTCGGCGTCGTACTCATGCCAAATGGGAATGCGCGGAACATATCGGGCTCCGGGACTGCGCGAAATCTCCATGAACAGCTTTATGGCCGGGTTTGGATGCCCAACCAAGAATCCATCGGACACCTCGCGCAGCGCCGTGAACTTCTGCTGGGACTTTGCGAGCTTCTCGGCGACATCCTGACGCTGGAGGTAACAGATGAATTCGAGCGCCTCGCGCGGGTGTGGGGCTCCGTGGGGGATGACTACGACGTCGCATTGCGCCAGCGTCACGGGCGCCCCGCCGCCCACCCCGTCGGCCGGGGGGCACGCCGCGGCCCCCCACTCAAGGCCTGGCGCAAACTTCGAGATGAAATTCGGCATCCAAGGACCCTGGACCACCATGGCCTCTGCGCCCCCAAGGAAGGGGGTCTGTGCAGACTGGGCCACGCCGAAACCCTCGATGAAGCCTCGAAGATTCTCCACGCCATAAATCTCGGCGGTCCTGCGCATCCACTCGTATGCCGCCAAATTGCCATCGTCATTCGCAACGATTCGCCGGTCGCCGTCGTAAAAACGGGCACCAAACCAGGCGCCCCATCCCGACAGGAACATTCCCGCGTCCTGCGGCAGGTGCCCAACTTGCACCAGCGAGTATTTCCTGCCCTCGCGCTCGGCGGGGGTAAGGTCCTCGAAGGAGACATGCACACGTCGGTTGGCACGCTCTATCTCAACGAGCGTCAGGCGTCGGCTCATGCTCTCGAACTCGCCAAAGGTCCTTGGGGGCCGCTCGGGATCCAATCCCGCCGCTCGGAATAGCTTTTTGTTGTAGAATAAGGCAACGCAGCCGGGTGTGGTCGGCAGGCCCCAGGTGAACCCGCGGTGGCGGCACAGATCCCAGAACAGGGGAATATATCGGTCAGCCCCGATTCCCGCCTTAGCGAGGCCCCGATCCAGTGGCGTTAGTGCTCCCTTCTCAGAGAAATCCGGGATATTCTCCGACCAGAGTCCCGCAACGTCTGGCGGGTGCCCGCTCGAGGTCGCCAGGAGCAGCTTCGTGTCGACGCCGCTCACCGAAAGGAACCTCACCTCTATGCGATCCTGGCTGTGGTTGAAGTCGTCAACGACCGCCTGCATCGAGTCGGCCTCAAACCCACTCCATTTCTCCCAGTAGTTAACGATCACCCGCCCACCCGGTTCCGGCATCGCAGCGTGCCGCGCGCAGCCGGCCGTGCAAACGACAACGGCCGCAAGGAGCCAGCGATGGAGGGGTTCGGACATTGCTGACAGATGTAGGCGCTCGCCTATCCTCTTACTCGAGCCGTACGGTTCCCAGACCAAATCGGTCATCTGCACGGACATAGTACCGCCAACTGAGCTCGAGGGAGGGATCCCATTCGTTGTTTCCTCCGGCGGTCACACTGGCCGTAGCGTCGAACTCCAACCCAGGGCGTGGCACCAAGCCAAGCTCGGACCAATTGATGTCAGCATCCACGCGGTAGCCGTCCCTCGTCCTTCTGATTCGGGCGATTGTGGAGTGCTTGTGAAACCATTCCATGGCAGTGCCGTCGGGCTTGAAAGCGAATTGGAAGTCGTTTGGAGAAAGCCAGACCAACCCATCGCGCTTCGGGTTGATGAACAATTCCACGGAGCGCCGGCCAGCGGGTTCGGTGAACCCCTGCGGCACATCCAGGACCTCGGCGTGGAAATGGAGCGCATCCTTGTCCCATGTCAGCGCAAAACGCAGCGCAAGATCCGGGTCCCCGGGGCGAACGTCCGCCGCGGAGTACCTGTACTCGGCTCCCTTCACAAGTATCCAATTCCACTTGTCGCGCGCCAAGGTCGACCTGACAGCACTGGTGTGGCGTTCCGGGGGCACCACCGCTGGAACGGCAAGCTCGTTTCGAGCGAACACCGAGTTGTCCCCGCCGAATGCAGCCCTCTGGAACTCCTGGATTTCCGTGCGGCCGTTCTGGACAAGCGGGTCCTGCTGGAACCATTCGCGAAAGCAGTCTGGAGCCAGGAGGTTCGCCACGCTGAGGAGCAGTATGGCGCGATCTTCCACGGTCGACTGGTCCAGCCAACCTGCCGGAAGCGGCGCGAGCTTCAACGCCGCCGCAGCCTCCGCTGGATAGTGCTCAAGAAGCAATGCCGTGTTCTGGACACCATAGGGGAACACCGCCGTCGATGTCTTTCTGTTCTCGACCGCGATCGCGTAGGCGAGCTGCGAGGCAGAGGCGCCCGTCACAATCGATCTTTCGTCGAGCCAAATGCCGGGTACCAGCTGGTCCCGCACTTGAGCGGGCTGCAAGACATAGACGTGCCCCACGGCCTGCGACGCCCTCTTCAATCCCGTCCAGGCGGTGGGCGCCTTTGCACCGGTGGCAACCTGGAAGAACACCGCGAGTCGGCTGGCCGACCCGAGCTGGTTGGATTCGATGACCAGGTTGTTCCAGTTGAGTTTCGCGAGACGCCTTGTGGCCTCGGGAGAAAACGAGGGTATCGCCTGCCGGATGGTCGCGAGGCTCGCCGCGTACGGAGCAATCGCCCGCTCGCCGGTCGGCTCCGGGGTTGACTTCAGCATGAGCGATATGCGGTTTGCTGCCTCATCCGACGGGATAAGGCCAAGCGTGCTGGCGGCCAATATTGCCGATAGCCTCACCCCAAGCGTGTCGCCACTCGCAGGGGCCGACTCTATTGATTTCCAGGCGCTGGAGGCCATTTCATGGAATTTCCGCTTGTCGGTTAACGGCAGGTCACGTTTTTGGGAGACGAATCCGGCGCGTATGAGTGCGCGCTGAACCTCGGGCGCCTGCATAAAGACTGCCCATACAAACCCGGTCCTTGCATTCTCGGCCTGGAGGAGCGTTATGCCCAGGTCGATCCCGATCACGTCGCTGTTGACCCATCCCGTGCCCGGATTGAATGCGTCCACGAAGCCATAGCGGCTCCATATCCGGTCGCCGAACGCGGCGCGCATGTAGCGCAGCGTCTCCATGGCCTCGGCAGGCACAAAGGCCACCGAACCCGCAGCCGCGCAGGGAACTATTGTTCCGTCCAGGGCATTGTCCTCATCTGTCCGCGGAGGGCCGCCCCACGCCTTGTATCCCGACGCCGAATCCGAGGCCGTTATCCCCCAAAGCCGCTCACCCCATGAAGGGAACTCGCTTCTCAGGTCCGTGCAAAACTGCCGTTGGGCCAGCGATGCGAGGACCGAGTTGTGGTAGTAATCCGCGTAGGCGTCGCGCAGGTCACGGAAGTCCACGTGAGCGTGAGTGAACTGGTGGATGAACAGCTGCGGTCCCTCGATGAAATGGTACCCCGCGTAGCTGTCCACAGGCGTTCGAGACCATGCGTCCCAATAGCCCACCGGGAGCGGGCGCTCCAGCGCGCCCATGCCCAGGAACCCAAGCATCATGTCCTCCGCGTACTTGTCCCAGCGATAGCGCGAGAAGCCGTGTTCGTCATGCCAGCCCATGGCCAGGGTAGATCCCCCGTTCAAAAACCACTCCCAGTCGACATCATGGAAGAGGCGGTCGACGAGCGCCGTGACTTCCTCATCGGCAAAGAACTCCCTGGCGACTATCGCTCCTGCAAAGAAGAGACCGGTATCGATCGGCGAGAGCTCGCACTTCCACGCACGCTCCCCAGTACCCATTTCCATGAAATGGTAAAAGAAGCCGTGTCGCCGCGGCGCCTTGTCCACAAGGAATCTGAGGGCGATCCGCACGTGCCTGAGCGCCGTCTCGCGGTCGGTCCAACCGCGCTGCGTGGCCACCGCCCAAGCGCTCAGAGCGAAACCCGAGGCCGCGATGCTCGCTTTCCCTTCACTCTGAGAGCCGCTGGCCCGGGCGCGGTCGCGGACCAGGCCGGTCTTGGGGTCCGCCTGCTCGACAAAATACCGAAACGCGGACTGTTGGAGTTCGTCCAGGACCGCATCGTCCTCAGGCGACAAGACCGCCGACGGCCGGGCGCCGGGCCACGGCGGCAGGCCCTTTTCCGCGCGTGCCGGCAAGGCGAGCGCAATGAGGATGATCAAGGCGAGCCCGATTGGGTGCACCCCCCCAAGGCGCTTCACGGACGGAAGCAGCAGCAATGCGCGCCCGTTCAGTCTGCAGTTAAGAGTTCGTGCGGAGCCTCGGGTTGCGTGGGGTCTTTGCTTCGTCACGACCAATTGTTGAGAATCTCGGCGCCTCCCTCTTACTCAGTGATATCGACCCGAAGAGGATCGCCAACAGAGGAATCAGACGCCACCCACACGTAAAGGGTTCCCTGCTCCACCACATTTTTCATATCGAGGTTCCAGAACGACAGTTCCTCGCGGTCGAGGTTAAACGCCAATTGGCTGCTCTCCCCGGGCTCTAGATGGACCCTCTTGAAACCCTTCAATTCACGCACCGGCCGCGCCACGCTGGTGCCCCGCAACCGGATATAGAGTTGCGCCGTCTCCGTGCCCACCCTTGTCCCACTGTTGCGGACGTTCGCGTTCACCGTAAGCTGCGCCCGGCCCGCGTTTACCGCACTGGCACTGATGCTCGCTGCGCTCACCTTCACCCCTGAGATCTCAAAGGTGGTGTAGCCAAGTCCGTACCCGAATGGGTAAAGAGGCGTGTTCAATTCGTCGATGTAACCCGATACGTAGTAGGGATCTGACTTGGTGCTCCCAAGGCCTATCGGATCCACCCGCGGTCGCCCGGTATTTAGCCGATTGTAGTACATCGGTACCTGCCCGACAGACCGCGGCACCGACACTGTGAGACGGCCGGATGGCTCAGCCTCACCAAACAGGGTGCGCACAAGGGCCGGTCCTCCCTGAAGCCCGGGGAACCAGGCCATTAAGATGGCAGGAACATTTCGCGACGCCCATTCTACGGCAAGCGGGCGCCCGCTGAAGAGAATCAGCACCGTCGGCTTCCCCGTTGCGACGACCGCCTCGAGAAGTTCCTCTTGGTGTCCTGGCAGGTCAATTCTGGAGCGTGCCGAAGCCTCGCCGGAGCTGTGCCCACTCTCGCCCAGTGCCAGGATCACTAGATCTGATTGACGGGCTGCCTCCACAGCAGCGGCGATCCCCGATGTCTCCGATCCTGCCGCATTCATACCTTGTGTCACGGTGAGGCCCACGTGCAACCGCTCCAATCGCGGCGCCAGGGCCATCCTCAGGGTGACTACGTCGCTAGCCCTCCCCTCTCCCGACCACGGACCCAGCATGTCGCCCGCGCTGTCCGACAACGGTCCGATCAAGGCGACTCGCTGTCCGGCCACCGGAGCGATCGGAAGTAGCGGGAAGCCCGCCACCTTTCGGTTCTCGAGCAGGACAAAGGACTCCTCGGCCGCCCGCCGGGCGAGTTCCCTGCTTGCGGGAACCTCCGTGGGATTTGCGTCGACGACCTCGGGCACATAGGGACGCTCGAACAGACCAAGCGCGAACTTGATCCTCAAAACTCTCCGAACGGCATCATCCAGCCTGCCGACCGGAACCCTGCCCGATTTCACCAAGTCCGGGAGATGCGGCAGGTAAGCTGCGCTTTGCATGTCCATGTCAACACCAGCCAGGAAACTCTTTTGCGCCGCGGCCTCATCGTTCTCCGCTATACCGTGGAGCGTGATCTCATGCACGGCGGTCCAGTCGCTGTCCACGAAGCCCTGAAACTTCCATTCGTTGCGCAGGACCTCCGTTAGCGTGAACGCATTCGCACTCGACGGCACTCCGTTGATAGAATTGAACGCCGACATGATCGTCCCCGCCCCTTCGCCCACGGCGGCGCGGAACGGAGGAAGGTAGACATCCCTGAGCGTTCGCTCGGAGATCTCGGTCGTGTTGTAGTCGCGTCCACCCTCAGCCGCTCCGTAGCCCACAAAATGCTTCGCGCACGCCACTATGGACGAGGGATCATCGAGTCGCCTTCCCTGATAGCCCCGGACATAGGCCCTCGCGAAGGCCGACCCTAGGTATGGATCCTCGCCCGCGCCCTCCGCTATCCTTCCCCACCTCGGGTCTCGAGCGATGTCCACCATCGGCGAGAATGTCCAGCGGACTCCCTGACTCGACGCCTCTTGCGCGGCAACGCGCGCCGTCTGCTCGACCAGGTCGGTATCCCAGCTCGAGGAAAGCCCGAGGGGAATTGGGAAGGTGGTCCGAAAGCCGTGGATCACATCGAGCCCGAATAGGACGGGAATGTGAAGTCGCGAACCCTCGATGGACTCCCTCTGGTACGCGTTAGTCTCCTTCCAAGTCACGGAGTTGAAGAGGCTGCCTACCATTCCCGTCCTGATCAGGGCGTCCCCATCCCTCACGACACTCGAAGGACCTGTTAGTGAGCCCGAGGACAGCTGGTTCAGCTGCCCCACCTTTTCCTCGATGGTCATCTTCGCGAGAAGCGCGTCTATCTTCTGCTCGGTTTGAGGAGTGCTCAGGGAAGCCCCCTGAGCCTCAGCTCGAAAAGGGACGACGGCCAATTGGACGGCTGAGACGACCGTCAGAGTGAGGATTTTGGTACGGTTCATGGGATGGTATCCCCGGCGGTTTCAACTGGCATATCGCATGAATCCAAGATGAATCCGTCGGGAGACTTCGGGGCCAAGAGCAAACGCCATGGGGATGGCCCCGCGCCCCAAAGTCTCCTTTTGACAACATTTGCATTGCAACCAAAAAGGAGGTCTCCCGAAGTCCAGCAACGGAATGTAACCGAAGCGAAAGAGTGATCGCCCCACTCCGAAGTGCCACCCCTTCAAACCCAGTCTCTCCAGTGCGCGCCTCCCTCTTGATATCGCTCCTCGTCATTCCCGCCGCAACGGCCGCCGAGCGGGGGACCGCCGAAAGCCTCTATGATAGGCACGTGGTCTTCGACCATGGGCCGCCAACAGATTCATACTTTCAGAGCGCAGGAGTGCTCACGGCACCGAGTACTCTGGAACTGATCGACTCCCGACTGCCGCTGGATTCACGGCATTACCTGGTGCCGTCCAATTCCTTGCGTCTGACTTGGAAGTCTTCCCCAGGAGGGGATTGGAGAGCAACGCTCAAGACCCGCTCCCATTATGGACTCATAGATGACTTTGACGGGGACGCCGTCTCGTTTTGGTGTTTCTCGGACACTGGGTTGAAACCCGAGGACGCGCCGAGAATCCATCTCGAGGATGTCGACGGAAATGGGACGTTCACGATCAATGTCCTTTCGGGCAGAGGCCCCCTTCCCGCGGGCCAATGGATTCAAGTTCGACTGGCACTATCGGACTTTCGAGCGATCTATCGCGGCACGGACGACGAAAATTTCAAGCTTAAGCATCTTGCGGGCATTGTCTTTGAGCAAGGTCTGGATGACGGAGCGCAGCACACCCTCTACATAAGCGATTTCCAAGTGGGCAGGAGCAATGCTCCCCACAGTGAGCCGCCTGTGGCGCCTCAAAGCCTCTCGGTGCAGCCAGGTGAACGCCACTTCGACTTGAAATGGACACCCGGCGGGAACCAAGAGGTACTGCGCTACAAGGTATACAGGTCCCTCGACGGGAAGCCCTTTGTAGCCGTCGGTATCCAGCAGGGTGACTTCAACCGTTATGTGGACTTTGTCGGAAAGCCCAATGTTACGGCATCCTATAAGATCAGCGCTGTCTCACTCTCGGGCGCCGAGTCGCCTCTGTCGGCTGTTGCCGGGGCGACAACACGGGAATTCAATGACGAGGAACTTCTCACGATGGTGCAGGAAGGATGCTTTCGGTACTATTGGGACGGAGGGCATCCCAACGCGGGCATGGCGTTAGAGGTTCGTCCCGGTGATGAAAACCTGGTTGCGCTCGGGGCTTCCGGCTTCGGGGTGATGGCAATCGTCGTGGGCACCGATCGCGGTTTCGTCTCCCGCGAGCAGGGTGCAGAGCGCATCCTTAAAATCGCGCGCTTCTTGACCCATGCAGACCGCTTTCACGGTGCTTGGCCTCATTTCCTGGACGGCCGAACAGGGAAGACAGTCGCATACTTTGGGCGCTACGACGACGGGGGAGATCTCGTTGAAACAGCCTTCCTTATGCAGGGCCTTCTGACGGCGAGAAGCTATTTTGGACGCGAGAACCCTTTGGAGAAGGACATCCGTGATACAATTACCGCCCTTTGGAGAGGCGTTGAGTGGGATTGGTACCGCAAGGACTCCAACAGTGATTTTCTCTACTGGCATTGGTCGCCTGACCATGCCTGGCACATCGGCCACCCGTTGGTCGGCTGGAACGAGACCATGATCGTGTACCTTCTAGCTATCGCTTCCCCCACCCACCCTGTGCCCCCGTCTCTCTACTACTCGGGCTGGGCGGGACAGTCCGAAACAGCTGTACAGTACCGGCAGGGATGGAGCCGCACCACAGCGGGCGACCACTTCACGAACGGCAACAGGTATTCGGGCATCAAGCTCGATGTTGGGGAAGGATCGGGCGGAAACCTCTTCTTCACCCAGTTCTCCTTCCTCGGTTTCGATCCACGAGGCCTCAGCGACCGCTACACCAGTTATTTCAACAACAACCGGAATCTCGCGCTCATTAACCGGGCATATTGCGTCGCTAATCCACTGCATTTCGAGGGATACGGGGCCTCGTGCTGGGGCCTTTCCGCCGGCATTAATTCCGGCGGTGGCACACCTCAGCCAAGCGGCGATAACGGAACAATATGCTGCTCGGCCGCCCTCGGTGTGTTCCCCTACACCCCGGTGGAATCCATGGCCGCATTAAAGCATTTCTACCGCGATCTGGGGGCCAAGACCTGGGGAATCTACGGCTTTCACGATGGATTCAACGAAAGCCAGCGCTGGTTTCAACCCGTCTGGATGGGGCTCAACCAGGCGCAGATTGTAGTGATGATCGAAAACCACCGCACCGGTCTGGCCTGGAAGCAATTCATGGCCAACCCCGAGATCCGCCCGGCCCTCGAGTCTGTGGGTTTCAAATCCAACACAAATCCTGTAAAATAGACGGCTCAAAATCGGGTCGCTTGGGCTGAAAACGGATGCGCTTCCAATCGGGTCCGCGCCTTTTTTAGAGGAGAAATGATGGTCTCTCTTTTTTTATTGCAATGACAATGTTGTCATTACATTTGTTCTGGAATCCCTACCCCCGGAGCGGCTCGCAACGAACCCCTATTTCGCCGCGCATCGCAGCAACTCGGACATCACTACAATGCACACCCTACAAACAAGCAGATTCGCGCTGGCCACCATCCTGGCGCTTGGCCTTGGAAGTTACCTTAAATCGCAGGACGCCACGCCGCCAGCCGTCGCAGTGGACAACAGCAAGGTTGGAAACGAGGAGCCGATTGTCCTCAGCACCTTTACGGTGGATACGACGACGGACGTCGGATACACCGCGGTAAATTCCCTCGCAGGCGGGAGGAACAATACACCGCTGGCGATCACGCCATCAACGGTCACGTCCCTGACGAAGGAGTTTCTTGACGATCTCCAGCTCACCAACGCGACAGACGCGATGAAGTGGACGATGAACGCGATTCCGGCGAACTTCACGCCGAACGTCGGTAGTGGAAATGAATTCAACTCGTGGGCCGACAACATTCGCGGCGCCGGAGCCGGGGCCCAGGGCGGCACGCCTCCGACGGTGAACTACTTTCCGATCTACGCGGTGAAGGACTTTTTCAACGTCGACCGCTATGAGCTGGACCTCGGGCCCAACTCGATTCTGTTCGGCGTCGGCAACCTGGGCGGAGTAGCGACTTCCTACACGAAGATCCCTCGTTTCGACAAGGACTTCATAGAGATGAACCTTCTCCTGAACAGCTATGGCGGTGCGCGCGCCACCTTTGACGTCAATAATCTCCTTTCCCTGATCAAGAAGAACGACTTCGGCATGCGCATCAACATCCTCGCGGACCGGGACGCAAGCTGGAGAAAGGACGATGTGACGAAGAAGCTCGGCGTGTCGCTCGCTACGACACTCAAGCTCTCGGACAAAACCTCGGTCCGCCTTGATCTCGAAGCCTACAAGCAGATAACGCCGATGTTCGTCGAAAACCAGACCGACCAGTACTCCCAGTGGGATGGGCAGACAAACTCACCGACATGGGGAGCCGCACCGGTGACCTCCTCCGGGGCTCCTGCACCCCAGAACAGCTATAACTCAATGGCAGCCTGGGGAGGCCCCGCCTCGTTCCAACTTTGGATTCCCCAGGAGGGGAAGATTGCGAACTGGGGCGCTGGATACCGGGCGTCGGGTCTTGGCGACGGGCCCTACTACACCAACACCGTTATGCGGCCCTATTCTTACACCTTGATCGGCACCAACTTGGTTGTGCCCGCCTTGCCAAGCAGGGACTTCACAGTGGGCCCGCAGGACGGCATCAACACTCTGAAGTACTACACCGCCACCGTCTATTTTGACCAGAAGATCAACAACAACTCTGAATTTGAACTCTCTGCCTATCGTTTCTCCGACAACGAGGACTCCAAGAATTTCGAGTCACCGAGCAACGTATCGATCGACATCAACAAACAGCTGCCAGATGGCTCAACGAATCCCGAGTACGGCCAGCGCTATTCGGACATGTTCCTCGACAGGCAAATTCAAGACCACAGCGTCAATGAGTTCCGTGGACAGCTTAACTACCATTTCGACACGGTCGTCTTCAACATTCCGGTAAAGGAGTGGATGAGTGTCTCCGGTGGAGACGAGTTCCACCTTCTGAGCACCCGTGAGTACAACGGCAGCTTTGTAAGTTATCCGCTGCCGTGGAACGGAAACAACTGGACCCAGGACATGATCTGGGCGCGGGAATATTGGAACGATCCGCATGTCTCGGTCAATCTGCCTTCGATACTCAACGGACAGCGCACAACCTACCAGGCCCTCCCCTTCAACTGGTTCGACCACGACCTCAGCGAGCAAATACAATACCTAGGAGCCGTGTCGCAGACACGCCTTTGGGATGATCGCCTCAATGTAACCCTCGGTGCTCGCCACGACCAATACAAGAGCGACATCTTCAGCGTTCGCCCCCCGATTGGACTCCCGTTTCCCGGTGGTCACACCTATGAGAACGACAAGGGCAACACATACTCCGCCGGCATTGTCGGGTTCGTCACCAAGTGTCTGGCATTGACCTACAACTTCTCGGAGAATTTTGCGCCCATCGGAGGCGGCGTGGCCCCGGGCCTTTCGGGCGCCGCGTTCGGACCTGCAAAGGGCTCGTCGAGCACTGTCGGCGTGCGCCTCTCGACCGACGACAAGCGCTACTACATATCGGCCGACCTTTATAGGGATAAGTCGAAGGGCCGCATAAGCGGCGACAACATTCCCATCCAAGGAATCTGGAACGATTACTTCCTGGCGGGAGGAACGGCCACGAACATAGGGCCGGCGGGGACGCTATCAGGCACAGCCCCGAACCTGGCCACGCAGTTCAACTATGCGGACACGGAAGACATCAAGGACAACGGATTCGAGATCAGCGGTACAGCGAACCCGACGCCGAACTGGCGCTTTCAGGCTTCGTACGCCACGCCGAAGTCGCAATCCGCCAACGACCTGCCTGGGTCGCGTGCCTATTTTGCGGAACACCTTGCGGATTGGCAGGCGATCGCGAGTGGCGGGACAAAGCTTGATGGCCAGGTGGCTACCGACCTCACCAACGCAGAGCGGACTCTCAGCAACACCTCGGCCAGCCCCGACAACGCGGGTGTCGTGAAGTCGACATTCAATTTCGTTGCCGCATACACGTTCACCGACTCTTTTGCCAAGGGCCTCTCCATCGGCGCAGGCGCCACGGCACTCGGCGAACAGCGGATCTCGACGGGGGGAACCATGTTCTCACCCGCGTACACCACCTACATCGCGTTCCTCAGTTACTCTACCTCATACAATCTCATGGGCCAGCGGGTGCATGTGCGCTACCAGCTCAATGTGGACAACCTGACCGACAACCGAAACCTGGTCTTTACGCAATTCAACCAGGTTGGCACCCAGACCCAGGGATCCAACTACTACCTCATCGATCCCCGGAAATTCACGTTGGGGCTCACGGTGAAGTACTAGGCCGATAGCGAACCATCCCGACGTCTCCCAGGCGTCGAGCCAAACAGCCAACGGCTTCACCCGTTGGCTGTTTTTCTTGGCTGATATCCCCAAAACGGAATTGACCGCCGTCGACATCGCCGCGCCCCATATGATTTGCAGCGACCTTGTCATTTCCTTTCTACTTGATAGACAGGTCCTAGCGACCTGCCGCTGCAAATCTTTGCAACAGATTGCTTGCAGATGAAGCCTTCGATCGCTGTCTTCCATCGTCCAACGTCGATGCCCCTCTCAAACCGCACTAAGAAGCCGAAAGACGGCATTGTTCAAATAGCGACTCGCTTGGGAGTTTCGCCATCGACGGTCTCCCGCGCGCTGCGGCCCGAGACGGCGCATCTTGTGAGCCCCGAGCGACGGAAAGAAATTCTCGATCTCGCGGACCGCCTTCGCTTCTCGCCCAATCCGGGAGCGCGCATCCTTCGTAGGGGGCTGAATACGACTCTGACCGTCGTGGTTCCGCTCGATGAAAATATCTTCTTTTCAGAGTTCTACGGGCGTTTCCTGGCAGGATCTCTCCATGCCGCTGCCGCCCGCGGCTGGGACGTTCACATCTGCACGCTGCGAAAGACAGTCCGCTCTGACTTTCGGGAGGCCTTGCAGCACCTTGGCCTCAACTCGTCTGGAATCATCTATTTCGCGGAACCCCTATCCGAAAGCGACGTGCAGAAGCTGGAGGGCTACCGCAGGCCTCTGGTTCTAACGAAATCGGTGCTTCCGCCCCTCGTTGACCTCTCCTTGATCGGAGCGCCGGTGGTCGGCATCGATAACCGGGCAGGCGCGCGCGCAGCCGCTTCGCTCCTGTTGCAGCTCGGCCACAAGAAGATTGGTCTGATTCTCGGCCCGCAGAGTTCCAGGGATGCCCTTGAGCGAAAAGAGGGTTACCTCGAAGCCCTCACACTGGGCGGGGCCACCTCTAAACCGTCATGGATGTTCGAAGGGCCCTTCAATGCGGAGACCGGCCGGGCGGCAATGGCTGCTTTCCTGCGCACAAGTGACCGACCGACAGCGGTATGTTGTGCGAATGATGAAATCGCCTTCGGGGTGATAGATGCCGTGCGCACGGCCGGCCTGCGGTGCCCGAATGACCTTTCAGTGGTCGGCTTCGATGACGGTATGTGGGCCACCGCGTGCAGACCCGCGCTGACAACGGTGCGCCAGCCCCTGGCGGACCTTGCCGAACGTGCCGTGAGCCTGCTGGTTGAGGCTGCGACAAGGCCCCCCTCGCCCCATTCGCGGATAGCCGGCGACATGCCCGCGGCATTGGTCATCAGGGATTCAACGCGAGTTTTGGCTTCTGGTTAGCGCTACGCCCAAGACAACGATTGCAGCCGACCCGCCCTGGAAGGGTGCCATGGGAGAATTGGGTCGGCACCTGCTGGGGGTTTCGCAGTCGATGCGGTTTGCTGTGCGGGGCTTCCGCTATCCATACAAGCGGGCCAGCTTTGCACGGCCTCGCAGGGGGAATTTGTTTGTCTTGCAAACGTTGTCATCTATATAGGAACCAAGTTTTGACGGCCATTCCTTGCCCAACGGAAAGTGAGTCCCCAGAGACCGCGGTCTGGCGCGCCTGATTCCCTATCTTTTCCTGCCCAATCCTTTAGCAAATGACCCGAGAGCCGAAAACAGAATGTCGTTTCAGACCCATCCTTCGCTCGGACTCGGGCGCGGGCGCGATGCTCCCGAGATCGGCGTCCCGGAGCGACCGTTGACGAGCCTCCATGAGCGGAACGAATGCGATGACACCCCCAGCGCCCTCATTCCGGTCGCCCGCGGATTTGACTCTCGGCACTACGGCCACATTTGGGCTGACCGAGCTGAGTTCCCCTTCCGGGCTGTCGATTCAAGTCACCCCAGCTGGAGCCATTTACGCGGTTCGCCATGCATCGACCCTCATCAATCAGTTCATCCCGGGGCCCGCGGAGGATGGGCTCTGCCGACTGCTGATCAGGTGGCGTTGCTCCGACGGGGGCTCGGGCTGGTCTCCCCTGATCGGCCCCACCGTGTCCCACCGGCGGATAGGAATTTTAGCCATGGAGTGGATTTCCATCGTTGGGCCAGGTTTGTCGTGCCGTGCATGCCTCACGCTCCATCAGGAGCTGATGGCCTGGTCATGGCGTGTCCTGATCGGGAATGCCACTCCAGCCCCGGTCAAGGTCGACGTACTCTTCGCCCAGGACCTCGGTCTGGCCGATGCTGCCGCGGTTCGAAACAATGAGGCGTTCAACTCCCAGTACATCGACCTGCTTCCTGTGGAGGACGAGCACCTGGGTTGGACAGTTCTCGCCCGGCAGAACCAGGAGGCGGGCGGGGGCCGGCACCCGTGGCTGGCCGTCGGATGCGATAAGGGAGCCGTCGCCTACGGCACCGATGGCACCCAGTTTTTTGGCGAGGACCATAGGCTTGTGGGAGTGCCCGCTGCCGTGCGCACCGAGAACCTTCCCAAGGTGCGGCTGCAGTCCGAGTGCGCCATGGCCTCACTCCAGAGCCGCTCCGCGAGCCTATACCCCGGGTCCTCAACCGAGATCGATTTCCTTGTCCGTTACATGGCCGACCATCCTATGCCCTCCTCCCGGTCGGACCTTGCGCGACTCTGGGAGATTGCGCCGGCGAATTGGTCTGCGACCCATAGGATTGGGGCGTTGGAGACACCGGTGCTGCTCGAGGCCCCCTGCCCCTCCCTCTTCGTGAACGCCCCATGGGCTCACGGAGACGCGCCCTCCAACGAGGATCTGGCAAAATTGTTTCCCGGGGCGACCCGCCATGAGGAAAGGGACGAGGACGGGCACCTGCTGGCGTTCTTTCACGGTTTGGACAGCCATGTCGTGTCGCGCGCAAAGGAAGCGGTCGTCGCCCGGCCGCATGGCCACATTCTGCGGAGCGGCACGTGGCGATGGATCGACAATGAGCAGTTTGGGACCACCTGCTATGCGGCGGGGGTATTCAGCGCGCAGACCTACCTCGGGAATCCCACCTTCGGAAGGTTGCTGTCTGTCGTCCGAAATGCCCTCGGGTTGGGCCGCGCGGCCGGCCAGCGCGTATTCGTCCGCCGGCTCGGCGCCTGGCACCAGCTGGGCATCCCGTCCGCCTTTGTGATGACGCCGTCGGAGGTCCGGTGGGTCTATCTCCTGGGAACCGATGTCATCGATGCGCGCGTGTGGTGCTCTCAGGAATGCGCGGCGTCATTTCTCGACTTGAGCGTGAGATCGGGCGGCGCGGCGGCTGAGTTTCTGGTCACTCACACGGTCACCCTGGGCACCAACGAATTTGACGCTCCGGGCCGGCTGCGGTTCAGCCATGACGAGGGCTGGGTCGCCTGCGAGCCCGACCCGGCGGGCATGCTGGCAAAGAGCAACCCCGGGGCCTGCTTTGCGATAGCCTGCGCGCAGGCCGGGGGGTGCGCGCAGCTCGGCGCCGACGAGATGGTATTCCCGGACGAGATCTCTCGTGGACACCCGTGCGTGGCCCTGCGTTCGGGCATCGTGACTCGCTTCGGGGTGATCCTCTGCGGGACGACCGAAGGCGCCGTATCGATGCAAAAGCTCCTCGAGGATGCCCGGAGGGAATGGTCCGACGGCGGCTCGTGCTCGGCCCCGCCCCCCACGCCCGTGCGCCTGTCGGGCGCCGCCGGAGGCGCGCGGGCCGTTTCCCGGCTCGACGAGGTCCTCCCTTGGCTTAACCACAATGCCGCCATCCACTTCTCCGCGCCGCACGGCCTGGAGCAGCAGGGGGGCGCCGCGTGGGGGGTCCGTGACGTGTGCCAGGGCTCCGTCGAATGGCTCCTATCGGGATGCCAATGGCCGCTCGTCCGGCGCCTCCTCCAGAACGTCTTTGCGCAGCAATACGCTCCGGGGGGCACGTGGCCCCAGTGGTACATGCACCCCCCTTATCAGTCGGTGCAGCATTCCCACAGCCATGGTGACGTGTGTCTTTGGCCCGTTAAGGCGCTGTGCGACTACGTGGAGGCCAGCAACGACTTTACTTTCCTGCATGCCAAGGTCGGCTATACGGATCCCGGCCGATTTGAGGCGTCTGGACCGGAGGAATCCCTGCTCCAACATTGCGACCGGGTCCTGGACCATTGCGAATCCCGTTTTGTGAGGGGCACGGCCCTTGTGAATTTCGGCGACGGGGACTGGGACGACACCCTTCAGCCCGCGAACGCTGAGGTCCGCACCCGGATGATCAGCAGCTGGACTGTCGCACTGGTCTATCAGGCATTCCGCCAATTCTCCGAAGTGTGCCGGAGGTCGGGCGAGACGGAGCGCGTGGCCCGGCTCGACGGGCTGCTGGGTCGAATTCGAAAGGACTTTGCTGATTGCCTGATGCCCGGCAGCATCGTCGCCGGCTTCCTGGTCACGGAACCCAACGGGGTCTCGCGCCCCCTGCTCCACCCGAAGGACACCGTCACCGGCATCCGCTATCGGCTGCTACCCATGACACGGGCGATCCTGGCGGAGCTCTTCACCCCCGAGGAGGCCGTCCGCCACAAGGCCGTCATCAGCCGCGAACTCCTCTACCCGGACGGGGCGCGCCTCATGAGCGAGCCGGCAACGTACCGGGACGGATGCGAGTACCTCTTCAAGCGGGCCGACACTGCTGCAAGCGTGGGTAGGGAAATTGGCCTGCAGTACGTCCATGCCCATCTCCGGTATGCCGAGGCCATGGCCAAGATGGGTGACGCCGAGGGCCTCTGGACGGCACTCCAGGTGGTCAACCCGGTCGGCCTGCACGAGGTGCTCTCGAATGCGCTGCCCCGGCAGAGCAATGTCTATTTCTCGAGCTCCGACGCCGATTTCAGCGATCGTATCGAGGCCTCCCGGCGGTGGACCGAATTGCGGACCGCATCCGTGGGGGTGCGCGGGGGCTGGAGGCTCTACTCGAGCGGACCGGGCATCTACATCCACACGGTAAGGGCGTCCCTGCTCGGGCTGAGGGAATCCTTCGGCGAAATCGTCTTTGACCCCGTGATCCCCAGCGTCCTGGACGGGCTCTCTGCCCGGGTCACACTGTGTGGCAGGCCGGTGGAACTCCGGTACCGGGTTGGCTCCTCCCCGTTTTCGCCGCGGGAGGTCCTTGTAAACGGAGCCAGACTCGCCGGCGGACGGCGCGAGCACAATCCGTACAGGGCGGGCGGCCTATGCTTCGCGCAGGCGGCCATAGAAGGCCTCCTCTCAGATGGCGAAAACGTCGTTTTCGTGCACCTGTAGCCCGAGTCCGCGCCGAGGAATTCAGGGTCGCTTTTGCGACCCAGAGACTCATTCCGCACGGCCCCGGCCGGAATTCCGGGGGCCCGCCGGGGCCCTACCTGGGCAAGCGATACCCGAATGCCTCGAGGATGGAACCCGCGTCCTGGCTTCCAAGAAAGCCTATATAGTCCCGCGCCGCGGGATTCGCCGCCCCGCGCGTGGTGAGGACCGCCACCTGGGAGAGCGGAAGATAAAGGCCGGCGGGGACCTCGATCCAGCGCCCGCGGTCCCTGAGCTTCGGCGACATGAGGAGTGACAGCGCAACGAAACCCGCGTCGGCGTTGCCCGTCTCCACGAACTCGGCCGCCTGCGAGACGTTCTCGCCGCGGACGAGCCTGGGCTGCACCGTATCCCAGAGTCCAAGCTTTTCCAGGGCCTGCCGGGCGGCGAGCCCGTAGGGCGCCGTCTCGGGATTCGCGAGGGCAATCCTCCGGACGGCAGGATCGAGAACCGCCCTGTCCACGGCGCCAAGGTCTAGGCCCGGCCTCGTCGTCCACAGGGCCAGCCGTCCTATCCCAAAGACGCGCAAGGTCTCTGCCTTGGCCTGCCCCCCCCTTACCAACCTCTCGGCGAAGTCCCGGTCGGCGGACAGAAAGACGTCGTACGGGGCGCCGTTCCGGATCTGCGCTACGAGGTTGCCGGACGCCCCGGTAGAAGTCGTGACCGCCACGCGCGGGTGCAGCTCCGTGAAACGCCCGTCGAGGGCTTCAAGGGCGTAGATCAGGTTTGCCGCAGCCGCGACGCTCACGGCCTGTCCCGGCTCCCTAGCCTTGCCCTCGGCCGCAGGCAGCCTCCGCGGGCTGGCGCACGCCCACAGGGTCAGGCCGAGGCACAGGATTCGAGTGCGGGCGCGACTCATGGTTTTCAGGTTGCCCGTGCCGCGGGCGGGTCCAACCAAATAGTGGCCCGGCCCCCCCTCGGGCCCTCCCCCGAGCCTACGGCCGCCGTCTCTGGCGTCCGCCAGCTCGGCAAATAAGTCGCTCTGGAGGGTTGCACGCCGGGGCCGCCGCGCCCACTTTTGGCCGCTCATGTCGCTCTTCAGCCTCCTAGACGTAAACCTGTCCTTTGGTGGACCGGCGATCCTGGACAAGGTCAACTTCCAGGTCGATCCGGGAGAGCGCGTCTGCCTGCTCGGGCGCAATGGCGAGGGGAAGTCGACGCTCATAGGCGTCATAGCGGGCGAGATGAAGCCGGATTCGGGGGACGTGTTCCGCCAGCCCGGCTCGCTCTTCGCCCGGCTGACCCAGGAGGTGCCGAAGGCGATGGACGGCACGGTCTTGGATATCGTGACCTCGGGCCTTAGGCCCCAGGGGGAGCATGAGGAGGACTGGGAGCGCGACGTCCTCGTGCATGACCTCATCGACCACCTCCAGCTGGCGGCCGGCTCGGAATTCGCGACGCTTTCCGGGGGCCTCAAGCGCAGGGTCCTGCTTGGCCGCGCGCTCGCGGCCAAGCCCGACCTCCTGCTCCTTGACGAGCCCACGAACCACCTGGACCTCGAGTCGATCCTCTGGCTCGAGGAGTTCCTACTCGCCGAGAAGATCACCCTGTTCTTCGTGACCCACGACCGGGCCTTCCTCCGGCGGCTCGCCACGCGCATCGTCGAGCTCGACCGCGGGCGCCTGTCGGGCTGGGCCTGCGACTATGACACCTACCTCCTGCGCAAGGAGGAGGTGGTCGCGGCGGAGGAGAAGCAGCAGGCCGCCTTTGACAAGAAGCTCGCGCAGGAGGAGGTCTGGATCCGCAAGGGCGTCCGGGCCCAGCGCTCCAGGGCCCAGGGAAGGATACACGCCCTGATGAAGATGCGCGCGGAGCGGTCCGCCAGGCGGGCGCGCGTGGGCAACGTCACGATGCGCCTCTCGGAGGCCGAGCGCTCGGGCATCAAGGTGATCGACGTCGAGGACATGTCCTTCGCCTACCCCGGCGGCCCCGCGCTTGTGAGGGGCTTCACCACCACGCTCACCCGCGGCGACAAGATCGGGATCATCGGGCCGAACGGCTCGGGCAAGTCGACCCTGATCAAGCTCCTCCTCGGGCAGCTGAAGCCGACGAGCGGCTCGATAGAGCACGGCACCCAGCTCGAGTTCGTCTACTTCGACCAGATGCGCGCCCAGATCAACGACTCGAAGACCGTCGCCGACAACATCGCCGACGGCAATGAGACCGTGACGATCGACGGCCGCACGCGGCATGTGATCAGCTACCTGCAGGACTTCCTCTTCACGCCGGATCGGGCGCGAACCCCGGCGCGCGTCCTGTCCGGCGGCGAGCGCAACCGCCTCCTGCTCGCGCGCCTCTTCACCAAGCCGGCCAACGTCCTGGTCATGGACGAGCCCACCAACGACCTCGACGCCGAGACCCTCGACCTGCTGGAGGACCTGCTCGTCGAGTACAAGGGGACGCTCCTCATCGTGAGCCACGACCGCGACTTCCTGGACAACGTCGTCACGAGCACCCTGGTCTTCGAGGGAGACGGCCGGATCGGGGACTATGTCGGGGGATATGCGGACTGGGTGAGGGAGAAGGAGAAGGCCGCGGTGGCGCGGGCCTTCCAAGCCGCGCGGGAAACCGTGAAGCCGCGGCCCGAGCCCCCGAGGGGCAAAGCCGGGCGCAAGCTCACGAACAAGGAGCGTCGCGAGCTGGAGGGCCTTCCCGCCCAGATCGAGGCCTATGAGGCCGAGCAGGCGGAGCTGGGTGCGAAGCTCGCCGACCCCGTGTTCTACCAGAAGGAGCGGACGGCCGCCGCCGCTGTGAAGGCGCGCCTGGACGAGCTGGACCGCCACCACGCCACCGCGTTCGCAAGGTGGGCCGAGCTGGAGGCGCTCCGCCTTGGGGAGTAGGCCCCCGCAGCGCTACAGGCTCTCGCTCGCCGCGGAGTTCGCGACCGAGCGGTCCGGGACCCCGGCGCACGACTGCGCCGAGAACTCGGACACGCCCCGAAGCGCGAAGGTCCTCGCCCCGGGCGACGGGAGGGCGGTCAGGTGCTCGAAGGCGGCGCCCCGGACGTCCTCCAGGAGGACCGAGGGGCGAAGGTCGTCGTCATCGTGCCGCAGGACGACATGGTGCACCGTGAGGTTCGCGGCGTGGCGGACATAGAGGCCCCACGACGGCAGGGTCCCGAAGTTGCCCGGCTCAGGGTACTCGTGGACAAGCTCCGGAACGACGCGGCCCGCCTGGTCGGCGGTGCCCCCGCCGACAAAATCCATCTGGATGTTGTCGAGGGTGACGTCCTCGACGGGATGGTTCTCGAGCCCCGCGACCAGGATCCCCTGCCCGCTTGCGACCTCCTCCGCGACCACGCTGCTGATGATCACGTGACGGAGGACGCCTACCGGCGTCTTTTCCGGCCCGCGCATCCGTGCGCCTATCCGCAGGAAGATCGGTGCGTTGAAAATCCGCCGCATCGTGAGGTTGGAGATGGTCACGTCCTGCAGGAACGCACCGTCCACCGATTCCAGGGCGAGGCCCCGGCAGCATTCGAAGACGCAGTTAGTGATCGTGACGGCCTTGAACCCGCCGTTCGACTCCGTGCCGAACTTGATCCTGCCGGTCGGGGAGGGATTCGACGCGGCCGTGTGCCTGCGGGTTCCGTCCAGGAGCGTCCCCTCGTCATACCCGCTCACGAGGCAGTCCGAGACCGTCATGTTCTCGGTGGAGCGGAACTGCCCCAGGCCGAAGGAGCTCTTCAGGCAGATTCCGTCGTCGAACGGGGAATTCACTGAGCAGTTTGAGACCCGCACGTTGTGGCAGCAGTCGATGTCCATGCCGTC
>PLXR01000132.1 GCA_003151495.1 Opitutaceae bacterium
TGCAGACCTCCTGGTGAAGCTGGCGGTAGGTGATCGTCCGGACGTCGCCCGGCTCTCCCTCGAATATTATAGCGGCCTTGTTGGCGCGCCCCCCCGCCAGGTGCCGGTCCAGGCAGTTCTCGGCGACGTTGAGCTTCCCGCTCTCGAACCACTTGGCGTGGGGCAACTTCCAATTGAGCACTTTCTTGAAAGGCTTCCGCCACGAGAGGAGCTCCCGGGCCTGGCGGCCCCAGAATTTCTCGGGAGTGTTGNNGGGAAACTGAGGTAATCGTCTGGTCGGTCACGTTGTGGCTGATTTGGGGTTAAGGACGCTCGAAAGATGCGGCACTTATCCTCCCTTGAGTTTTGAGCGTCAAGCGCGGGAGAGACCTGTCTAAATATTGTATGGAAAAGAAAACCCTTTCCGCCCAGGCGGAACAGCCCGCGGCGTCCCCCAAGGACGCTGCGGCGACCCCGGTCGCCTCCCCCGCCCCGGCGCCCTCGGCGCCGGCAGCCGTCGCGGCACCGGTTGACAACACGATCCATGTCGAGGGCATCCTCGACATCGACATCACGAAGGGGGGCAACGGGCAGCTTCTTGACATGGCGAAGACCGGCAAGCGCCGGCCGACGGACACGTTCGTCCCGAAGGAGCTGATAAGGCGCTTCAAGCTGAAGGCGGGCTCGCTCGTGGGAGGCACGGCCTTCCCCCCGGAGGGCCGGTTCCCGAACCCGAAGATGCGTTTCATCGAGACGGTCGACGGGATGGCCCTTGAGAACCGCCGGACGCTCCTCGACTTCGCCACGCTCACCACCGTCTCCCCGGACAAGCACCTGAAGCTCGAGATGAAGGACGGGCGCATGACGACACGGGCGGTCGACCTGTTCTGCCCGATCGGCAAGGGGACGCGCGGGCTGATCGTGGCCCCCCCGCGCACGGGCAAGACGATCCTCCTGCGCGACATGGCCCTCGGCATCCTCGAGAACAACCCCGAGTGCCACGTCATGATCCTCCTTGTGGACGAGCGGCCCGAGGAGGTCACCGACTTCAAGCGCAGCGTCCCCGCGGAGATCTGGGCCTCATCCAACGACGAGCAGATCGAGAACCACATCCGCATCGCGGACCTCTGCATCGAGCGCGCGAAGCGCCTCGTCGAGGCGGGCAAGAGCGTGGTGCTCTTCGTCGACTCGATCACGCGCCTCTCCAGGGCCCACAACACCCAGCGCAACTCCGGACGCACGGGCTCCGGGGGCCTCGACGTCCGGGCGCTCGAGCGGCCCCGCCAGCTCTTCGCCGCGGCGCGCAACACCGAGGAGGCCGGCTCCCTCACGATCATAGCAAGCGTGCTGGTGGAGACCGGGAGCCGGATGGACGACGTCATCTTCCAGGAATTCAAGGGGACCGGGAACATGGAGCTCGTCCTCGACCGCAAGTGCGCCGAGATGCGACTCTGGCCCGCGATAAACGTCGCGGCCTCCGGGACCCGCAAGGAGGAGCTGCTGATAGACCCGAAGAAGCTCGAGGGCATCCACTTCTTCCGCAGGGCGCTCGTGCAGCAGAAGATCGAGGAGGCGACCGAGACGATGATCGCACGCCTTTCCAAGACAAAGACCAACGACGAGTTCCTCAAGCTCATCGCCCGCTAGCCCCGGGAGAACTTCACTCTTGCCCGCATCTGTACGCAGCCAGCATTGTAACCCTCCCGCTCCTTCCTACCGCCCGATCACCACGCATGCATAGTTTCTCCGAGCAATGCCTCGACATGGCCCGTTCCATTCTGGGCCACAATCTAGACTCAATCCAACCCGACGGCACCGTTCTCCCCGCGCAAGGCGAAGAGGCACGTCCGGATGAGCCTGGGCATGTCGCATTCGCCCTCGGCGAGTACTACCGCGCGACCGGAGAGCTGACGCTCAAGGGCTACGACATCATCGACCTGGCCGCGCGCTGCGTCACGGCCCAGATGTTCACGGAGCCGGCCGCCGAGAACGGCCTGGCCTACGCCGCGCTCGGGCTCCTCTGCTTCGGCCCCTCCAAGGACCGCAACCCGGTCTGGGAGCGCCTCGTCGAGGAGACCCAGGCAAGGATCGACAAGCAGCTGCTCCACCGCAGCGACTACGACAACCACTGGCAGGCCTTCAACATCGCGAAGGCCGTGGCGCGCTTCAGCTTCGGCCTTTCCAAGAAGGACGAGACCTCGCGGCTGATCGAGCGCATGGTGGAGCGCATCAACCGCACGAGCTCCGCGGGCTTCTTCGACGACTCGGTCGAGGGCCTGGGCGGGAACTTCAACCTCTACGGGGTGATGGCGCTCGTCTTCACCCGCTCCGCGCTCCAGCTCCACGCCAACAGCGGCGTGCGCGACCGGAAGCTGCCGACCCTGCGCACCTACGCCGAGAAGTACATCCGCATGATGCCCGACCTGGTCCGCCAGGACGGCCTGGGCTGGGCCTTCGGCCGCGCCGCGGGCGCGTACGGGCAGATGCACTGCGTCAGCCTCATCCTCCAGGGCCTGCGGGACGGCTGGATCCCCGACGACCAGCGCCAGAAGTACTTCGACATCCTCAGGCGCCTCTTCATGTTCTTCTACCAGACGTACCTGGACCAGGAGCACGGCTTCCTCGACCTGCGCGACGACGAGCGCACCGCCTACAAGGCGCACACGACCCGGATGGCCAACTTCGACGCCGCGCGCTACCTTTGCCAGTGGTCGCGCCTGATGAAGACGGTCCAGATGCCCTCGGGCGCCCCCTGGGCCGAGCCGCCGAAGACCTCCGGCCGCTTCGTCATCTTCGACAAGGCCAACCGCAAGGAGCAGGGCCTGTTCATGTACCGCGACGGAGAGTCGGGCCTCCACCTCTCGCTGCCGCTGATCAGCTGCGGCAAGAGCCTCTCGAGCGATGCCCTCCCCTTCCCGCATTCGCCCGGCGTCTTCGACTGGCCGAACAACGTCTACCTTCCGGTCATGCTCCCCGAGCTCACGTTCGGCGAGCACGTCACGCTCCCGGCGTTCTACGGGAAGAACTGCGTCACGGGCCTTGGGATGCGCAACAGCTTCTACTTCCGCTACGAGCAGCCCGAGCTGATCAACCTCAAGGAGGAGATGGTCAAGAATATCGGAAGCGCGAAGGTCCAGTGGACCTTCTCGGGTAAGAATGTCTCCTGCGAGTTCGCGTACACCGTCAAGCAGCAGGTCACACTCGACAAGTTCCGCTACGTCCTTGTCGTGGCCTCGCCGCACTCCAAGTACAGGGTCCCCGGCTCACCCGTCCTCGGGCCCCTCGGGCACCGCTGCAGTGTCATCAAGGACGACTTCCAGGGCACCTGGCAGGAGACCGAGGTCGTGACTGCGGACGCGACCTACCGCACGAACTTCGGCAAGATCCACTACCTCCAGTACCTGATCAGGGACCACCCGCTCATCATGAGGCCGGGCCACGTCTACAGGCTGGCCGTGAACTTCGAGCCGGACGTCGTCAGGGACGAAGGCTGATGCTCTCGCGCCGGATCATTCCCTGTCTCGACGTAACCGCCGGGCGGGTCGTGAAGGGCGTCAAATTCAAGGAGCTGCGCGATGCGGGCGATCCCGTCGAGTGCGCTGCGGCCTACGACGCCCAGGGCGCGGACGAGCTCGTCTTCCTGGACATAACGGCCTCAAGCGACGGGCGGAGGATCATGCACGACGTCGTCGCGGCCACTGCGGAGCGCTGCTTCATGCCGCTGACGGTCGGGGGCGGGCTGCGCTCGTGCGAGGACATCGAGCGGATGCTCAAGTCCGGAGCCGACAAGGTCTCACTCAACACGTCGGCCATCGACGACCCCGGAATTATCCTCGAGTCGGCCGACCGCTTCGGGTGCCAGTGCATCGTCCTGGCGATCGACGCCAAGCTCGAGCCGGGCCCGAAGCCCTGGTGGCGCGTCTACTCCCACGGGGGCCGCAGGCCGACCGGGCTGAACGCCGTCGACTGGGCCCGCAAGGCCGTGGGTATGGGCGCCGGCGAGATTCTCCTGACCAGCATGGACCGCGACGGGACAAAGTCGGGCTATGACCTCGAGCTGACGCGCCAGGTCAGCGCCGCCGTCACTGTGCCGGTGATCGCGAGCGGGGGCGCGGGCAGCCCCGAGCACTTTGCCGAGGTCCTGGCGGAGGGTGGCGCCAGCGCGGCCCTCGCCGCGTCCCTGTTTCACTTCGGCGAGCTCACGGTCCCAGGTGTGAAGGCCTACCTTGCCGGCAGGGGAATCCCGGTCAGGAACTGAACCCGAACCGGCTACGAATGGGGCGTCAAGGCGGGCCCGTATTCCCGCCGCGCCGGAGGCGGCCGAAGATCACGAGACCAAGGTCGACGACGAATATCGTTATCACGGCGCTGTCGACGACGGTCACGCCAGATCCCTGCGGCATGAACTGCTCGGCGCCCCACAGGACGAACGCCAGGCCAAGGAGCACGCCCTTTGCGATCTCAACCCATGCCGCCGGGGTGCCTGCCTGCAGGCAGATGAAGGAGGAGCCCACAAGCATGAGTGCAAGCGCCCCTGCCTTCTGGTGGAGGACGCTTGGCTGGAAGCGGTGCCAGGAGTCGAGGGCAAGCAGCGCCACCAGCGCTCCGAGAGCCAAGATGAACAAGAACCCACCGAGTGGGCGAAGAAGTCTTCTTATCGTGGACACGTCGAATAGGAAAATCCCAATTGCCCATGCCAAACGAACACAAAACATCCCGCACTCGTGAAAATATGCCCATGCGGCCCGGGAATCGCCAAGCCCCGGCAGCGTCCTCGCGAGAAATCGCTGGAATTCCATGGATCGAGCCCAAACCTTCGACGGACACCAAGGGCGGCCCGCCCGGATTTGCAATGCGCGGCGGGACCAACCGGGGGCCGAGCTCCGTGATCGCGTCCGGAGTCCCGCCGGCTCTAGCCTGAGCGCCGAACCTCCCATGGCACTCTTGCTGACAGGCTTCACCCCGTTCGGGGGCCACACCACCAATTCCTCGGAGGCCGTTGTGAACGCGCTCTCTCCCGGGGCCACGGGCCTTGCTTCGGCCGTCCTCAGGACCGAGTACCAGTTTGCGGGCGATGAGATCGCGAGGCTGATCCGGGAAGGGCGGCCCTCCGCCATCGTCTGCCTCGGGATGAACGAGCGGAGCGGGCAGGTCAGGATCGAGACCCTCGCAAGGAATTGGGACGGATGCCCCCGCCCTGACAATGCGGGCGAGCTCCGGCAGGGCCAGGCGATCCTCGAGGGGGCGCCTGGCACCTATCCCTCGACCCTGCCCATAGGGAGGCTTGAGACACTCCTTGCCGGCGAGGGAATCGAGGTAGCGCGTTCCGAGGATGCGGGCGGCTTCATCTGCAACCACGTCTTCTTCCGGGCGTGCCATGAGAACGCAGCCACCCGCGGCGTGCCCTGCGGGTTCATCCACCTTCCGCCGCTCGCCGGGTTGCCGGACTCGCCGGACACGGCCCGCCCGCTCGCCACCCTCGTGCGCGCGATCGGCCTCTGCCTCTCCGAGATCCAGGCTGCGGCGCAGGGGGCGCGGATTCCGGGCTGACTCCCCCTCAGACCGGCCGAAAATCGGCGGCAATCTCCCGTTCCCTTTCCGGTGGGACACCGGCCTGGTGCGCGCACTCCGGCCAGCGCACAAGAGCCTGGCCCACCTCGCCCAGGATGGCCTTCGCGCCCGGGACGCCGAAGCGGTCCGCCACCGCGAGTAGGTCCTCGCGGCGGATTCCGTCGAACCGGCCGTTCACGCTCATGAGGTGCTGGTACGTCCACTCGCCCTTCGGGTTGTAGGCGTGCGTGAGGTCGTACGCGGGCGCCAGCTCCCATCCGCCGCCCTGCTTGAGGAGGAACGCGATGTTCTTCGTGTGGTCGTCGCAGTTCCTCGCCATCACGTTCAGGGACATCCGCCGGAAGGCCTGCACCAGGGCGGGGTCCCCCAGACCCAGTTCCGAGATTGCCATGAAGAGCTGCTCATAGGCATGCGTCGCGCGCTGCCTGTAGTCCAGGTGCAGGAGCGCGCACAGCGACTGGACATGGTGCTTGCTGGACCCGTCCCGGTCAAAGCGGCGCGTCATGAAATGGGCCCGGCCGTTCTCCTCCAGGAGGCGGCAGGGCGCCATGGCGACGCCCGCGTGGCCCGCGAGGAGGTGGTAGGCGAACTCGATCCTGCCGTAGTCGGCGGTCGTCCCGAGCTCGAGGTCCCGGCCGACGCCGTCGAACTTGAGAAGCCAGTGCTCAAAGCCGTCGGCGACCTCGAACTGGCCGCTGCGGATCTCCTGGGTGCGCGGGTTCCAGGCGAGGACCGCCTTGGCCCTGGCCCCTCCCGCGGAGGTTCCCACGCGAATGATGCTGGCCAGCGCGGCCTGTGCGTGGGTGTCGCCGGCCAGGTCGCCCTTGAGGACGCCGCGCGCGGCCTCGACCAGCGCCTGCATCTCCAGGGGCCGCTGGCTCTCCGAGGACGAGCCCCTGGCCGGGCGGAACTCGAGCGCACCCATGCCCCGCCTGCCCATGTAGGCCAGCCTGTCCAGCGGGGTGATGGAGGACTTCGCCACGCCATGCGCCGCCATCCAGGCGTCGATCAGCCCGTTTCCGAAATCGTCGGGCAGCGCGTCGACCAGCATCCCGGGCAGCCCCATGAACGACGCCCCGAGGCCCTGGAATCCAAAGACGGTCCGGTCGCCCCTCGTCGGCATGAGGAGGGGGGCCAACTCGATGCCGAGCTTCCGCCAGTCGGGATCGTACTCGAAGAGGTACACCCCGAGACTCGGATCGGGCGCCACGGCACCCACAAGGTGACCCCAGATCCTCACCTCGATGACGCGGGTGCTCACGGTGCGGAGGCTTGCCGGCGGCGGCGGAAGCGGCGCGGGGGCTCGGGCGAGCGCAGGAGCGCAAGCGGGCTCACCTGCGGATGCGGGGCCATGGCGTCGATGAAGCCTGTGGATCGGAGCGCCCGGAGCATGCGGATCAGGGTTTCCACCGTGGAGCCCTCCCCTCGTTCGAGCTTGGCCACGGCCTTGGGCGACACTCCCGCCTTCGCAGCGAGGTCGCGCTGGGTGAACCCCTGGCCGATGCGGACGGCGCGCATCCCCTCTCCCAATTGGACTTGGAGTTCCGCAGGCGTTTTAAGTTGTTCGGTCATAAATAGTCAAATTGAGCTATTTAATTATGTTTTCAAGCATAAATAGCTCTTATGGTATTTTTATCACCAATATGTTAATTAGTCCTCTTAAGGCTTTTAAATCAAAGAACGTCGTTATTTACCCTTTAAACACCCTTTATATTAAGCTGGCAACCGAAGCAACTCCCTACCCTGCAGGCTCCGCCGGCTCCGTCTCCGGGACGGCCAAGGGTTGAATCCGCGGCAGCGAGCGAAGGTTCAGGGCGACGGCAAGCCCGGCAAGCGCGACCGCACCCGTCAGGGCTGCGACGCCCATCCATGCCCATCCCGACCAGGCATATCCGCCCAGCCAGCCGACGACGCTGCCCCCCATGTAATAGAAGAAAAGGTAGAGTCCGCTTGCCTGGGCACGGGCGCCCTGGGCCCTGCGTCCGACCCAGCTGCTGGCGACGGAGTGGCCGGCAAAGAAGCCCGCGGTGATCAACACGATGCCCGCAACCACCACGGGCAGCGGGGTGAACAGCGTGAGCGCAACGCCGCAAAGCATGACGGCAAGGGGCCACCAAAGCACCCTCCGGCGCCCCAGCCTTCCCGCAAGCGTACCCACCCAGGTCGACGTGAACACGCCCACGATGTAGACCGTGAAAAGCGCGGCAACGGCGCCCTGCCTCAGCCCGTAGGGGGGCGCAACCAGGCGGTATCCGATGTAGTTGTACACGGTGACGAAACACCCGAGAAGGAGGAACCCCATCGCAAAGAGCCGCCTGAGCCCGGGCTCCCGGAGGTGGCGCGCAAGCGAATCCATGAGGGCGCCGACCGCCAGCCTGCGCGGCTGGAAATGGCGCGAGGGCGGCAGGGCCGACCAGAAGAGGATCGTCGCGCCGACGGAGAGGAAACCCATGGAGCCCATGGCGGCCCTCCAGCCGAAAAGGTCGGTGAGGACCCCCGTGAGGAGCCTGCCCGACATGCCGCCGACAGCGTTCCCGCTGATGTAGAGCCCCATGGCGACCCCCAGGGAGGCTCCGTCCACCTCCTCGAAGAGGTACGCCATCGCCACGGCGGGCAGCCCCGCGAGCGCCAGTCCAAGGGCCGCCCTGAGCACGAGGAGGCAGGTCCAGTTCGGCGCCGCCGCCGCCCCTAGGCTCAGGAGCGCCGCGCACGTGAGCGACCAGCCCATCACCGTCTTCCGGCCCCAGGCGTCCGAGAGGGAGCTTATCGCCAGCATGGCAGGGGCCATCGCGCCGGTGGAGAGCGAGACCACCAGGCTGCTCGACGCCGCGCTGACGCCGAATGCTTGCGCAAGGACGGGCAGGAGCGGCTGGACGCAGTACAGGAGCGCGAAGGTCGCGAACCCGCCCGCGAAGAGGGCCCAATTCGCCCTGCGGAAGCCGGCCGAACCGGCCGTGAGGCGACCGGACCCGGAGGGCTCGGCAATCCCGGGGGAAGTGGCGTTCACGCCCCCACGCTGAACGCCTTTTCGCGGCCGATCAACCCCGGCCCGCCGGCGCGATTCCTCTCCGACATGAAGTACACCACAGGAACCGGTAAGCAGCTGATGAGCAGTGGGGCGGCCTTGAGAAGCAGTTGGCGTTGGACGCCGGGGTGTTGGTCGGACGCTGACAGCGGCCCCTCGGGAGGGACTCAGGCCGCGGCGGGCGCCGCGCCCGATCCCCCACCCCAGGGCAACCTGCGAAGGAGGGCGTGCAGCCCGACACTCGCGACCAGCGTGGCCGCCAGGCCGACGCCCATGCCGACCGTGAGCGACCCGGGGGTGATGCCGGCGGAGGGGAAGAGGTGCTGCAGCACGTAGACATTGTACTCCCGGATGAGCGGCTGGTGTATGAGGAATATCTCCAACGAGCGGTCCCCCAGGAAGGCGAGGCCCGTGCGTGCGGCCCCGGGTAGGACGGGCCGGACGAGGAAGGCGTAGCCCGCCATGAGGGCGCATCCCACCCACACCGAGGTGAACAGGAAACCCAACAGGTAGGGCACGTAGAAGATCATGAGGAGGGCGCAGGCGAGAGCGGGCGTTGGGGCGATCTCTAGGCGCCCCTCCCTGAGGAGGCGGCCCGCAAGGAGCCCGACAAAAAAGCCCGGCACCCTGAGGGAGAGGTGCGCAAACTCCACGGGCTGGCTGAGGCGGAAGTAGAGGACCGAGACGGCGAGGGATAGGGCCGCCCCGGCGAGCAGCAGGCGGTCGGGACGAGCCACCAGGCTCCTCATCGGGAGGTAGACAAGGTACAGCGAGACGATGAGGGTGACGAACCAGAACGAGTCGTTTATGCTCATCGCATAGGCGTCGCCGAACCAGCCGTGGATGCCGAGGTAGTGGAGCGCGATGTCCGGCCCCGAGGAGTGCTGGCCCCCTATGAGGGCATTCCCAAGCAGGCACAGGGTCAGGACGATCCAGTAGGCCGGGTAAATCCGCCAGAAGCGCTTTGCCAGGAAGCGCCCGGCTCCGTCGCGCGCCGAGCCCAGGGTGAGGCCGATCCCGCTCAGGATCACGAAGATGTCGACACCGACCTCCCCGTGCGGGCCGTTGCTCCAGGTCAGGACCCCGCCGGCGTGGTAGATGATGACAAGGATGATCGCCACCCCCTTGAGCTCGTCCAGCACCTTGATCCGGCCGGCAACCGGCGCCGCCAGCTCAAGGCGCAGGGGGCTCATACGGCGGCGGGCTCGGCGGGGGCGGCGGGCGGCGCCTCGGGCTGGCTCGGCTCCCCGACCAGGACGGAAAGCTGCTCCCGGACCGCGACAAAGAACTCGGGGGTGAGCTCGAGGGAGGGCACCTCGTGGAGCTCCTTGGTCCGGGCATGCTCGAAGATGTCCCGGGAGCCGTCGGCGTTTCGCCCCCTCGGCCTCAGGAGCCGCTTTCGCTCGAGGAGCAGCGCAAGGAAACGGACGAGCCTGTCGGACTCGGGCGTCGACTCCGTGGAGGGGTCTGCGAGTGTCAGGAAGAGCGTCTCAGCCGTCAGCTTGAGGGCCCGGGCCGCGCTCCCGGGCCTTTCCTGGGGCTTGAACACCTGGACCCAGCGGCAGGCGACAAACCCCTCCGGGGCGAGGGAGCCTGCGAGGGACTCGAGCGCGTCATAGCGGACGATCGCGCCGGAGGCCGTGCGCGCCAGGAGGCTGACGACGCGGTCTCCCTCGACAAAGGGCTTGCCGGAAAGGGAACACGTCGGGGCCCGGGGCTGCAGGTTCAATTCCATGCTTTGGAACCCTCCTTGTTTACGTCCCCCGGCGGAGGAAGCTAGCAAAATTGCTGCGGACGGCGCGCCCGGACCGCGCGCCGGTGGCTGGAGTCCCTCCGGTGTCAGTAGTGGAACGTGGTCCCCACGGCGAACTCGTTCCCGGAGATGGCGCTCGTGAGGACCGTGCCGGGGACGGCACCCTGGGGGGTGTACCACGGGCTCGACTGGGTGTGGGAGAATCCGTGGGTGTACGAGACGTCGAGCGTCGCGCGGGGCGAGAGGGCGTACGAGAACCCGAAGGAGAGGTGGTGGGCGATGTGGAGCGGGGACCCGACGTTGTAGAACGTCATGTTCTGCGGAATAGGGTCGGAGCAGTAGTTGTAGCCGGCCCTGGCCACGAGGCCCGAGGCGACCCGGTGCTGCACGCCGAGCTCGAAGGTCCACGAATCCTGCCACCCGAGGCCCGCAATGGAGCCGTTGGAGCGGAAGCCGCTGTGCTCGAATCCAGGCGTGGAGCCGTAGGCGATGTAGCCCGCGTCCGCCATCACGCTCGTCGAGCTCGTGAGGTCGTAGTCCAGTCCGGCCTGGGCGGTCAGCGGCCGGTCCATGCGGAAGGTGACGTTCCGCGACGCGCCCGAGGGGTCCCGCACCGTCCAGGAGTACGTCTGGAACCACGTGGGCGTGGAGACCGACAGGCCCACCGAGGCGTCCTTGTCGACCTTCCAGCGAAGGCCCCCCTGAGCGCCGATCCCGAACTTGACGTCCTGCTGCTGGACCGTGGCGTAGATGGGGTGGAAGTTGGCGCCGAAGCCCGGGGCGGCAAAGGCCGCGGGGGTGAAAAGGTTTCGCCCCACCGAGGGCGCAAGCGCGAATCCCCAGGACCAGCGGTCGTTTGCGGCCGAGGCCAGCCCGATGGGCAGTCGAACGACGTACAGGTTGGAGCGCACGTCCGAGAAGCCCCCGAACTGCCCCCCGAAGGGATTGTTGGCCGCGCCCGCCTGGGTGAAGAAGATCGGGTTCGTGGCCGAGGCCGCCGCGTGGAAGCTGAGACCCGCCTCCGAGACGGCGCCCGCGAACCAGAGTGTCCCGGGGTCGCCCTCCCTCCACGTCGCCATGAGGTCCAGGTAGGGCACGTTGGCGACCGTCGACTTGGAGCTGCCGGCAAGCCCGAGGGCCTGGACCGAGCTGTCGATCCGGGCGTTGGGCAGGATGTCGCCGAACACGATCGAGAACGTGCGCTCGCCGAAGAGCACCCCCGTCGCAGGGTTCTTGTAGAGGCTGCCGATCAGGTCCTGGTCGTTGCCAGCCGTCGCCGCCCCCCCGAGCGCGGAGTTCACGGCCCCGAAGCCTTGGGTGAAGTAGCCGTCGGTCGCGAGAAGGGAGGGGCAATGGGCGCAGGCGAGGGCCGCGAGGAGGGGCCCGAGGAGACGCAGGAGGGAGCGCTTGGTGTCGTTCATGGGGTTCCGGGGAGGGGCTTCCGGCGGGATGGGGATCCGGCCCGCCGTGGGGTTCTTCGGGTTGGGGTTTGGGTGTCGGGCGCCCCGCGATCGCCCCCTTACGTTGAAAGGGGGGTAGGTCCTGTGCAAGCGCGGAGCTCCCGGGCTCAGCGTGGGCCCATGCAGCCTGTGAGCCGATCCTTATTTCCCTCAGGGCGAGCGGTAGAAGAAGTCCTGCGGTCCCCGGGGGTCGGCCCTTAAGGGGTCGCGGGGGCACCCCGGCGCAGCCCAGGCGGCCAGCCGGGGCCATTCCTGCGTGCCGCCGCGCCTTTCTTGTTTGCTTCCCCCCATGCGTGGGCGCTAGCAAGCTTGCGCGGCAACGCCGCCTGCTCAAAACCTCATGACCGGACGCCTCATCGCCATCGGCGACATCCACGGATGCCACAATGAATTCTACGAGCTGCTCAACCAGCTCGAGCTGAAGGACGGGGACCGGGTGGTGCTGCTCGGCGACCTGGTGAACCGGGGCCCCGACAGCACCAAGGTGATCGACCTGGCCCGCGCCGTGGGAGCGACGGCGCTCCTGGGCAACCACGAGCTGCGCCTCCTCAAGTTCAGGAAGACCGCAGACCGGAAATACATGAAGGAGCACGACCTCGTCACCTTCGACGCGCTGCGTCCCCAGGACTGGGAATACTTGGAGGCCATGCAGCTCACCTTCGAGGAACCCGAGCTCAACACGGTGTTCGTCCACGGGGGGTTCCTCCCGGGCGAACCCTGGCAGAAGCAGCCCGCGGAGGTCGTGACCCGCATCCAGGTGGTCGACAAGGACGGGCGCCCGAGGAAGCGCGCCGACGAGCCCGACGCACCGTCCTGGGCGGACCTCTGGGGCGGGCCCCCGTTCGTGGTCTACGGCCACACCCCGAGGCCCGAGGTGTACCGCCTCAAGTGGTCGATTGGAATCGACACCGGCTGCGTGATGGGCGGCCACCTGACCGCCTACATCCTTCCCGAGAGGCGCCTCCTCCAGGTGAAGGCGCGCCAGCGCCATTTCCCATGAGCACGCAGAGCCCCGTGGACGGCGCCCTCCTCCTGTGCGTGGACATGCAGCCCGTCTTCATCCGCGCGGTCGCCGGGGGGGATGCGATCCTAGGCAGGTGCCGGTTCGCCGTTTCGGCCGCGCGCGGCCTGGGGATGGCTGTCGCCTTCACCGAGCAGGTGCCGGCCAAGCTCGGCGGAACGGACCCCACCCTCCTCAGCCTTGTCGGCGAGCCCGAGGTCCATGCAAAGGACACGTTTTCAGCCCTCTCCGCCGCCGGCCCGGTCCGCGAGGCGCTGACCGGAAGGAGGAGCGTCGAGCACCTGATCCTCTGCGGGGTGGAGACCCCGGTCTGCGTGTTCCAGACCGCGGTAGACGCCGTCCAGGCGGGGCTCGCGGTGACGATCCTCTCGGACTGCGTGGGAGCCCGCCGCGAGGCGGACGCCCGGGTGTGCCTGGATTCGCTCGCCAGGGCGGGGGTGCACGTGCTCCCCTCGGAGACCGTGTTCTACTCGATCCTTGGCGGGACGGCCCACCCGTACTTCAGGGAATTCACCCAACTCGTGAAAAGGCATGGCTGAGGGCCCCCCATCGCCATCGACGGTGCGCGACCTGAAGGCGTCCGGCGGCCAGCAGGGCAGGCCGTTTGCGAGCATCCTCGTCCTGCGCAAGCTGGCGACCAAGACGGCGACGAACGGCAATCCCTACCTTGCAATCGAGCTCGGCGACCGGACGGGGTCCTTCAACTGCACCGTGTTCTCGGACAGCCCCGCCTTCGAGGCGGTCCGCACCGCGTCCGAGGGGGCGGTCCTCAGGGTCGAGGGCAAGGTCGAGGCCTACCAGGGCCGGCTCTCCCCTAAGCTCACCAAGGCGGCGGTCGTGCCGCCCGACCAGCTGACCAACCCGGAGGTGGTGGCGAACCTCGTCGAGACCGCCCCGGAGGACGCGGATCTCCTCTGGAGGGAATTCACCGGCTTTGTGGACGCGCTCGCGCAGCCCGAGCTGGTCGCAACCGTCAGGAACGTGATGGAGGAGATCGGCGAGGCCTTCCGGACGGCCCCCGCCGCGACCTTCATGCACCATGCCTACCGGCACGGGCTGCTTGAGCACACCGTCCACATGGCGAGGGCCTGCAGGGCGCTCCTGCCCCTCTACAGAGAGGTGGACCCCGACCTCGCCATGGCGGGCATCCTCCTGCACGACGCCGGCAAGACGATCGAGTACGAGGGCACCCTGGCCACGAAGCGGGGCCGGCGCGGCATCCTCCAGGGCCACGTCGTCCTCGGCTACCAGCTGGTCCGCAAGGCGGCGCTCAAGGCGAGGCTCGACCCCGACCGGACCGAGCGCCTTGAGCACATCATCCTCAGCCACCAGGGAAAGCCCGAATGGGGCGCGGCCGTCATGGCGGCGACCCCCGAGGCCGTGTTCGTCTCGATGATCGACAACCTGGACGCGAGGATGGGAATGGTCCAGAGGGCGCTCCGGAACGCGCCCGAGGGCGACGAGTTCACGGAGCGGCTCCTGGGCCTCGAGTCGCCGCTGCTGCTCCGGCGCCTGCCCGGCCAGGGGCCCCCGACCGGAGCCTAGGGCCGCCGCAGGAACTGGAGCGCGATCGGACCCACGATCACGGCCCAGGTCATGGCCCACATCGCGAGCGAGACCAGCACGGCGGCGCTCCCAAGGTCCTTTGCCCGGCCCGCCAAAGGGTGGTGCTCGAGAGAAATGCGGTCGACCGCCGACTCGATCGCCGAGTTGATGAATTCCACGAGCCCGACCACGAGCATCGTGAGCACCAGCAGCAGGTGCTCGATGCGGCTCACGGGGAGGAAGGCCGACACCGGCGCGAGGATCGCCAGCAGGACGATCTCCTGGCGGATGGACGCCTCGTGCCGCAGGGCGTGGCGAATGCCGGCAATCGAATAGCCGAAGGCATCCACCAGGCGGCGGATTCCGCCGGCGCCCCTCTTCTCGTCTCCGGATTCAGCCACGGGGCTCCCGTTGATGGCGGGTGAATGCCCCTGGGATCGGTCCCCTCGGGAGGCTATGCGGCATGGACGTTGCGCTCCCGGTCCGCGATTGCCGCCCGCAGCAGCGCCGCGATGGCGGGATTCCTGACTCCCGAGGCGTCCCGGACCTTCACGTGGCGCAGGCGCTTTCCCGTGCCCTCGAGGAGGCCCGCCGGGTCCCGAAGGGACGCGCCGTGGTAGAATCCCAGGTTCACGTAGGACCCCTGGACCGAGATGTACGCGTAATGCTCGGACAACTTCCTCGGGCCCACGCCGTAGCTGGCGATGCCCTGCCGCGGCCACACGACCTCGACAAAGTCCGGATCCAGCGAAGCGACCAGCTTCCTGAGCCCCTTGCAGAGCGGGCCCAGCCTGGGCCCCGCCTGGCCAAGGACATCCTCAAATCTCCCGTGGGTTTCGTCGGCATCCATGGCGTTCGTATCCCGGAATCCTACGGGCCGCCCCGGCAAAGGCGAGGCCTACAGGCGCTTGAGCACATCCTTGGTCAGCCTGTTGCGGACATTGCCCGTGTTGAGCGTCGACGCGGGCTCGAACAGCACCACCTCGACCTCCTCGGGTGCGTAGGGCTGGTGCTCGACGCCATGGGGAACCACAAAGAACTGGCCGGGACCGATGAGCACGACCCCATCCCGCAGGCGCATGTGGAGCTGCCCCCGGTGCACGAGGAAAAGCTCGTCCTCGGAGTCGTGCTTGTGCCACACGAACTCCCCGGCGAACTTCACGCACTTCACGCATTGGCCGTTCAGCTCCCCGACGATGTGCGGGTCCCAGTGCGTGGTGATCGAGGCGAAGGCCTTCCCGAGATCGACAGGAGCCATGGAGCGTCCTTGGGCGACGGTTGGGCCGCGTCTATTTTGCGAAGGCGTGCGTCGCATGCGTGACGGCGGCCCCGGCCCGCAGGGAAGCGGCTACCATCGCGGCCTCCGTCAGCTCCGCGTCGGTGGCACCCGCCTTGCGCGCGTTGGCGCTGTGGATGTCGATGCAATAGGGGCACTGGGTCGTCATCGCGACGGCGACGGCGATCAGCTCCTTGTATTTCGCCGGAATCGCGCCGGCGGCGACCGCCGCCTTGTCGAAGGCCCAGAAGGCCTTCATGACCTCGGGAGCGAGCGCGTCCATCTTCTTCAGCTGGGCCAGGTTTTCCTTGTTGTACATAGTGTGCTGCTGGTTTTTCGGTTGGAGTTATCGTTACAAAGCGTCCCCTCTTTCTGTGGGTCCTTCGCCCGGCGAAGGCCTCCCCCATCGGGCCGCGGGACTCTGGGAGGCGTGGTCACCGCAATTCCTTCCTGATCATAAGCTTCAAGCCCGACCAAACTTCGTCTACCGCGCAAACCTTAATGTCGACGAGCCCCGTCGGCAGGGCGACCTCGCGGACCACGTCCTCGGTGATGTCCGACGCGACCCCCGATGTCTTCTTGGGCCAGGAGACCCAGATGACGCCGCCGGGCGCAATCTCCTTCCTGTAGGACACTATCTTCGTCCCGAGGCTCGACTTCGCGGTCGCAAAGAGGTGCACGAATTCCAGCTCCCGCCCAGGCCGCGGCAGCCAGGAGACCCTCACGTCCGCAGGAAGCTCGAGGAGGCTTGTGTATCCTGGCGGCTCCCCGTCGAGCCGCGCGGTCATCCCGTCCTTGTACCCGAGCTTCTTCCAAAGGGGTGTGCCGGAATAGCCGACCACGCGAAGGTTGCGTCGATGGAATCCCGTCCGCAAGGATGCGCCAATTGCCAATCCATCCCAGGGTGCGCCTAGACCTCGCGCAGCCTCGCGCCCATCGCGATCAGCTTGTCCTTCATGATGACCGGGTCCTGGGCTTTCTCGAGGGCCTCGTCCGGTGAGACCAGCTCCCTGTTCACGAGGTTCATGAGGTGCGTGTCCATGGTGATCATCCCCAGGTTCGCCCCCGTCTGGATGTCCGAGGTGATGCGGAAGGTCTTGTTCTCGCGGATCAGGGAGGCGATCGAGCTCGTGTTCACCATGATCTCGTAGCCGGCGATGCGGCCGCCGCCGATCTTCTTGCAGAGCACCTG
>PLXR01000163.1:0-76266 GCA_003151495.1 Opitutaceae bacterium
CCGTTCGACTTGCATGTCTTAACCACGCCGCCAGCGTTCATTCTGAGCCAGGATCAAACTCTCCGAAAAGAGAGTTCAAACCTAGTGATTCGTTTGAACTACTAACTTGATGCCGACCGGAGCCGGCATCTTTTTATAATTTTGATTGGGGGTCCCAATCAATCGCACAAAGTAAATTTCAAAGAGCCTCCCCATAGGGGAAAGAGTTCCAGCAAGAACTTCTGCTTTTCCTTCGTCAACACCTATTCCAAAATTTCTAATAAATTCTGGCCAAGGAACAGCTGCTTGCGGCCTTGATTCGTCTCACTGCCCGGTTGTTTGCCGTCAGCCCAAGAATCGAAGGGAGGCGGAACATGCGCTTATGGTGGGCGTCTTCAAGACCTTTCTTCGAGGCGATGATGATCCCCTCGTAACCTGTTGTATTTCAGTGACAAGTGGCGCCATTTTTGCGGCCTGTTTTGGACGGGATTCCGGTCGTAGCCGGGACGATTGGCGGCGGCCCGGGCGCCCGGCGCGGGAAACCCAATATGTATCTGAATAGTTGATACAATATCGCGCCGGCCGCGCCCCCAAGGGGCCCTGCCGGGCTCCGTGACGAGGGGGGGAAGGCAGGGCGGGGCCGTCCCGGGCCTGCGGCCCTGCCCCATTCAAAGGGGGCGTGCAGGTGGCCTCCCTGGGCCCCGGGCGGTCCCCTCCCAACCGATGGGGTCGCCCCCAAGACCCATGGGAGGGGTGGATCCGGCCCGGTCCCGGCCGTATTAGACCCGCTTTGAGGGGGGAAAGGCGTGAAATTAATATGTTGGCCCCCTCCGGCAAAACGCTGTTTTTAGCCAGAAAAGGCCTATTTTTTCGGAAAAATGGACCTAAAATCGACGGATTTGCCCAAAATTAACGTTAACGCAAATACATGGCCATAGTGGAAAAGATGTGTGTTGACCTTACTCCTTTTGAACGATGGAACGTCGAACTCTACTAACCCGTAGCCCTTCCAGCATTTTCAACCAAGGCAACTTTTGGACCTCAAACAGATCAAGCAGATCATAGACCTGATGAAGCGATCCGAACTCACCGAGTTCGCGGTCGAGGAGGAGGGCTTCAAGCTGAAGATCCGGCGCGGGATGAATGGCTTGCCGATAGTTTCGACGGGGAAGGGGTCAAACCCGCCGTTCGTTCCGGCCGAATACCACTCCACGCCCCCGATGCCGGTGCCAGCACCGCTCCCTGCGAGCATGCCAGGGGCGCCGGTTGCGACCGAGGAGCCGGGGATCACCTATGTGAAGTCCCCGATGGTGGGAACCTTCTACAGGTCCCCGTCCCCCGAGAGTAAGGCGTTCGTGGACGTCGGCTCCAAGATCGAGGATAACTCGTTGGTCTGCATAATCGAAGCGATGAAGATCATGAACGAGATCCAGGCCGAGACAAAGGGGACGATCGTCGAGATCCTGGTCGAGAACGGCCAGCCGGTGGAATACGGGCAACGCCTTTTCAAACTGAGGCAGGGCTGACCTGTGGCCCCGAAAACGGCCGCTCCCGTCGTGGATATTTCCTGACGAGGATCCCAGCACAATTGACGACCCGATGATCCAAAAAGTTCTCATCGCCAACCGTGGCGAAATCGCCCTCCGAATCGTCCGCGCCTGCCGCGAGATGGGCATCAAGACCCTGGCCGTCTACTCGGAGGCCGACGTCCAGTCCCTCCATGTCCAGCTGGCCGACGAGGCGATCTGCATCGGGGGGCCCCGCAGCGCGGACAGCTACCTGCGGGCGGACAGGATCATCAGCGCCGCCGAGATCGCGGATGTCGACGCGATCCACCCGGGCTACGGGTTCCTGTCGGAAAACGCGAAGTTCGCGGAGCAGTGCGAGTCGTGCAACATCAAGTTCATCGGACCGAAGTCAAAGTCCATCAAGATGATGGGCGACAAGGCGGTGGCCAAGGAGACGGTCCGCAAGGCCCACGTCATCACGGTTCCAGGCAGTGACGGCCCCGTCGAGTCCGAGGCCGAGGCCGTCAAGGCCGCGCGGTCCATCGGCTACCCGGTGATCATCAAGGCTGTGGCCGGCGGGGGCGGCAGGGGGATGAGGATAGCCCACAACGACGTCTCGTTCGCCAAGGAGTTCCATGTCGCCAGGAACGAAGCCGAAAAGGCCTTCGGCGACGGGCGGGTCTACATCGAGAAGTACATCGAGCGGCCCCGCCACATCGAGTTCCAGATCCTCGCGGACAGCCACGGGAAGACGATCCACCTGGGGGAGCGCGACTGCTCCGTCCAGCGCAGGCACCAGAAGCTCATCGAGGAGTCCCCCTCCCCGTTCCTCACGCCCGACCTGCGCAAGAAGATGGGCAAGGCCGCCGTGCGCGCGGCGGAGGCGTCCGAGTACGAGGGCGCCGGGACGATCGAGTTCCTCGTGGATGCCAAGGGAAACTTCTACTTCATCGAGATGAACACGAGGATCCAGGTTGAGCACCCGGTCACCGAGGAGGTGACGGGCATCGACCTGATCAAGCAGCAGATCCACATAGCCAACGGGGAGAAGCTGGAGTTCGACCAGGGCGACATCACGTTCGAGAAGCACGCGATCGAGTGCCGGATCAACGCCGAGGACCCGGCCCGGAACTTTGCCCCGTCGCCCGGGACGATCGGCCTCTATTACCCGCCCGGGGGGATCGGCGTCCGGGTCGACAGCCACATCTACAGCGGCTACGTGATTCCTCCCTACTATGACTCGATGATCGGGAAGCTGATCTGCTTCGGCTCGACCCGCAAGGAGGCCCTCGAGAGGGCGTACCGCGCCCTGAGCGAATACCTCGTTCGCGGCATCAAGACGACGATTCCGCTCCATAAGGCGATCATGGCCGACCCCCTCTTCATCGAGGGCAAGGCGACCACGGCCTACATGGAGGATTTCCTGTCGCGGACGACGCCCGAGCTGTTCTCCTAGGATCCGCCGGCAGGCCGGACCAGGCTGACGTCGCACCATTCGCCGAGCGCCCGGGAGGAGAAGGCCCACCCCGGGGTGAGCTCCGCAAACGCCTGGCGGACCATGCCGGCCTCGGTGGCCAGGATTCCGCTCATGGCGAGGAGGCCCCCGGGGGCGACCGAGGAGGCCAGCGCCCGGGCGTGGCGGACCAGCACGTCGGCCTGGATGTTCGCAACGACGACGCCCCATTGGCCGTTCCCGAGGCCCTCGGGGAGCCCCGCCACCGCAAAGCGCACCCGCCCCGCCAGGGAATTGAGCTCGGAGTTCTCCAGGCTCACCCGCACGGCCTCGGCGTCGTTGTCGAATCCGCTCACCTCCCCGAACCCGAGGAGGCAAGCCGAGAGCGCGAGGATGCCCGAGCCGCAGCCGGCGTCGACCACGCTCATCCGGGCCGCCGCGGCGGCGCCCCCGGGGAGGCTCCCCTCGAACTCGACAAGCCTCTCGATGCACAGCCGGGTCGTCTCGTGGTTGCCTGTGCCGAACGCCATCCCCGGGTCCAGCCACAGCACGGAGTGCCCCCCGGGGAGCTGGAAGGCGGGGCGCTCCCAGACGGGGACCCAGTGAAGGCGCCCGAACGCCCAGGCCTTGAAGTGGTCGCGGTAGCTATTCCTCCAGTCGGCGTCCGGCAGGCGCCTCACCGCCCTCGGACCGAGGGGCGTGGCCGTCAGGGCGGGGGCAAGCTCGGACCACCGGCTCTGGGCCTCGGCCTCGCTCCGGAATATCCCGATGATCCACGCCCTCCTGCCGATCGCGTCCTCGAGGAGGGACCAGCCGTCGCATCCGGACTCGAGGAGGGCGAGCTCGGCGGCCTCGGCGTCGGCCGCGTCGATCTCGGCCTTGGTCTCCCAGAGCTCCATGGGGTCAGGCCGGCCCGGGGCTCTCGCTCAGCCCCGCGATGACCGCGGGAAGCAGCAGGTGCTCGGCCGCGTGAACCTTCGCGGCGAGCGAGTCATGCGTCTCCCCCTTCGCAATGGGGACCTCCGCCCGGCCGAGGATGGGGCCCCCGTCGACCTCCGCGGTCACGTGGTGGACGGTGCAGCCCGTCATCGCCTCGCCCGACCTCAGGGCCTGCCCGATCGCGTCGAGCCCGGGAAACCTCGGCAGGAGGCTCGGGTGCAGGTTGATGATCCTGCCCGAGAAGGCGCCGAGGAACCCGGGCTTGAGGACCCTCATGAAGCCGGCAAGGACGACGAGGTCGGGCCGGGCCCCCGACACGGCGGCCACGAACCGGGCCTCGCCCTCGCCCTCGAGCTTCGTCCTGAAAGGGGCGGGATCCACGAAGCTCGACGGGACGCCGAAGCGCGGGCCGAGCGCCAGGATCCCCGCGCCGGGGACGTCGGAGAAGAGGGCCACGACCCGGGCCCGGCCGAGCGCGCCCGCCTGCTGGGCCGCGAGGACGGCCTCGGCGTTGGAACCGCGGCCCGAGCCGAGGATGACGACGCGCATGCGGCCCCCCGGGTGGCTCAGGCCGGGCCCGCGGCCCCCATGCGCCGGATGAGCCTTGTGGTGCTGAACCCGCGCAGGAACGGGAGGAATACCACCCTTGAGCCGGCCGCCTCGAGGGCGGCCCGCTCCGCGGGGTCGAGCGTGCCGAGCGTGTAGTCGCCCGCCTTGCAGTAGATGTCCGGCGCCAGGGCTGCGATCTCGCGCGCGAGCCGCTTGCCCCTGAAGATCACGACGCCGTCGACCGAGCGCAGCTCGGCGAGCGTGAGCGCCCGAGACCTCTCGTCGAGGACCGGCCGCCGGGGGCCCTTGAGCCTCCTGACGCTCGCGTCGGAGTTGAGCGCGACAAAGAGCATCCCCTTCCTCCCGGCCAGCCTGCGGGCGGCCCTGAGGTAGGAGACGTGGCCCGGGTGCAGGAGGTCGAAGACGCCGTTCGTGAGGACGAACCTGCCCCCGGCCCGGGCAAGCCCGCGGCGGATCGAGACCGCCCGGGCCAGCGGCACGAGACCCGGGGATGTTTTCGGGGTCGGGGGCATCTCAGAAGAACTTCTTGGCCTTCTCGAAGAAGGAGCGCGAGGTGGGCTCGTGCGCGTCCCCGCTGATCCGCGCAAACTCCTCGAGGACCTTGCGCTGCTCCCCGGTGAGGGTGGACGGCACCTCGACGTGCACGCGGATGAGCTGGTCGCCGTGGCGGCCGCCGCGGAGGGTCGGCATGCCCCGGTCCCTGAGCCGGAAGGTCGTGCCGCTCTGGGTGGCGGGCGGGATCTTGAGGCTCGCCTTGCCCGTGAGCGTCGGGACCTCGATCGACCCGCCGAGGGTCGCCAGCGTGAACTTGATGGGGATCTCGCAGAACAGGTCGTCGCCCTGGCGCTCGAAGAGCTCGTGCTCCTTGACCGAGAGGACGATGTACAGGTCCCCCGGGGTCCCGCCGGCCGAGGCCGCCTCGCCGTTGCCCGCGGAGCGCAGGCGCGAGCCCGAGTCGACGCCGGGGGGGATCTTCACGTTGAGCTTCGTCGTCTTGGCGACGCGGCCCTCGCCGCGGCACACCGAGCAGGGCTTCTCGATCTTGACGCCCGCGCCCCCGCAGGTGGGGCACGTCTGGGTGAACACGATGATGCCGCCCGACCGCCTGACCTGGCCCGCGCCCCGGCAGGTGGGGCAGGTCACGCGCTTCGAGCCGGGCTCGGCGCCCGAGCCGTGGCAGTGCTCGCAGCTCGCGAGCTTTCGGAAGGAGATCTCCTTCTCGATGCCCCGGGCAGCGTCCTCGAGGGTGATCTCGAGGTCGTAGCGCAGGTCGGAGCCGTCGCGCCCGCCGTCGCGGGATCCGCCGCCGAACATCTCGTCGAATATGCCCCCACCCCCCGCCCCGCCCTGGCCGAAGACCTCGCGGAAGATGTCGAAGGGGTCGTGGAAACCCCCGGAGGGGCTCCGCGCGCCCGCGCCCGGCCCCTGGAACGCGGCGTGCCCGTAGCGGTCGTACGCCGCCCTCTTGTCGGGGTCCTTCAGGGCCTCATAGGCCTCCGAGACCTTCTTGAACATCTCCTCCGACTCCTTGTTGCCGGGGTTCTTGTCCGGGTGATACTGCACGGCCTTCTTCCGATAGGCCTTCTTCAGCTCGTCGTCGGTCGCGTTCTTCGGGACTCCAAGAAGCTCGTAATAGTCGGCCTTGGCCATGCGTCAGGGCACCGCCTCCTCGACCAGCTTGCCGCTCGACACGACGACGGAGGCGGGGCGCAGCAGGCGCCCGTTGAGGGCGTAGCCGGTGCGCACGACCGAGAGGACGTGCTCCGCCTTCACTTCGGCGCTGGAGTGGTGCGAGAGGGCCTCGTGCTGGTGGGGGTCGAACGGCTGCCCCGCGGGGTTGATCTCCTTCAGGCCGTGGGCCGCGAGCGCCGCCTTGAGCTGCTGCTGGACCAGCTCCACCCCCCCGGCGAGCGCCTTGAGGTCGGCCTTCGGCTGCCGCGCGGCCGCGAGCCCCAGCGCGAGGTTGTCGAGCGCGGGGAGGAGGTCCTCGAGGAGCTTGGACGCGGCAAAGAGGCGGAGTTCCTCCTTCTCGCGCACCGCCCTGCGCCGGAAGTTCTCGAGGTCGGCCATGGCGCGCAGGTAGCGGTCGTGGTTCTCCGCAGCCTCCCTCCTGGCAGCGGCGAGCGGCTCCGCGGGCGCCGGGGCGCCCGCGGGGGCCTTGGTCTGGTCGGCCGCCGGGCTGTCCGGAGCGTCTTTGGATTCAGGGCTGCTCATTGCAATGGTGCTCAATAAACTACGGCTTCGCCGTTTGTTCAAGTTTGTCGAGCAGGCCTTTCAGGAATTGTCCGGTCTTGTGCCCGGTGTCCTTGAGCTTGTTCCCCACATGTGCCGCGGCCCCAACGGCATCGGCAAGGGCCCGGCCGAATTCGCCGGGGAGGAGCTGCTCGGCGTCCCGGCGCAGCCCGAAGGAGTAGAGGCTGCGGATGACGTCGGGCACGAGCAGCTGCCTCGCCTGCGTGACGTTCTTGTAGGTGTGGTCGATGTTCAGGTTGTAGGTCTTGATCTCCGGCGACCCCAAGGTGTAGTCCGCGATCACCAGCCGGTCCACGCGAAGGCGCAGCGTCTTTATGATGAACGCGAGGGGCTTGGACCGCGGGGCGGGCGCGGAGCCCCCGCCCCCCCCTCCGCCCTGCCGGGAGCACGCCGCCATGAACTCCGCCGCGTTGGACTTCCCGCCCTTCTCGCGGACGATCTGGACCGCCTCAAGGTTGATGTACAGGTCGTCGATGACCAGGCGGTCCGTGAACAGCCAGGAGAACTCGTTCAGGTCCCCGCGGAGCTCCCTGATGCCGATGAAATCGGGCGAAGGATAGCCGGGCGGATTGGTCGCCCTCAGTCCGCCGACGGTCACGTGGCCGGTGAAGGGATTCGCGGTGAGGACCTCGATCTTCACGTCGAAGCCGGTGACGGCCCGCAGCTCCCGCTCCACCAGCGAGGGCAGGAAGATCATCCATGTGAGCGCGGCCATGGCAAAGAGCCCGCCGAGGAAGAGGGCCGTCTTCGCCGCCCAGGTCATGCGAAGTCTTCCGTGACCAGGACGATCGCGGGCTCGTGCGCCTCAAAGGAGACCTCCGCAGACCAGGGGACAAGGGCGTTCTCCCCCATGCCAAGCGGCTTCCCGGGGTGGGCGTGGCCCGACGGGCTGATCGCGCCCGCGGCCACGCTGAGGATCCGGGGCTGCTGGCCCGGCTCGAACCGGATCTGCTCGCCCTTGCCGAGCACCATGCGCCGGATCGAGAACTCGTCGCACGACGCGACGACCCCGGAGGTGGGCGCCGCCCTCACGAGCTCGGGCGGGCCATCGTCCCAGAGGATGGAGCGCAGCGACTCCTCAATGTGGAGCGTGCGCGGTTTGCCGTCCAGGCCCACCCTGCCCCAGTCGTAGAGCCGGTAGGTCGTGTCCGAATTCTGCTGGATCTCAAGGATGAGGTTTCCCGCGTCGATCGCGTGGACCTGGCCGCTGCGGACGAGGACGGAGTCCCCGGACGCCACCGAGACCCTGTTGATCAGGCCCTCGGCGTTCCCCTCCACCAGGGCCCTCTCGAACCGCTTGCGCGTCACGCCCGGCTTCAGGCCGACGAAGAGCGACGCGCTGGGGCTGGAATGCGCAACGTACCAGTTCTCGGTCTTGGGCTCCCCGCCCAGGGACGGGGCCACCCCGGCCGGCGGGTGCACCTGGAGGCTCAGGCGGTCGGAGCAGTCGAGCCACTTGACGAGGATAGGGAAGCGGCGGGAGGGCTTCCAGGCGGGGCCCATGACCTCCGCGCCGTGGCGCTCGATCAGCTCCCGCAGGGTGGCGCCCCCGAGGCGCCCCCCCCGCACGCGGGACTGGGCCTCCGGCCGGTCCACTATCTCCCAGCTTTCCCCTATGGGCGGCCCCGGGGGAAGCGTGCGCCCGAGCAGCGTCTCAAGGCGGCGTCCGCCCCAGACGCGCTCTTGGTAAATGGGCTGGAACTGAAGAACTTCTCGCATGAAAGCAGATATCGAGATTATTGTAAAAAAGGTCGGGAGGGGTTTACAATTGACCGGCCCGGGTGCTACGGTCCAATCCGCAAATCGCTGCGCCCGGAAGCACAGATGCCCAAAACAGATAGTTCAAATCCAAACGGCGGTCCGTCGTTCCAAGCTCCCCGTTATCGCCCCAACTGGCTGGCGGCGATCGTTTGTTTCATTGTCGCCACATACCTTTTTGCTGCGCTGCTGAACTACGACCCCAACCAGACGCGCTTCCAGTCGACCGCCCCGACGGGGAAGAACTGGGTCGGTTGGCTTGGGGCCGACACCGTCTGGGTCCTTTTCTACTCGATCGGGGTGACGACCTGGCTGCTCGTCCCCGCGTTCTACTGGATGTTCTACGTCGCGGTCCGAAACTCGAGGCATCTCGTCGGGACCCGGGTGACGGCGATCGTCATCGGGATCGTCTCCATGTCGGGCCTCCTCGCGATGTTCGAGAGCGTGAAGGCGAACGACACCTTTCCCCGCGCCTGGGGGGGGATGACGGGCCAGATCATCTACCAGCGGCTCCTCTCCGAGGCGCTTGGACCCTTCGGGAGCGGCCTCCTGCTCGGGACCGTGTATTGCTTCGCCCTGCTCTTCGTCATCACCAAGGACATCGGCTCCGAGATCGAGAAGATCATGGCGAACTTCACCCAGTGGCGGGCCGGGCGGGCCCAGCGCAAGGCCGCGCTTGCCGAGGAGAAGGCGAAGCGCAAGGAGGACATCGCCCGCCAGCGCGCCGCCTCGTCGGTCACGATGCCGCCGTTCCCCGTGCCGCCGGTGGGGCCGACATCCGCCAAGAAGATCGTCACCCCGCGGTCGGCCGACGACCTCCTCGCCAAGCCGGCGGTGAGGCAGCCGATCACCATGGCCCCGCCGGATCAGCCCAGGGAGGAGCCGAGGGCGCAGAAGATCGCGCTCACGATCGTCAAGCCCGAGGAGCCGAAGAAGGCCAAGGTCGTCCTGCCCCAGTCGTTCGACGAGAACTATGAGTTCCCCCCTCTCAAGCTGCTCAAGGAGCAGGCGAAGGCGCCGGCGGGCAGCAGCGACGAGGAGCACCGGCACAACGCGGAGACCCTCCTCAGGATCCTGGGCGAGTTCGGCGTGGAGGTCTCCCTGGGGGAGATCCATGTCGGGCCGGTGATCACCCGCTACGAGCTCGTTCCCGCGCCGGGCGTCCGCGTGGAGAAGATCGCGGGGCTCGACAAGAACATCGCCCTCGGGATGCGCGCGCAGTCGGTGCGCATCCTGGCCCCGATACCCGGCAAGGCCGCGGTCGGCGTCGAGGTCCCCAACCTGCACCCGACTCCCGTGGGAATGCGCGAGCTCCTGGAAAGCGAGGACTGGGCCAACGCTAAGGCGGAGCTGCCCATCGCACTCGGGCGCGACGTGTCGGGAAAGCCGCTCGTGTCCGACCTGGCGAAGATGCCCCATCTCATGATCGCGGGGGCGACCGGCTCGGGGAAATCGGTCTGCATCAACTCGATCGTCACCTCGCTGCTCTACTCGAAGAGCCCGAAGGACGTGAGGCTGATCATGGTAGACCCGAAGGTGGTCGAGCTGAAGATCTTCAACAGCCTCCCGCACATGTTCATCCCGGTCGTCACCGAGCCCAAGAAGGTCCCGGCGGCGCTCAAGTGGCTCCTGGGCGAGATGGAGCAGCGCTACCAGATCTTCGCGAAGGCGAATGTCAGGAACATCCTGGGTTTCAACAACCGCAAGAAGGACCCCAGGCACCTGGTGGAGCCCCAGGCCTCCCTCCAGGGCCTGGACGCGCTAGGGGGCGACGACCTCGAGATTCCCGAGCACCTGCCCTACATCGTCGCCATCATCGACGAGCTCGCGGACCTGATGATCCTCGCGCCCGCGGAGATCGAGACCTCCATCGCGCGCCTCGCCCAGCTCGCGCGCGCGGCGGGAATCCACCTCATCATCGCGACGCAGCGGCCCTCCGTGAACGTCATCACCGGCGTGATCAAGGCCAACCTCCCCTCGCGGATCGCGTTCCAGGTGGCCTCCCAGGTGGACTCGAGGACGATCCTCGACACCAAGGGCGCCGAGACCCTAATCGGGCGCGGCGACATGCTCTTCTCGCCGCCGGGCACCTCGCGGCTGGTCCGCGCCCAGGGCGCCTACGTCGGCGACGAGGAGGTCCATGACATCGTCGAGTTCCTGAAGAAGAACGGCCCGCCCCAGTATGCGCACGCCGTCCAGCAGCAGATCGACCGGGCGTCGAGCGAGGACGACGAGGAGGATGAGGCCGAGGACGGCGACGCGGGCAGCGACGAGGAGCTGTACTCGCGCGCCCTCGACGTGCTCAAGTCCACCCGCAGGGCGAGCACCTCGATGCTCCAGCGCAGGCTTCGCATAGGCTACAACCGAGCGGCCAGGATCATGGAGATGATGGAGGAGAAGGGCATCGTAGGGCCGGAGAACGGCTCGAGCCCCCGGGAAATCATCGGCGACCTCGACTCGCTGTGACCCGGCGCCTCCAAATCAGTCTTTCCCTGCCCCCCAAAACCTGCAACTGATCGAGCATGCAGACCATCGGAGAGCGCCTGGAGGAGGCGCGCAAGAAGAAGGGCATCTCGATCCGCGAGGCGGCCGAGGCCACGAAGATCAGGGGCGAGTACCTTCAGAAATTCGAGGGCAACCAGTTTGAGATCGGCCTGACGGACATCTACACGAGGGGATTCCTCCGGGGATACGCCAATTACCTCCGCATACCGGCGGACCGGCTCCTCAACGACTTCACCGCCCTGCGCGGCGGCGAGCCCCGCTCCCGGCAGCCCAGCCGCGAGGTGTACGGGCGCATGGACATCGCGATCTCCTCGGCCGACGAGCGGGGCGACCCCCAGGGCGACGCGGCCGCGGCCGAGGCGGGCCAGAGGCCGCACCAGGCGAGGTTCCAGCGCCCCGGAGAGAACCTCCCGAAGGCGCCGGCGATCGACCCGGCGCTCGTGTTCAAGGGCGGCATCATCCTTGTCTTCGTCGTGCTCCTCCTGGTCGCGTTCTGGATCATAAAGGCGCTGGCCGGCTCCGGCGCCGCTCCCGCGCCGACCCATGGTGCCGCGGCCGCCCAGGGTGAGATTTCCGAGGCGCCGGCGAACGCGCCGGCCGGGACCGTCTCCATCGTCGCGCTGGAGCCGGTGCGGATCAAGGTGGTGCGCAAGCAGGACGGCGTGGAGCTCTTCCAGGGCCCGCTGCAGACCGGCGAGCGGCGGGACTACGCCAACGTACCGATCTACCTGACGGCGTCCGAGCTGGCGGCCGTGGAAATCGAGTACAAGGGCCGCCGCTTCCCGACGGGGCACTCCGGGCACGAGCGCATCCAGTTCGACTTTTCGAACCGGTGACCCGGGGCGCGCGCCGGTTTGCAAAGGCGGGCGGGCACGCCCTGAATTGAGGCATGGAGAAGATCCCGTACCTGGGGCAGACCCTGACCCGCTGGCGGGCTGGGGCCTCGACATTCGTGGCGCTTCCCGAGAGGGGCGCGAGGCTCATGTACTGGAACATCGCCATGGGCGACGGCTCCGTGCGCGACGTGATTCTATGGCCCGAGCTCAAGTCGCTCGACGGGTTCCACAAGGCCCGCGGCGGAAACCCGATCCTGTTCCCGTTCTGCGCCCGCTCCTATGACCGCGGGGAGCTCGGATTCTGGCGCGACGCAAAAGGGGTCCGCCGGCCGATGCCGACCCATGGCGTGGCGCGCCAGGGCGACTTCCGCGCGACCCGGGTCGATGCCGGCGGCTTTGAGGCCGTGTTCCATCCGGGAGACGAGGCGAGGGAGTGCTACCCCTTCGCCTATGAGTTCCGGGTCGAGTACCGTTTCGCGGCGCTGGGACTCACGTGCACCCTGAGCCTCGAGAACCTGGGCGATGAGCCCCTGCCCTGGAGCGCGGGCCATCACTTCTACTTCGCGGTGCCCTGGGGCGAGGGTGCCAGGCGGGCCGACTATTCCCTGCGCATCCCGGCCGGGCAGCGCCTGCGCCAGGACGCCTCGGGCCAATTGGTGGCCGGGCCGGCGCTCGGCCAGGTCGAGCCCATGGACAACCCGGCCCTCATCGACACCTTCCACACGGGCCTGCGGGGCCCGGAGGCCGTGTTTGGCGAGAGGGGGCATCCCGGCGACGTCGTCGTCACGCTGGGATCCGACGGCGCGCCCGCGGCGGGCTCCGCATTCGTGACCTGGACCCAGTCCGAAGACTCCCCCTTCTACTGCGTCGAGCCCTGGATGGGGCCTGCAAACGCACCGGAGCACAAGGTCGGCCTTCACGTCGTCCCGCCGGGAGGCAGCGAGAGGTTCTCGGTGAGCGTGTCCGTCAGATAGGGTTGCCGTCCGGGACGTTCCCTGCAATGCTGTCCCGTGCCGTCACTCATGCCCGCCCCGCACGCAGCCCTCTCATTCCTTGATTCCCTCGGGGGACCGGAGCTCATCCTGATCCTTGTGGTCGTGCTGATCTTCTTCGGGGGCGAGAAGATGCCGGAGCTTGCGCGCGGCCTCGGGAAGGCGATCCGTGAGTTCAAGAAGGCCGCGGGCGACGTGGAGCAGGAATTCAAGCGGGCGATGGACGAGGCGCCCGACAAGGCCCTCGTGCCGCCCGCAAAGCCGATCGCAGCCGCCTTCCCGCCCTACCCGCCCGCCCCCTCCGCGCATCAGGGCGACCGGACAACGCCCGCGGCCGAGACGCCCCCCGATCATGGGATTGACGGTTGAGGCCCGCCCCTCCCCTCCGCTTACCCCCCCAACCCCCACCCCATGAAAACCTGCGCACTCTACGGCTTCATCTGGGCGCTCGCCGGCGCCTTCCTCACGCTGATCCTGTACTTCACCGGATTCCACTCGGATGCCGCCAAGCTTGGCACCGCGGGATGGATCGGCGGACTCGGGGGGCTCGCGGTTGCCATCGCGTGCCTGACGATCGGCATCAAGGCGAGGCGCGAGGAGACGCCTCCAGCGGCGGAGTTTGGCTATGGAGCCGCGCTCTGGGCGGGAGTGCTCATCTCGATCGTGTCCGGCGTTCTCACCTCGCTGTTCACCTTTGTCTACTGGTCCTTCATCAATCCCGGGTTTGCCGACGTCGTGGTCCAGGACCAGGTGTCGAAGCTCGAGGCGCGAGGCGTGACCGGCGACGGGCTGGACAAGGCCGAGGCCATGACAAAGGTGATGGCCGCACCCCTCCCGCAGACCGTGATCGCCCTGATCTTCGTCGTCCTCTTCGGAACGGTCATCGCGCTGGTCGTGGCCGCCTTCGTCAAGAGGCCGGTGCCAGGGACCCCACCCACGATGTAGCCAAAAAAAGGGCCCGGATTTCTCCGGGCCCTTGAGGTTGGGAACTGACCGGCCGCCTAGCGGCTGACCAGCCGTCGAGCGTCCACTCGGTAATCGAGCGCCATTACGGCGCCAAGGCCCACGACGCAGAAGTATCCTGCGAATAGGGCGCTGGCATTCAACGAACGGAAAGAAAGCAGGATTGCGGCAATGGCGATGATCGCCGGGGTAGCCGCTCTGATGATGTTGTTTTTCATGATGTATGTTTCTTTGTTTGCTCCGAGCCCACTTGAGCTTGGATGCACTATAATACGGCCTCTGGAGCAATAATGGTAGTTGCAGTTATCTATGGTTATCATAGGTTATACCTATGGAACTGAGCCAGCTGAAGTACGTCCTGGCGGTTGCCGAGGCTGGGAATTTCACCCGGGCAGCCGCAAAATCACACATTGCTCAACCTTCTTTGAGCCAACAGATTATGAAGCTCGAACGCGAGCTCGGCCACAAACTTTTCCACCGCCTGGGACGCAAGGCGGTCCTCACCGAGGCAGGAATCGCCCTCGTCGACCGGGCCCGCCGAATCCTTTCCGAGGTCGAGGATACAACCAAGGAACTGGGCGACAGCGCCTCGTTTGAGAGGCAGATCATCGTCGGTGCGATTTCCACGGTGGCGCCCTACCTTCTCCCCAACCTCATCGCCCGCTGCCGAAAACGCTATCCAAACATTCAAGTCAATATCCGTGAGGACTTTAAGGCGAACCTGGTCCGGTCTCTGCTCGACGGCGAGCTGGACCTCGTGCTCGCCTCGCCGCCCATCGCGGAGTCGAACATCCTTGTCGAGGCCCTCTGGAGCGAGTCGCTCATCCTGGCGGTCGCCAGGGACCACCCCCTGGCCCTGAAACCGCGCGTCACGGCCGCCGACCTGGCCGACCAGACCTTCATCCTCCTGGGCTCCCTGAGCTCCCTCACGGCCGAGGTGCGCCGGTTCTGCGGGGACCACCATTTTGAGCCGAAGATCGGGTCTCGCTGCGCGCAGGTGGCGACCGTGAAGGCCCTGGTGGGCATCGGCGAGGGCATCTCGATCCTCCCGTCCGGCGCACGCTCCGAGGAGGACGACGGCGCTCTGGCGTATGTCACGATGGAGGACGCTAAGCCCATCCGCGAGATTGTGGTCCTCAGGCACATGCAGCGTTACCAGAGCCGGGGGGCCGAGCAGTTCCTCGGCCTCCTAAGGGAGCGGAGGGCGGAGTCCGCGGCGAAGGCCAAGGCCTAGGCAAAACGGCGCCGTCAGGCCCAGGGAATGAGGAACTGAAACTCCGTCCCCCCGCCGGCACGCCTTGAGCACGAGATCGTCCCGCCGTGCGCGACGACGATTTCCCGCGCTATGGCGAGGCCTATCCCGGCGCCCGGCTTGTCCTGGCTGGGCACCCGGTAGAAGCGGTCGAAGACATGGGGCAGCGCCTCGTCCGGTATTCCCACCCCCTCGTCCCTCACGGTGAACCGTACGAAGCCCTGGGGCTCGGTCGCCGCGCCGAGCGTGATCGTCGAGGCGGCCGGCGAATACTTGGAGGCGTTCGAGAGAAGGTTGATGAACACGTGGCGAAGCCGGCCCTCGTCGGCGTTGACCTGGCCCAGGCCGTTCTCCGCGCTGATGACGAGCCGCTGGCCCGCGGCCGCAATGAACGCCCTTGCCTCGGCGGCCACCGCCGCGAGCAGCGCCTCCACGGCCACGGGCTCGCGCTCGAGGGCCGACGCGCCCGCCTCCAGGCGGGTTAGGTCGAGGAGCGAGTCGAGGATCCTTAGGAGCCGGTCCGCGTCGTCGCGGGCCGATTCCAGGAGCTCGCGCTGGCCGGCCGAGAGCGGTCCCGCCGCCTTTTCGAGGAGGAGGTACACCGCCATCCGGAGGCCGGTGAGCGGCGTCTTGAGCTCATGGCTGACGGTGCCCACCAGGTTCGTCTTTGCGTCGTCGAGAAGGCGGAACTTGGTGACGTCCTGAAGGATGACCGCGGCACCCTTGAATTCCGTCAACTTGTCACCGATCGCCAGGATCCTAGGCAGGTAATGCCTGTCCTCGCGGCCCACGCGGAGCGTGACCGCGCGCCCGTAGTCTGACGGCACGTAGTGCTCCTCGGTCGCCAGAACGAACGCAAGGCGGTCGGCGATCGCGGGCGGGAACCCGCCCGCGAACTCCGGGAGCCGCGACAGCTCCTCGGCGGCGGGGTTGCGGACCTCGACCGAACCCTCCCTGGAGACGACAAAGAGCGGATCCGGCACGGAGGTGAGGGTCGCCTCCATCGTTCGCTGCGTCCGGAGGACCCGGGCCATCGTCGCCTCGCGGTAGGATCGCAGCTTCGCGGCCATCGTGTTGAAGGACCGGGCGAGGCTGCCCAGCTCGTCGCGCGAGAACTCGGGGACGTGCGTGTCGAGGTCCCCCTCCCCCAGGGCCGTCGCGGAGGCCGTCAGTGCCTTGATCGGCTCCAGGAGCGACGAGGCCATGAGCCACGCGATAAGGACCGAGAGGATCACGCCGGCCGCGATCGTTGCCGCGAGGATCCCCACGGCCGTGCCCGCAAGGTGCTCGGCCCTTGCCTCGGTCGCCTGCGACGCGGCATAGTCGCTCGCGATCAGGCGGTCGAGGACGGCGAGGACCCGGTAAAGCGCATCCTGGCTTGCCCTGAAGTCGTCGAGGGAGGAGGCCCCGCCCGCGGCGACCATCCGGTCGCAGCGCGCCGAGAAGTCCTGGAACGCGGTGTCCAGCTCGTCGACGAGGCGCGACCTCGGCTTTCCCGCCGAGGCCGCCGACTGGCCCATCAGTTCCCGGGTGAAGGCCGACCGCCTGTCCTCGAGCCGCCGGCGGGCGCCGATCGGGTCTGGCGCGCCCGCGTACGCGAGGGCATTGGACATGAGCGTCGCCGCCGCGCGCATGTCCTGGAGGCCGAGCTCGGCCCTGTACGCGGCCACCAGCTCCTTCTCCACGGGGCCGGCAAGCTGGTGGCACACGCGGATCGCGTAGGCCCCGGTGCCCACGACCACCATGAGCAGCGGCAGGAGCCCAAAGAAGAGGCGCGTCCGAAGCATGCCCGGTGTGCCGCTCAATGCAGTCCCAGCTTGTTCCGCTTCCGGTAGAGGGTCGCCGGGTCGATCCCGAGAGTCTGGGCGGCCTCGTCCAGGTTGCGGGAGGTGGCGAGGATCCGCCTTATGTGCTCGGCCTCCAGCTGGTCAAGGGTGACGCGGGCGCCGACCGAGGTCGCCTGCTGGCGCGGGACCCCGAACTCCTCGGGCAGGTCCGAGAGCTCGATCGTGGGGCCCGGGGCGAGGATGACCGCGCGCTCGATCACATTGCGCATCTCCCGGAGGTTCCCCGGCCACGGGTAGCCGGCAAAGGCTCCCATGACCGCAGGCGAGAAGTGGGTCTCGCCCTTGCCGGCCCGGGACGAGAAGTACCTGCGCGCCCCGTCTGCGAGGCGCTTCAGGTCCGCGGGCCGGTCCCTCAGGCCGGGAAGCGTCACCGCGATCACGTTCAGCCGGTAGAACAGGTCCTCCCGGAACCGCCCGGCCTTGACCTCCGCCGCCAGGTCCCGGTTGGTCGCCGCGATGACGCGGACGTCGGCCCTTCGCGGGAGGGCCTCCCCCACGCGCTCGTACTCGCGCTCCTGGAGTAGCCGAAGCAGCTTCGGCTGGATCTCGGGCGGCATCTCCCCGATCTCGTCCAGGAAGAGGGTCCCGCCGTCCGCCGCCGCCACCTTGCCGGACGTCTCGGCCACGGCGCCCGTGAACGAGCCGCGCGCGTGCCCGAAGAGCTCGCTCTCAAAAAGCTCCCGGGAGAGGCTCGGGCAGTTCACCGTGACGAATGCCGACTCGCGGCGGGCGCTCCGCTTGTGGATCTCGCGCGCGAGGATGCTCTTGCCCGTGCCGCTCGAGCCGAGGACCAGGATGTTCGCGTCGGTCTCGGCCGCCCTGAACGCGACCTGGATGGACCGGACCATCGAGGGCTCCTCCGACTCCAGGTCCACGGGCGGCGCACCGGACGCCAGGTCGTTCTCGAGCGCCTGGACCCTGCGCTCGAGGGAATGCGCCTTTGAGACCTTCGAGAGCACGGCCCGGATCTGGTCCGGGGTGAAGGGCTTCGGGATGAAGTCAAATGCCCCCCTGCGCATCGCCTCGACCGCCGTGGCGATGTTGGCGAACGCGGTGAAGAGGACCACCGCCGGCGCCGGCCGCAGCTTCACCATGCGGTTCAGCACCTCGAGGCCGTCGTCGGCGCCGAGCTTCAGGTCCACAAAGGCGACGTCGAAGCCCTCCTCCTCGGCCAACTTCATGGCCCTCGCGGCGTTCGGCGCCTCGACCGCCACGTGGCCCGCGGACTCGACCGCAATCCGCGTCGTCCTGCGTATCGAGGGCTCGTCGTCGACGATTAGTACGCGCATGGATTCAAGCGCGGGAGTCTGGTCCCGCAACCGCCGCGGGCCAATGACAAATAAATCCGCGGCTGGTTCCCCTCGGGGCGGCCCGCCGCGTCGCCGGGCCACCCCGCCGCCCCGGCCCGGACGGCCCGTATTCGGGCCGGCGGGCGCGGGCTGCGCCCGTCAGAACTTGTAGGAGACGTCCGCGAAGAACATGCGCCCTATGCCGCCGTCGTACTCGCTGATGTCCGACCGGGTGTTCTCCAGCTGGTAGGGCGCCTTCGGGGGAACCCGGTTGAAGGCGTTGTTCACCCCGAGGCGCACGGTCAGGCCGTCCGTCCAGTGGCTCAGGTGCGCCGAGGAGAGGTCGTAGGACACCGCGAAGTCCCACTGCGAATAGGAGGCCACCGGCAGGGGTGCGGCCTCGTTCGCCCCGCCCGAGCCGATGTCGGTCACCGTCGGGACAAACGTGAACGCCGCGAGGGCGTCAAAGCCCCTGTACCTCCACTTGAGGGACGTGTAGCTCCTGTAGCGCGGCGTCGTGCCGCCCTCGTCGAGGGCGGACGCGGCGACCTGGTCGACGTGCCCGGCGTGCTGGTAGTAATTCTGCGAGGGGAGCACCTGGATCATGTAGCTGTCGTACACGGTGAGCGCCTCGTCGAACTCGAAGCGGCCGAACCGGCTCGTGGGGACGATGTAGGTTATCGCCGTGTCGTAGCCCTTGATGGCGAGCGAGCTCAGGTTGACGACGAAGTCCAGGATGTAGGTCGACGCAAGCGGCTTCGAGCTGATCTGCCCGGGCGTGTTTCCGTTCGGCCCGGGACCCGAGGGGCTCCCAAAGCGGACGAGCGCCGCGAACGGGGACGCGGCCCCGAGGTTCTCGACGCTCTGGACGATCGTGGTCTCGTCGACGGTGCCGACGATCTGGTGCTGGGTGGTGTCGAAGTAGTCGAAGCTCACGCTCAGGTTCGCGACCTCCTTGGGCGTGTAGGTGAACCCCACCTCCCACGTGCTCGCCTTGGACGGCTTGAGGTTGGGGTTCGAGCCGGTCACCGACTGCATCTGGACGTTGGTGTAGGTGGTCCCGTTCGCGCCCGTGTAGGTCAGCTCGCTCGAGGACCCCTGGGTCGTCGGCCCGTAGATCTGATACAGCGGCGGCGCGATGAACGACTTACCGGCGCTCGCCCGCAGGGTCAGCTCGTCGCTGAAGGGCTGGTACTTGAGGTCGACCTTCGGGACCTTCGACGACCCCACGTTGCCCGAGTAGGAGTCGAACCGCCCGGCGGCCCCGAGGTCCGCGGCATACACGCCCGGGAGGGGATGGCCCTTGTCCACGAGGGGTATCTCGACCTCCGCGTAGTACGAGGTGATCGTCCTGTTGGCGTTGAAGGGAAGGATCGTCGGCGAGTCGACCCACAGGTTGGCCGCCGTGTTGAGGTCGGGAATCGCGGTCAGGTTCTGGCGGCTGTACTCGATCCCCGCCGCGAACTTCACCTTTCCGGCAGGCAGGCTGAACAGGGCTCCGCGGAGAAGGGCGTCGAAGGTGTTGTTGGTGCTGACATAGTTGACGAACGCGGACCCGACGACTCCGTTCAGCGCCCCTGGGGCCTGGGAGAGGGCGAAGGGGTTGATCTGGCCGCTTGCGAACGCCGCGATCAGGTTGGTGGTGTCGAGGACGCCCGGGTTGGTGTAGTTGTCCACATAGCGGTTGAAGTTCGCGGCGGCCTCCCACGACCAGTCGGCGTCAATGTTGCCCCTCAGCCCGGCGACGCCCGTGAAGGACACGTCGTCGTTCTGGAAGAGCCGGGGGTTCTGGACAAAGCGGTTGTGGACCAGGGCGGAGTACCCCCCCGACCCGTCCGAGAATCCCTGGTCCAGGCTGGCCTGCGAAAGGGGGTTGGTCGGCGCGTCGACGGGGACCAGCTCCGTGCTCGCCGGCGGCGGATAGGACCCGAAATTCCCGAGGTCGGTGTTCTGCGTCGAGATGATCGGGAAGAGCGGCTGGGCATTGAGCCCCGACTCCGTGTTGACGTGCGAGTAGAGCACGTAGCCGAACGCCTCAAGGCTGTCCCCGTAGATCTTGTGGGAGACGTTCACCGTCGCGCTCTGGCGCTTCGTCGACTGGATCAGGTACTGCTTGGCCGCGAGGTTGAGGATCTGCTGGACGCTCGTGATCACCGACTGGTTGTTGAAGCTGCCCAGGTCCTTGTAGACGCCCATGGCGACAAGCTGCTGGATCGTGTAGGTGCCGCCCCCGGGCGGGGCCTTGACGCCGGGTGCCAGCTGAAAGGCCTCGTCGTAGCTCGTGGTCAGCCCGTAGATCTCGAGGATACCCGGGACGTACGTGGTGGCGTAGAAGGGGTTCGTCTCCGGCCGCTGGTCCTGGAAGATCGGGTCGCTGTGGGTGTACTCGACCGAGGCGGTGATCGACGTGGTCCCGTTGCTCACCCCTCCGGTGAGGGACGCCGTCCTCTCCTTGTAATGGCCGGGAAGGTCGCTGAAGCCGTAGTGGGTGTTGGCCTCCCACCCGTTGAAATCCTTCTTCAGGATGATGTTGATCACCCCGCCGACGGCGTCGGCGCCGTAGATCGCCGAGGAGCCGTCGCTGAGGACCTCGATCCTGGAGATGGCCGCCAGGGGGATCGTGTTGAGGTCAACGAACTCATTGCCGTCCGAACCGTCGACCGGGTTGTAGGCCATGCGGCGGCCGTTGATCAGGACCAGGGTCGGAAGGTTGTGGAGGCTGACCTGTGAGCCGCCGTTGGTGGCGCCCGTGGAGGTCGTGGCGTTCTCGCCGCCGAGGCCGCTGATCGAGGGTGAAATCTTCCGCAGGACGTCCAGGACGTTGGTGTCCACGCCGCTGTTCTGGATGTCGCCCGGGGAGATCACGGCCACCGGGATCGAGAGGGCCTCGCCGGCGTTCTGGATGTTCGATCCGGTGACGACGAAGGACTCCATGACCTGGGGGGTCTTGTCGTCGGCCGGGGACGACGCGGTGGAGCCTGTGCCGGCCGCGGTCTGGGCCGACAGGGAGCATGCCGCGCAGATCCCCAGGAGGGCCGCCGGCACGGACTTGAGTTTCTTCAGTGTGTGCATGGTCTTGGTCAGGTTGGATTGCTTGAAGCCGCCCCGGTGACCGGAGCTGTGTTTGCTTGGCACAATCCAATGCGGGCAGCCGCGATTCTCGCACACGCTTCTGCGACGAACCGTCGTCCAATTGCCGCGAATCGACGTCTTTTCGGGACAGAATGGGGTGGCCGGATTCACCCGCCGCGCAATCCCCGCCACCCATCGCTCCCGAGGGTCCGCTCGACGACGCGCGCTCGCGGCCCCAGGCCCATAAAAAGCCAAGGCGGGGTCGCTTGCGCGACCCCGCCAGGTCCAGCTTCAACTAAGTGCTCTCGCGGGCTTTCGCCCACCGAGATGGCACACTAACATGACCGCATTCCCCCGGGTCGGTTCCCATAGAAAGCTTGCCAGCCGGGATCGCCCCTCTGAGCGTGCGGCAACCCAAAGATGCCCCCAGACCCCGCCAAGACAGCGCCCGAAGCGGCCGAGGCGCCCGCAGCGCCCAGGATCACGGATTTAGAGATCAAGGACGCCCAGCTGATCTTTAATGCCGTCTGGCAACGGCTTGAGGCCGAGGTCGGCAGGGAGCACCTGCGCTTCCCCAAGGAGATCATCCTGCTCGGCGGCGCCCCGGGTGCCGGAAAGGGCACGAACACCCGGTTCATAGGCAAGGCCAGGGGGCTGACCTGCGGGCCGATCGTCGTCAGCACGCTCCTGGATTCCCCGGAGGCCCGCCGTTACAAGGACGCGGGCATCATGGTCGGGGACAGGGAGGTGATCGATCTCCTCTTCCACCGCCTCCTGATGCCCGAATACCGCGACGGCGTCATCCTCGACGGGTTCCCGAGGACAAAGGTCCAGGTGGAATGTCTCAAGCTCCTCGTGGACAAGATGCATGCGCTGCGCCGCGAGTTCTACAACACCCCGCTCAGCATCCACTTTCGCCAGCCCACGATCCACATCATGGTGCTCTTCGTGGACGAGGCGACGAGCGTCGCCCGCCAGGTGCGGCGCGGGATCGAGGTGCGCGCGCACAACAAGGAGGTCCGGCGGACAGGCATCGGGGTGATGCACGAGGAGAGGGCGACCGACTTCGACAAGGCCCTGGCGCAGCGGCGCTACAGCGTGTTCAAGGAGCAGACCTGGGACGCCCTCCAGGAGCTCAAGGAGATCTTCCACTACCACTTCGTAAACGCCCAGGGCACCCTGCCGGAGGTCGAGAAGAACATCCTCCACGAGCTCGAGTACCAAAGCACCCTTGAGCTGGACCCGAGGACGGTGGACCGCCTGCGGTCGATTCCCGTGGCGAGCGAGATCGTCGTCCACGCGAGGCAGGACCTCGTCAAGCGGCTCGACTCGTATGCGCTTGAGCACGAGGCGCTTTTCGGGGGCGTGGCGACCTTCGTGGAGCGGAAGATCATGCCCATCGTCATCAGGCACGCGATCTCGGGGACGGCCCTCGTCAACACGGAGGACCCGATGCTGGACGACCCGCGCGCGCTCGCCATGCTGATCGACATCTTCTCCGAGCGCGGCTACCACGCGATGGTCGACGTCCATCGCATCGAGATTCCCGAGACGGTCGACCTCCAGACCGGCGCCGTGAAGTGCCGGCTGAAGAAGGTCTACCGGATCCAGATCCGGTTCACCGGGTCCGAGATCCGGCGCGGCTGAAGGGCCCTACTCGAAGCGGAGGGCCTCGATCGGATCCAGCGAGGACGCCTTCCAGGCCGGATAGAGGCCAAAGGCGATCCCTATGACGGAGCACACGACAACCCCCGTGAGCGCCCATCCCCAGGGGAACACGATCGAGACGTTGAGGAACATCGCGAGCCCGTCTCCGGCAAAGGTCCCGAGCACGATCCCGAAGAGCCCCCCCGTCACGGAAAGGACCACGGATTCCACGAGGAACTGGGTCAGGATGAGGATCTTTCGCGCGCCCACCGCCTTCCGGACCCCGATCTCCTTCGTCCGCTCCGTCACGCTGACGAGCATGATGTTCATGATCCCGACGCCCGCGGCGAGGAGCGCTATGGCGCTGATGATGAACGCCCCCGCGCTGATCACGTCGGCGATCTTCGCGAATGCGGCGATCAGCGAGTCGTTGGAATAGAGCTCGAAATCGTTGGCCTGCTCGGGCCGCAGGCCGCGGACAATCCTCATCGCCGAAATCCCCTGGTCCATCGTGATGTTGTAGGCGGCCTGGGACGAGGCCTGGGTGGTGATGTTCACCGAGTACCTCTGCGCGCCGAAGTCCATGAGGTAGCGGGAAACCGGGATCATGATGATGTCGTCCTCGCTCTGCCCGAACATCGTGCCCTTCGGCGCGAAGGTGCCGATCACGAGGTAGGTGCGCCCGTTGGCCTTGATCGTCTTTCCCAGGGGGCTCTCGGAGGGAAAGAGCTTCGTGACGACGTCCTTTCCAAGGATGCAGACGGGCCTGACCATGTCGACGTCCCCTCCCGTGAAATTGCGCCCGGTGTCGATCGAGAACTGGTTGGCCATCAGGAAGTACTCGTTCGTCCCGCCAAAGGTGATCCCGGGGGTGGTCTTGTGCCCGTTGGCGGTCGCCTGCACCAGGCTCTCGTTGTTGAACACCTTGAAGCAGATCACCTCGGTGGTGCCCTTCATGAGGTCGGCGTAGCGCTCGGCCTGCTCCAGGGAGATCTTCCGCCGCGCCATGATCTTCTCCCAGTCAGCCCCGCCGCCGGTGATGCCCGTGGGCCATTTTGCGAACTGGAAGGTGTTCGAGCCGAGGAAGCTCAGGCCCGTCTCGATCGAGCCGCGAAGCGCGGAAACCGCCGTCATGACGCCGATGACCGAGAACACCCCGATGGTGATCCCGGACATCGTCAGGAATGAGCGGAGCTTGTTAACGCCCAGGGCCCCGAAGGCCATCCTCATGATCTCACTCATACCGAAGGGCGACGACGGGGTCCAGGCGCGAGGCGCCGAGCGCGGGCACGAAGCCCGAGATGATGCCCGTCGCAATGGCGACCGTCATCGAGATGGCGACGAGGCTGACCGAGAATTCCAGCGGGAAATTGGGCATCGCCGTCTTGACCGCCATGCACATGCCGTACGTGACCCCGAGCCCCACCACCCCGCCGGCCGCGCAGATCGACACGGCCTCGATCAGGAACTGGAGCAGGATCGTCCTGCGCCGGGCGCCCAGCGCCTTGCGCGTGCCGATCTCCTTGGTGCGCTCCCTGACGCTGACGAAGGTGATGTTCATGATCCCTATGGCGCCCACGAAGAGCGACAGCCCCGTGATGAAGAGCCCGGCGAAGGCGATGCCCTGCTTGATGGGCTCGAGCTGCTTCTTGAACCCGTCGCCCCCGTTCAGCGAGAAGTTGTCGCGCTCGCCCGGCGCCAGGCCGCGAACGCGGCGCATCGCGCCGGTCAGCTCCTCGCGCGCCTCGTCGAGCTTGTTCTTGTCCTTCACCTTGACCTGGAGCTGCGTGTTGTCGTCGCGGATCCCGAAGTATTTACGGTAGGCCCCCAGGGGGAGCATCATCTGGTTGTCCATGCTGAACAGCCCGAGGAACGAGCCCTGCTTCACGAGCACGCCGACGACCGTGAAGGGCTGGCCCTGCACGATGACCTTCTGCCCGATGGACGAGCGGCCCGGGAACAGGGCCTGCGCCACATCGAACCCGAGGACGCACACCTGGCGGGCCGAGTCGCTCTCGGTCGCGCTGTAAAGCCGGCCCTCCTGGAAGTCCGCGACGAGGAATCGCGAGTAGTCCGCGTTGGCGCCGAAGGTGTAGACACCGTTCACGCTCTCGCCCCCGGCCTTGACCGAGGTCGACCGGGCATCGGTGAAGACGCCGATCTCGAGCTGGGAATTGGCCGTGCCCGCGATGATGCGGTTGAGCGCGACCGCGTCCTCGGGCTTGAGCGGCGGCCGGTTGACGTAGTTCCACCAGTCCTCGACGTTCCCCCAGGGCCACTTCTGCACGTAGAGGACATCGTCCCCGAGCATCGCAAGGCTCTTGTTGAAGCCGATGTCGATGCCCCGGATGGCGGTTCCCATCAGCGTGACCGCCACGATGCCGATGATCACGCCGAGCGCGGTCAGCGCCGAGCGCATCTTGTTGGCGCGGACCTGCGCCATCGCGATGCGCACCGACTCGGTCAGTTCATAGAAGATTCGGTCCATGGCCGGGGGGTTCCGTCAGTCGGCGGGCGCGTCGCTCTCGATGAGGCCGTCGCGCAGGCGGATGATCCGGCGGGCGTGGCGGGCGACGGATTCCTCGTGGGTCACGACGATCAGCGTGTTGCCCTTCTCGTAGAGGTCCTCGAACAGGGCCATGATCTCGACGCCGGTCTTCGAGTCCAGGTTCCCGGTGGGCTCGTCCGCGAGGATGATCGAGGGGCGGTTGACGAGGGCGCGGGCGATGGCGACGCGCTGGCGCTGCCCGCCGGAGAGCTCGTTCGGCCTGTGGTGGATGCGGTCGCCGAGGCCGACGCTCACGAGGGCGGCCGTGGCCCGCTCGTGGCGGTCGTGCGGGGAGATCCCCCCGTAGATGAGGGGCAGCTCCACGTTCCGGAGCGCGTCCGACCGCGCCAGCAGGTTGAATGTCTGGAACACGAACCCGATCTCGCGGTTTCGGATGTCGGCCAGCTCGTCGTCCACCATCGACGCCACATCCTGGCCGCTGAACTCGTACTTCCCCGCCGTGGGGGTGTCGAGGCAGCCGAGCATGTTCATCAGCGTCGACTTCCCGGAGCCCGACGGTCCCATGATCGCCAGGTACTCGTTTCGGCGGATCTCCAGCGAGACGCCCCGGAGGGCATGGATGGTCTCGTCGCCCATGTGGTAGAGCTTGGTCACGTTCTCAATGGATATGACCAGCGGCCCCACGGGGCGCAGGATTCGGGACTCGACGGGTGCCGGAGGCGACATGTTCAAGGGAGGGCGCCTATTTCGCCTCGGGTGTTTCCGGCTTGGGCTTCTCGACCTTGATTGCAGAGCCGTCCTTCAGGAGGCGGCTGATCGCGGCGTAGGTGCCGGCCACGACCTCGTCCCCGGCCTTCACGCCCGACTTGACCTCGATAACGGAGTTGTCGGCAATGCCGGTCTCCACCTTGACCGCCTTGACCTTGTTGCCGTCCCGCACGAAGGCGATGCGCTGGAGCTTCTCGCGGTCCCGGCGCGCCGCGTCCTTCTCGCTGGCCACATCGAGGTCGTTGCCGGAGCGCTCGTGCGCCTCCTTTGCCTTCTTCTTCTCAAGCTCGTCGGCCGTCAGCCCGCCCTCGGCCCTGACCGTGACGCTCTGGATCGGGATCGCGACGACGTCCTTGACCGTCTGGGTCTCTATGTCGGCCGTGGCGCTCATGCCCGGCCGGAGCATCAGGTCCTTGTCGGCGACCCGGATCTTCACGATGAAATTGGTCACCTGGTCGGAGACCGAGCCGGAGGCCTGGCCAGACGAGCCGCTCCCCGAGCCGCCATTGTTGTCCGCCGAGGCTGCGATCTCGCGCACCGCCCCGTTGAACTTGCGGTCCGGGTAGGCGTCGATGCTGATCTTGACGGGGTCGCCGACCTTAACGTTGACGATGTCGTTCTCGTTAACCTTGACGCGCACCTCCATCTTGCTGAGGTCGGCCACGCGCATGATCTCGGTCCCGGCGAACGAGGTCGACGCCTGGACCCGCTCCCCCACCTCGGAAGAACGGGAGCTCACGGTGCCGTCCATCGGCGAGTAGATGTCGGTCTTGGAGAGCGAATCCTTGGCCTGCTTCAGGATGCCCTCGGCCTCGTCGACCTGGGCGAGCGCGGACTCACGGTTGGCCTTCGCCCCGTCATAGGCCGTCTTGAAGCTCAGGTAGTCGAAGTCGGAGACGAGCTTCCGGTCGAAGAGGTCCTGGTATTTCTTGAGGTCGGCCTCGGCCTTCATGAGCTGCACGAGGCTGTTGACGGCGCCGGAGCGCGCGGCGGCGACCGCCGCCGTCTGCTGGTCGACCTGGGCCTGGTAGAAGTCGGACTTGATCCGGACGATCACGTCGCCCTTCTTCACGGTCGCGCCCTCCCGGTACGGCAGCGCGGTGATCTCGCCGAAGACCTCGGGCGAGATCTTCACCTCGACCTCGGGCTGCACCTTCCCGGTGGCCGTCACGGTCTGGACGATCGTCTTGACGACGGCCTTCTCGGTCGTGACCGAGATGCCGTTGGTCTCGCCGCGCTTCTTGATGATCACGGCCGTCACAAGGAGGACGAGCAGCACGGTGGCGCCGATGAGGTACCACTTGAGCTTCGATTTCTTGCGGGGCTTGGCCGCGGCGGGAGCCGACGCGGTTCCTGACGAGAGGGGGGCGGTCATGGAGGTAGCATTCACGGGTAATTGATTGTGGGTCAAACGTTCAAGCCACCAATTCCCGCCTCTCGCCCCAAAAAAACAGCGTGGAGGGGCCGGAACCGGCCCCCCCACGCTAACACAACTAACAACGAGCAAGGGGGGACGAAACAGGTTGCCCCGGAAAGGGAAACCCATTTGCGCCCAATGGGAGCCAAAATGCGCCGAACCGCCGTTTCGACGGGGTCGAAGGGCGGGAATGCATGCTGTCCCAGGGATGGCATCCCCCCACAACACCCCCTGTGGGGCCAAAGTTACACCAATTTTTGATGAGCGGATGCGCCGAGGGATGGGCGGGGCGCCCCGGGCCCCCTAGCCCTCCGGGACGGGCCGGGAGGGGATCGTCGCCCATCCGCCGGGCGGCGCCTTGCGGGTGCCCGCGATAGCCAGGGTCCGGAAGCCCGAGACGGTGCCGCCCTTCACGTATTCCGCGATGGAGAGCATGTCGGAGCCCAGGTAGGCGGGCAGCCTCACGGCCTTGTCCGAGTACATGGAGTTGATCACCGAGAGGGATCCTGCCGAGCGGAAGAGGAGGACCGTGTGGCCCAGCCGCCCCATGGGCGAGTCCACGTAGTAGAGCAGCAGCTGGGGGGAATCCGCCTCCCCGCCCGCCGCCACCCTGCGGTTCAGCGCCCTCAGGCTCTCGAGGAAGCAGGCCCTCGGGGGGGTCTCGCCCGCCCGGACCGCGGGGGCGGCCTGGGAGTCCGCCCACTCCCACGAGGCGACCCCGGGGTCGATCGCCCGGAAGAGCGGCCCGGGGTCGGCCTCGTCCCGGGCGGCGGTCCCCCGAGTCAGCGAGAGGCTCTGGGTTCCGTCGACGTCGCAGTAGAGCCAGAGGATCCCCGAGAGCTCGAACACGAGCGCGTACATCGTCCTTGGATACGCCTGGCCCCGCCAGGCGCCCCGCGGGTGCCTGTTGTCGATGCGGACGACGCGGGCCCACGTGTCGGGGGCGAGCATGGCCCGGGCGGCGATCGCGTCCGTCAGTCCCGTCGGCGCCGGGGATGTCCTGGCGGCCGCCGTCGCCGCGGTCGCAAGGAGGAGAAGAGTAAGTCGGAGGGCTTGCACAGCCCTGTAAACCCACGGCGGGTCCCCTCAGATCCATGTTTGCGACGGCCCCACGCAACAATGCGGCGAACCGCCCGGCCCTGGCGCCGGACTGCTACTCCACCCTTCCCAGGAGCGCCTTTATGCGATCCTGGTAGCCGCGGCTCAGCCTCAGCTTCGTCCCATCCTGCAGCACCACGGCGTACTCGCCCTCGAACGAGGGGCTGAGCTTTCTCAGGCGGTCGGCGTTCACGATCGTCGAGCGGTGGATCCGGATGAACCTCGCCGGGTCGAGGCGCTCCTCGAGGGCCGCCATCGTGCCGCGCATCAGGTGCGAGCGGCCCGCGACGTGGAACTTTACGTAGTCCCCCTCGGCCTCGATCCAGTCGATCTCGGCCGTCTTCAGGAAGATGATCTCGCCCGAGGACTTCAGGAGTATCCTGTCCCGGCTCTCCCCCTCGAGGTGGGCGATCAGGCGGGTGAGCCGGGTGTCGACGGCGTCGTTGCGCTTGCGCATGACGAGCTCCCTCGCGCGGCTGAGCGCCGCCCCGAACCTCGCGTCGTCATAGGGCTTGAGCAGGTAGTCCACGGCGTTGAAGTCAAACGCCCGCAGCGCGTACTCGTCGTAGGCCGTGACAAAGACGACCACGGGCGCCGCCTCCGGGCCGACGCGCATCAGCGTCTCGAACCCGTCGCAGCCCACCATCTGCACGTCGAGGAAGACGAGGTCGGGGCGCAGCCGCCTGATCAGCTCGGCGGCCTCTATTCCCCCGGTCGCCTCCCCGACTATCTCGATGCCGGACTCGCGTTCCAGGAGGATCCTCACCCCCCGGCGGGCCATCGGCTCGTCGTCGGCGATCAGGGTGCGGATGCGTGTCTCGGTGGCGGCCATTCTTTGGGGTGTCATTTGGGGCAGGGCAGTACGATCTCGACCGAGATGCCGCCGGTCTTGCGGTTTGCAAGGGTCATGCGGCCCGCCGAGCCGTAGGTCTTTGAGAGGCGCTCCCGCGTGTTGGAGAGTCCCGTTCCCTCGACCACGCGCCGGTGCTCGGGGAGGCCCGGCCCGTCGTCCGCCACCTCGAGGTGCAGGAACCCGCCCTCCACCCTTCCCCGGATCTCCACGCGCCCGGGCCCGGACTTGGGCACGACTCCGTGCAGGATGGCGTTCTCCACGATCGGCTGGAGGATCAGCCACGGGACGGGCACGCCGAGGGCCTCCTCCTCAACCGCGATTTCCACGGTGAGGCGGTCGGGGAACCTTGCCTTCTGTATTTCTATGTAGCGTTCCAGAAAATCCATTTGCACGCGCAGCGTCGTCTCATCCTCCTGGCTTCCGTCCAGCGACATCCGCAGTAGAGAACCCAGACGGGCGAGCAAAGTTACAGCCATCTCGTTCTTCCCGTCCCTCACCATCACCGAGACCGTGTTGAGGGTGTTGAAGAGGAAGTGCGGCCTGATCTGCTCCCGCAGGGCCTTCAGCTCCGCCTCTATGAGCCTCGACTCCAGCTGGACGGCCCGGATCTCCTCGTTCCTCACCCGGCGCTGGAGCTCGCTCCCGTAGCCGAAGGCGATCACGCCCCAGTAGTACGCCATGTCCACCAGGTTGTGCCCGTAGAAGCTGGCGAACGCCGTGCGCCAGTACCCGTATTTCTCCGGGCCGAAGAAGATCGCGTAGGCCTCGATCCGGCCCAGGTAGAAGGTCGCCATCACCGTGAAGCTGAACCCGAGGTGGAACAGGATCCCGCCGACCCAGCGTCCCGAGCTGAGCGGCATCCTCGCACGGAGCATCAGGATGAAGGGGGAGAGGCATGCCCACATCGCGGCGCGACCGAACTGGGGGATCGCGATCCCGACAAAGTCCCCCCAGCTCATCTCGGCCCGCATGTTGAAGTAGAGCTCGATCGACAGGATCAGCCCGAGCGCGGCCCAGCCCGCGATCACCGCGGCTATCCTCAGCCATCGATTGTTCATGGATTCGGAATGCTTCATTCCGCGGGCCATCGTCCCGGATCAAGCCGATACCCCTGCTTTTGCGACGAATCGACGCAAAAGCGCGTTGGACCGGCCCGGGCGAGCGACCGGAAAGGGGGTCAGCGGCGGCGCTCCCGCTCGGCCCAAAGGGCCGCCCCGACGATCCCCGCCTCGTTCAGGAACTCCGCCGGCACCATCTTCACGCGCGGCTTGATGTACTTGAAGAACTTTGCGTGCTTGGCGCTCACGCCCCCGCCGATGATGATCAGCTCGGGCCAGAGTATGTCCTCGAGCGTCCGGATGTAGCGGCCGAGGCGCTCCCCCCACTGCTTCCACGACAGGTTCTTCCTGTGCCGGGCGGAGGCCGCAACCCGCTTCTCGGCGTCCCTCCCGTCGATCTGCAGGTGGCCCAGCTCGCAGGGGAAGAGGGCGCCGCGGAAGAAGAGGACGGAGCCGATCCCGGTTCCGAGCGTCAGCATGAGCGCCTTCCCGCCGAAGTTCCTGCCTGCCCCGAAGGTCATCTCCGCGAGGCCTGCCGCCGCCGCGTCGTTGGTGAGCGCCACCGGCCTGCCGGTCGCATCCCCGAAGAGCCTAACCCCGTCGCAGCCGATGAACTTCTTGTCGAGGTTGGCGGAGGTGAGGATCGTCCTGCCGTGGATCACCCCGGGGAAACCCACCCCAATCGGGCCCCGCCAGCGGAAGTGGGCCGCGATCATCGCGGCTGCGTCGGCCATCTCGCCCGGGGAGAGCGGGAGGGGGGTCTCGATCTTGAAGCGGCCGGCAAGGAGCCGGCCGGTGGAGGTGTCCACGGGGGCGCCCTTGATCGCGGACCCGCCTATGTCGATTCCGAGCACCTTCATCGGGCGGGACATAGACAGCCACGGGGGCATTTACAATGCCGGGTTTGCGGGGCCCCGTCGTCCCCGGGGAACCCGTCGTCCCCGGGTCAGGCGCCTTGACGCCGGGCTCACGTCCCGCTCCTCTTTCCGGAAAAATGAAGGTCACCTATTATCTCGAGGTCCTTTCGTCCTGGTGCGCTTGGGCGGAGCCGGCCTGGGCCGAGCTGAAGGCGCGGTACGCGGGGCGCGCCGAGTTCGAGTGGAGGATCGCCCTGATGAGGCAGGAGGATTTCCCCGTCTCCCGCAGCCAGTGCGAATGGTTCTACCGCCGCAGCGGCGGCACCGTGATGCGCTCCCCGGTCATGCTGAACTCGGGCTGGTTCCAGGAGGGCCGAACCGACGCCTACCGCAACCCGAGCCTTGTCTCGGAGGCCGGCAAGGACTTCGGGTTCGGCGACGACACGATCCGGCTCGCCCTGTCGCGCGCGGCGCTGGTCGAGGGCCGCAAGGTAGGGGACATGGCCGAGGCCGTCGCGGTCGCCTCCAAGGCTTCCGGTGTCCCGGCCAAGAAGCTGCGGGCGCGCGCCGAGTCGGCCGCTGTGAGGGCCCGGGTCGACGGGAGCACCGCGGAGTTCCTCTCGCACAGGATCACCCAGCGCCCGGCGTTCATCCTGCAGGACGCGATCGGGGACAAGGCGGTGTTCTCGGGACTGGTGAGCCTCGCGCCCCTTGCGGCGACAATCGACGCGATGCTCTCTGACACGGCGGCCTACGCCTCCCACCTCGCCCACCACGGCGCCATGCCGAAGGCGTAGCTCCTCCATGGAATTCGCAAACCTGGGGTCCACGGGCCTGAAGGTGTCCCGCATATGCCTGGGGACCATGACCTACGGCTCGAAGAAGTGGCGCCCCTGGGTGCTTGAGGAGGAGGAGAGCCGACCGTTCATCCGGCGCGCGATCGAGCTCGGGATCAACTTCTTCGACACGGCGGACATGTACTCCCTCGGCATGAGCGAGGAGATCCTCGGCAGGGCCCTCAGGGACTTCGGACCGGGAAGGGACCGCGTCGTCATCGCGACCAAGGTCTTCAACGCGATGGGCGACGATCCCAACCAGCGGGGGCTCTCCCGCAAGCACATCCGCCATGCGATCGACGACAGCCTCAGGAGGCTCGGCACCGACTACGTCGACCTGTACCAGATCCACCGCTTCGACCCGGCGACCCCGATCGAGGAGACGATGGAGGCCCTGAACGACCTCGTGCGGGCCGGCAAGGTCCTCCATGTCGGGGCGTCCTCCATGTTCGCGTGGCAGCTCGCCCGGATGCAGCAGGTGGCGGGGGAGCGCGGCTGGACGCCCTTTGCCACGATGCAGAACCACTACAACCTCCTCTACCGGGAGGAGGAGCGGGAGATGATCCCGTTCTGCGCGGACCGGGGGGTGGGGCTCCTGCCGTGGAGCCCGCTCGCCCGGGGGGCCCTCGCCCGGGGCCCCGCCGCGGCGACCGTCCGTGCCAGGACCGACGAGTACGCCCGCAACATCTACGGGGCCGAGCTTTCCGAGGCCGACCGCTCGATCCACGCGGCGGTCCAGAAGATCGCCGGGGAGCGCGGGGTGCCGGCGGCCCAGGTCGCATTGGCGTGGGTCTGCCAGAAGCCGGGCGTCGTGGCGCCGATCATCGGTGCCTCGAAGCCCCACCATCTCGAGGACGCCGTCGCCGCGCTCTCCCTCGGGCTGGGCGCCCAGGAGATTGCTTCCCTGGAGGCGCCGTACGTCCCGCGCGCCGTGGCCGGCCACCAATGACACGCGGCTCGGGCACGGCCCGGGCCGCCCTCGTGGCGGCGTCCCTGGCGCTCTCCGCGACGGGCGCGCTCGCCACGGACGGGAGCGTGTTCGACGACGCGAACGGCAACGGGCTGCGCGATCCAGGGGAGGCCGGGCTGGCGCGGGTCGGGGTTTCCAACGGGGTTGACGTCGTCGAGACCGGCGCCGACGGGTCCTACCGGATCGCCGACCGGCCGGGGTCGCGGATCTTCGTGATAAAGCCGCGGAACTGGGCCGCACCCGCCGACGCCGCTGGCCTTCCGCGATTCTACGCTCCCGCCCGAGCTTCGGCCGACTTCCCGCTGCGCCGCTCGGACGAGCCGGACGACCTTCGGGCCCTTGTGCTGGCGGACCCCCAGCCCTCGTCGCCGGCCGAGGTCGGCTACCTGGACCGCGGCCTCGTCGGGAGGATCGGCAGGAGGCCGGACCTGGCGTTCGGGGTGACGCTCGGCGATATCGTCTACGACCGGCCTGACCTCTTCGGGGACGTGAATGCCGTGCTCGCGCGGATCGGAGTCCCCTGGCACAACCTTCCCGGCAACCACGACCTCGCGCTTGGCACGCCCGACGAGGCGGCGGCGGCGGCCCCGTTCGAGGCGGTCTACGGCCCGTCGACCTACGCATTCCATGCGGGCCCCGCGCTCTTCGTCGCGCTGGACGACGTGAGGCCCCTGGGCGGGCCCCGCTACGTCGGCGGGCTCCGCGGGGACCAGTTCGAGTTTCTGGGCAACCTGCTCAGGGATACACCCGTATCGGAGTGGGTCGTCCTGATGGTGCACATCCCGCTCTTCTCGCCCGACCCGTCCGGGGCCGAGACGTTTCGCTTCGCCGACCGCTCCAGGCTCTTCGGCCTCCTCACCGGCCGCAGCCGCGTCCTCATCCTTTCCGGCCACACCCACTATCAGCGCCACGTGATGCACGGGCGCGACGAGGGCTGGAACGGGGCGGAGCCGCTCCACGAGTACAACGTCGCGGCCGCGAGCGGCGGCTTCTGGGGCGGGCCGGCGGGGCCGGACGGGGTGCCGGTGTCCACGATGTGGGACGGGACGCCGCCCGGGTACGCGGTCCTGGGCTTCCGGGGCGGCACCGTGTCGCTGGACTATTTTCCGGCACGGCTCCCTGCGGACCGCCAGATCCGGCTTCACGCCCCCGAGGCGGTCGCCCCGGGCCAGGGGTTCGTCTCTTTCTACGCCAACGTGTTCAACGGCCACGACGGCTGGGCTGTCGAGTCCCGTGTCGACGGCCGGGCTTGGAATCCTGTCCGAAGGGTCCTGGGATGGGACCCCTCCTACGCCGCGGATTTCCTCGCGCAGGACGCCGTCGCCCGGCCGTCCCGGGGACCCCGCCTGCCCGACCCCGCCCTCTGCTACCACCTCTGGCGGGGAATGCTGCCCGCCGACCTTCCAGCCGGCAGCCATGTCCTGGGCGTCCGCGCGACGGATCCCGGCGGAAGGGTCTTCCAGGCGGAGCAGCCGTTTGAGGTGGCGGTTCCCTGAGCGGGAGGCGGCCCCGGAGCAGGGCCGGGGTCCGGGAGGCCGCAATCCCGTAAATTTGCGTACGAATAGGCGATGACTGGCCCGGGAATTCCCCTTTCATCGCCCGTGCCATTCCAGCCGCCCCACCCTTCCGCAGGATCATAGCCGTCTGCGCCGTCCTACTGACCGGATTCGCGGGCGTCGCCCCTGGAGCCGGCGCCGCGCCCGGCTGGCGGCAGGGAACCGAGGGGATGCCCCCGATGCGCATCTTCACGTCGCGCGACACCGGAGTCGCGACGATGGCCTGGTCGGCGGCCCAGGATCACGCGGGGACCCTCTACTTCGGGTGCGACACGGTGGTGTCCTTCGACGGGGACCGATGGCGGACGGAGGGAATGGGGCCGACCTACCTCGTACGGGGCCTCGACGTCGGCCCCAACGGCAGGATCTGGGCCGCGGGAGTGAACCAGATCGGCTGGTTCGATCCGGGGGCCCGGGGCCGGCCGGAATACCATTCCCTCATCGACCGCCTGCCCGGGGCCTCCGCGGACCTCGGCGACGTGTGGAGGGTCTACGCCCAGGGCAATGACAGCGCGGTCTTCGTGGCGCGGGGAAGGGTCCTGAGGTGGGACGGCAGGGCGTTCACGTCCTGGGACTACCCGGGCATGCACCTGGTGTGGTCGACGCGCACCGCGAAGGCCGTCTACGTGCACTATCCCCCGGCCGGCCTCCTGAGGATCGGCGCCGCGGGCCCGGCGGTCGCCCTCGGGGCGTCGGTCATCGGCCCTTCTGAGATCCGCTGGCTTGACGACTCCCGCGAGGACTGGCTCCTGCTGACGGCGCAGGGCTTCAGGCGGGTCCACGGCTCGACCTGCCTGCCGTGCTACACGGAGGCGTCGGCCTTCGCGCGCGCCAACACGCCGACGTCGGTCGTGCGCCTGGCCAGCGGCGACCTCGCGATGGGCACGCTCCAGGGCGGGATCGCAGTGATCGACGGGTCGGGCGCGATCCTCCGGGTCTTCAACGTCGGGTCCGGGCTTCCCGCAAACCAGGTCTACTCCCTCTTCGTCGACCGCGACGGAGCGCTTTGGGCGATGGGCCCGGCGAGCATCGTGCGGCTCGCCGTCGGTTCAGGCTCCTCCGTCTACAGCCAGCGGGGCGGATACCCCCCGGGGGGGTGCAGCTCCCTCGCCAGGTCAGGCGACTCGCTCCTCGCCATCTCGCACAGCGACATCCTTCGCCTCGCCTCGGATCCCGACTCGGGGGGCGCCGGCAGGTTCGAGCCCCTCGGGAACCGGAACAGCCGCTTCTACTGCCTGATGACGACGCCTGCCGGCGTCGTCGTGGGGCATTCCAACGGTCTCGGCCTCCTCTCCGATGGCGTCGTGAGCGCCCTGGTCGAAACCTGGGAGGCCGTGTTCCGCATGAACCCCTCGCTTTCCAGGCCCGGCAGCATCCTCGCCTCCCTGCACGACCGCATCCTCTCCGTCGATCCGGCCACGGGCGAATCCAGGGTCGCGGTCGACGGGCTTCCCGACTACGGCGACACCGTGGTCGACGAGGCCTCCGGCAGGATCTGGATCGGCACGCCCTCAAGGGGCCTCTTTGTCTCGGAGGGACCAGGCAAGGCGGCGGCTCCCGCGGGTCCCCGCTACGGCCCGTTGCCGACCGAGGGACCCGCCCTTGTCGCACGGGCCGGCGCCACGGTGGTGGTGCTCGCCGGCGGAACCGCGTTTGCCCTGCAGCCAAGCGGAGGGGTGTTCCAGGAGGTCGCCGGATTTCCACCGGGAAGTCCCCTGGCGGTCTCCAACCCGGACAGCCTTGGGGGGGTCTGGGCCGCGCTCGCACCCAACACCGGCGGGCGAACCCCGATGCTCGGCAGGATCGCGCCCGACGGGGCGGGGGCCACGTGGACGCCCCGGTCCGTGGAGGGCATCTCCAGCATCGGCTCCATGGTCTGCCTGCAGGTTGACCGCTCGCCGGGAGGCGACGTCCTGTGGATCGCGGGAACGGAGTCCCTCCTGCGCGCCGGGCCGGCGGCCGCCGCCGCGCACCCGCCGCCACGCAGGCCCGTCATCCGGGCATGGGTGAGGTCAGGCGGGAACCCGGGCGCGGTGGCGCCGGCCGGAGCCCTCCCCTACTCGACCCAGGGCATCCACGTCGAATTCAGCTCCCTCGACTACGGGATGCGCGAGTCCGAGCGGTTCCAGACGATGCTTGGCGGTGCCGAGGGCCAGTGGTCCCCGCCGACGGATTCCCCCGAGAGGGATTTCTCGGGGCTAAGGGAGGGGAGCTATTCCTTCAGGGTCAGGCTTGCGACCGACTCCGGCGTGGCCGGCGAGTATGCGGAGCTTCGCTTTGAAATCGCGCCGCCGTGGTGGAGGCGGCCCGTGTCCCGTGCGGCGTTCGCCTCTGCCGCTGCGCTCGCGGTCCTGTGCCTCCTGCGGATCCGCACGAGGGCGCTAAGGCGACGGGCCGAGCTCCTGGAGAGGAGGGTCAGCCAGCGCACGGAGGAGCTCGAGAGGGCCAATGCGGCGAAGAGCGAGTTTGTCGCAAACATGAGCCACGAGATCCGGAACCCCATGGGGGGAATCCTGGCCTCCGCCCATGAGCTGTCCCTCGCCCCCCTGGGCCCCGAGCATCGCCAGGCCGTGGCCACCCTCCAGGGCTGCGCCACCTTCCTCGCGTCGCTCGTCGAGGACGTGCTCGACTTCGCGTCGGTCGAGGCGGGCGCCTACAGGGTGGCGCAGGCGCCCTTCAGCCCCGGGGAGGTCCTCGCCAGCGTGGTCGAGATGCTCCGCTCCAAGGCCGGCGGCACCCGGATGGACGTGGCCCTCGATCCCTCGCTCCCGGCGCTCGTCGTCGGCGATGCAGCCCGGATCCGGCAGGTGCTGCTCAACTTCGCGGCGAACGCCGTTAAGTTCGGCGGAGGGGCCGTCCGCCTCTCCGCGGGCGCGAAGGGCGGCCAGGTCGTGTTCTCGGTCGAGGACAACGGCGAGGGCATACCCCTGGACGAACAGAGGAACCTGTTCGTGAGGTTCTCGCGCCTGAAATCGGCGCGCAGCTCGGCTATACCCGGCACCGGGCTCGGGCTTGCGGTCAGCCGTGTCCTTGCCGAGCGGATGGGCGGGACGGTCGGGTACTCAACGGCGCCCGGGCTCGGCTCCACGTTTCACCTGAGGATTCCCCTGGTCGAGGGCGCGGTGGCCGCCCCGGGGGCCCAGGGGATGGACGCGCGCGGCGAAAGGGCGCTGGTGGTCGAGGACATAGCGTACAACGCGCGGGCCCTGGGCGCGATGCTCACAGACCTCGGGTTCGAGGTGGAGTTCGCCGAGGACGGACCCACCGCCCTCGCGCGCCTCTCGTCGGCCCCCTACCGCGCCGTCTTCCTCGACTGCGATATCCCGGGAATCGACGGGGCCGAGGTGGCCCGCCGCTTCAGGGCGTCGGAACCCCCGGGCAGGCGAACCCTCATCCTCGCCACGACGGCCCATTCGGCGGCGACCGTCCTGGAAAGATGCCTGGCCTCCGGCATGGACGCCTGCATGACCAAGCCCATAACCCACGAGAAGCTCCGGGAGGCCCTGGGGCGCCGGCACGGGGCCCAGGCAGGTGATGCGGCAGGCGCAGGGTGCGATCCCCCGGGGCTTGACCTGCGCCTTGTCCTCGGGCCCGCGGGCCCCTCGCCCCGCGAAAGGCAGCGGGAGCTTGCCCGGTTTGTCGCGGCGCTTGACGAGGCCGTGCTCCAGGTGGAGGGGTCCCGCTCTCTCCCGCGCGCCGCCGTTTCCTCGCGCGCCCACCGGGTGCTCTCGCTCGCCCGCATGGTGGGCGCCGGGGCGCTCGCGGGCACGGCGGCCGACCTGCAGGAGTACGCGGACGCCTACACCGACACAGAGCTCGCCGCTGAGATCGGCACGCTCTGCCGGAAGGCCTCCGAGCTCAGGGACGCCCTTTCGTCGGGCACCGGCCGGGACCCGCTCAATCCGGCTTCGGCTTCTTGAACTGCTTGTGCTCCTTCCGCTCGAAATCCTGCAGGTCCGCGAAGATCGCCGCGGCATCCTCGTTCTTCCCGGCGGCAAAGGCGTCCTGGAGCCTGGCGAGCCTGTCATCGAGTTCCTTGAGCCCCGCCTTGAAGTCCTCGACGAACTTCGCCCGCTGGTCCTGGGGGAGATCCTCCGCCTTCGCGGGCGTGAAAGCCGCGGCCTCCTTCGCGGCGTCGCGCATCGCGGCGACAAGCTGGAGGGACGACGCGTTCTGGGCCGGGTCCGAGATCTGCTTCTTGAGCTTCCTCACGGCCTTGCCGATCTTGTCCATGCGCGCCTCAAGGTCGGTCTTCTTCTCCTCGCCGGGAGCCGCCTTGCTTGCCGCCGGGGGAACGGGAACGGGCAATGAGTCCGCGCGGCAGAGGACGGGGGAGGCAATGGAGACTGCGAGGAGCCATGCGAGAAAGCGGGAATTCTTCATGTTCGGGACCGTTGTTGCTTTGGGAGTGGTGATGCTTGGATCATCCGGCCGACGCGCCGGGCGGCAAATCGTTTCTCGCCCCCGGCTTTCGGCGCGCCTCGGCCCGCAGGCAGAGGTCGTGGATGAGGATGGCGGCAGCGGCGGACACGTTTAGGGATTCCACGAGGCCACTGCCGGGGATCGTCACGAAGCGGGTGCAGGCCTTCTCGACCGAGGGCGAGAGGCCATGCTCCTCGTTTCCCAGGACAAGCGCCCAGGTTCCTCCCCTGTTGTCGCGCGGAGCGCCCGCGGCCCCGCCGCGCGTCGCAGCGCCCACGACGTCGAATCCGGCGGTCGCTAGAGCGCGCAGGAAGGGCGGGATCGAGGGGGTGACGCAGATCTCCACCGCGTCCATGCCCCCCTCGGCGACGCGGTACGCCGCGGCGCCGGGGCGGGCCGACTCGGCCTCGCCGGAGATGACGATCCTCGGGACGCCGAAATAGGCCGCCGTGCGGACGATCGCCCCTAGGTTGTGCGCGTTGCCGATCCGGTCCAGCACGACGAGGTTCTCGTTCCGGCGGCACCAGACCGCGGCGTCCTCCGGGGTCGGGGCGGGCGGGGGCGTGTCCTCCACCACGGCGACGACCCCGCCGTGGTGCACGCTGCCGGCGATCTTCTCAAGCTCGGCCGGCTCGACGCACCGGTACACCTTCCTCGCCGCCGCCATGGCGCTGCACATCGGGCCGATCTTCTTCGACCTGGGGAGGTCGAAGAACAGCCGCACGATCGAGTCGGGGTCCCGTTGGAACCGGGCCCGGACGGCCGCAAGGCCGCAGATTGTGATTTCGGTGTCCTTCATCTCTTGACGCTCCCGGTCACGGTAAGCTCTTCCCTGTCGTGGTAAAGATGAACGATCCTGACCCCCGCACCGTGGACTGAGAAGGGCGAGGTTGCGGAGCGGAGGTCGGCGAGGAGCGCTATCGGGTCAACCCGGCCGAACTTGAGGTTGACGACGAAGCGCCTGCACCAGCCGCCCTCAAGCCAGGGGCGGACGATCGACTGGACCACCTTGTGGGGATCCTCAAGCATGTCGCTGAAGAGCCAGTCGAATACGGCCTCCCTGCCCGGGCTGAAGCCGAACGCGTCGTCGTGGCGGTGGTCCACGAGCGGGTTGCCAAGCGCCCCCCCCTTCAGGGGCCCGTTGTCGACGGCCACGACCCGCGCGCCCCGCTTCGCGGCGCTGTAGCTCCAGCCGCCCGGCGCGGCGCCGAGGTCGCAGACCGACTCGCCGGGCGCCGGCTCCGCCCCGGCTATCGCGTAGGATTCCTCGATCTTCAGGTAGGAGCGCGACGGGGCGGAGTCGTCGTCGGCCATGCGGCACTGCCCGTTCATGTGCGCCGACCTGGCGACCTGGGCCGTCCCGAAGTCGGTGAACCATACGAAGAGCCCGCGCGCGGGGCCCAGGCGGGGCCGGTCGCCGGTCGCAAGCCTGGCGACCCGCCCAAGCCGCTTCTTGAGGAGCTGGTGAAATGCCGCCTCGACCGACGAGACCCGCCGGCCGAGCCCCGTCATGTCCTGGCTTCCAGCGAAGACGCAAGGCCAGCGCTCCTCGATCCTCTCGCCGCGGACCGCCTCCGCAAACTGCTCCATTATCCGCTGCGCGATCTCGTTGACGCCCGAGCCCGAGACGGGCGCGGGCGCATCGAGGATCGCGTGGGGGAAGGCGGCGTCCCTGAGGCGCAGGCCGGGATCCGCCTCCCCTTCCGCGGCATCCCACCGGGCCAGCGCCCAGCCCGGGCCGCTCTCGCCAGCCGAAAGCCCAAGGCCCGCGATCTCCCGCGCTAGGAATCCCTCGTACCCGGATTGGCAGACCACGAGGGCCCCTTTGGATGGCATTTCCGCAGAGCTAATCCGAGCGGCGCGGGCCGTTCAAAGCAAAAGGTCTGCCGGAAGCACGCCGTGGCCGTGGCTGATGTGGGCGACCGAGATCCGGCTCCCCTCGAGGGTGTAGCCGCCCTGGAACGGGTTCTCGGCGAGGAAGAGGGGCGTGTCGAGGTCCGCGTGGGCGAACCCCCCGAGGCCGGCCGCGAAGCATGCCGAGGCGGTCATGGCCAGTATCGACTCGACGTTTCCCCCGATCATGAGGCCGATCCCGGCCTCCCGCGCCGCGCCCACGACCCCCAGGGCGCCGGAGATCCCGTCCTTCATCAGCTTTATGTTGACCACCTGCGCCGCGCCGGACCGGGCGACGCGGCGCAGGTCGCCGGCGGTCGCGACGCCCTCGTCGGCCGCGACCGTCCAGCCGGTCTCCTCTCCCAGGGCCCGCATTCCCTCAAGGTCGTCCCTCGGGAGCCATTGCTCCAGGAGGATCGGCTCGATCCCCCGTTCCCTGAGCCCGGCGACGAGCTCGCGGGCCTCGGCGCGCCCGAGCCGGGCGTTGCCGTCCAGAATCAAGGGCGACCCCGGGGCGGCCTCCATGATCGCGCAGATCCTCAGGAGGTCGGCGGAGGGACCTCCCGGGCCGCCCACCTTCGCCTTGATGGTGCGGATCCCCCGTCGGCGGATCGCGCGGGCCGCCGCCCGCGCCTCGTCGGGCGTGCCCGTGGTGACGGTCATGTCCGTCTCGAGCTCGGTCCCGGCCCCCCCGAAATGGCGCCAGAGCGAGGTCCCCGCGCTCCTTGCTACCGCGTCCAGCAGCGCCGTCTCGAGCGCGCAGAGCGCCGCCCCGCACGGAGGCGCGGCCCGGGCTCGGAACTCGGCGCCGATCCCCTCCCAGTCCGAGGCGTCGCGCCCAGGAAGCCAGTTCGCCGCGGAGGAGAGGGACCCCAGGGTCCCGGGCTGCGTCTCACCGTTGTAGGCCGGAAAGGGAGCCGCCTCCCCGTGGCCGAGGGTCCCGTCGGCCAGCTCCACGCGAACGAGGGCGTTGGCCGCGACCTCAAGCGCACCGCCGGAGATGCCGAACGGCGCCAGCAGTGGGATGTCCATCGCGGTGACGCGCACCGACCGGATCGTCGTGGGATGGAGTGCCGGGGCCATGCCGCGAGGGTTTCCCCGTCGGGGATGAATTGCAAACCGACAGGGCGGAGGTCTAGCAATGGGCCGATGCGAGTCCTGATTGCGTTCGACAAGTTCAAGGACTCCATCGGCGCCGCGCGGGCGTGCGAGGTCGCGGCAGGCGCGGTCGCCGCCGCAGGATGGGATGCGGACCCGTGCCCGCTCACGGACGGGGGCGAGGGTTTCATGGACATCCTTTCCCGTGCCGCGGGGGGCGAGAGGGTCGCCCGGCGGGTGACGGGCCCCCGCGGCGGCGTCGTCGAGGCGTCCTACGGATTGGTCCCGGCGGACAGGATACCCACGGGGGCGCGCGCCCTGATGGGGACGGCCGCCGGCTCCGGGGGCGCGATCGCCATCGTCGAGATGGCATCGGCCAGCGGGCTCTCCCTGCTCCCCCCCGGGATGCGGGACCCCATGCGGGCCTCCTCCTACGGGACGGGCGAGCTCATTCGCGCCGCGGCCGCGGGCGCCAGGGCGATACTGGTCGGGTTGGGCGGAAGCGCCACGCACGACCTCGGGCTCGGGGCCGCGGGGGCCCTCGGCGTCCGATTCATCGACTCGTCGGGCCGGTCGCTTGATCCCCTTGTTCCTGCGGACTGGGGCCGTCTCCACCGGATCGAGGGGGGTGTGGCGGAGGGCCTCCCTCCCCTCCTGATCGCGTGCGACGTCAGGAACCCCCTCCTCGGCCCGCACGGGGCGGTGGCGGTCTATGGCCGGCAGAAGGGCCTCAAACCCGAGGACGCCGCCGGCCTCGAGGCCGGGTCCGGCCGCGTCGCGGCCCTTGTCTGCGGCCACTTTGGCCGCCCCGCGGGGCTTGCCGCGACTCCCGGCGCGGGCGCTGCGGGGGGCACGGCCTTCGGTCTCATGGCGGCCGCCGGCGCCGCGCTTCTTCCCGGTTTTGACCTCGTCTCGGCGTGGCTCGATCTCGACGCCCGCCTTGCCGCGGCGGACGTCGTCTTCACCGGGGAGGGCCGGTTTGACGACTCATCCCTGAGCGGAAAGGGTCCGGGCGCCGTGGTGCGCCGCGCACTCTCGATGGGCAAGGAGGTCCACGTCTTCGCGGGGGCCGTCTCGATTGCGCGCCCCATCCCGGGGCTCTCGGCGCACGCCATCACCCCCGCGGGCATGGCGCTCCCCGAGGCGCTCGAACGCGCGCCGGGCCTTCTCGCCAATTCGGTCGGGCGCGCGCTCGCGGGGCGATGAAACGGCTCGACCAAGCCCCGCCGGCTGCCGATATCTTTTTGATGCTCAGCCTTCTTCCCCGGTCGATCCGGCGCGCCGTCTCAAGCGTGGCGCCCCTCATGGGATTGATCGGATGCACGACGACCCCGCCCAAGCCGGCCGCCGAGCCCGCTGTCAAGGCGGTGGCGCCCGCCCCGCCCGCCGCGCCCAAGTCGACCTATGACGCCGCCCACCCCGTCATGCTCGGGATCGACGTCCTCGAATCCGAGGGATTCGCGATCCTGAAGGGCAAGTCGATCGGCCTCCTGACCCACGCCGCGGGGGTGAACATGCGCGGTGTCAGCACGGTGAGCGTCCTGCGCCGCGCCCCGGGCGTGCACCTGGAGGCGCTCTTCGCGGCCGAGAACGGGCTCTACGGCGAGCGCGCGAGCGGTGTCAACTACGGCGACCAGGTCGACCCCAAGACCGGCCTCATGGTCCATTCACTCTACAACGGGATCAGCTACAATGGCGCGATAGACCGGCCGACGAGGGCGCAGCTCAAGGGAATCGACGCCGTCGTCATCGACCTCCAGGACATCGGCTCGCGCAGCTATACCTTCGTGAGCGCGATGAAGATGTGCATGGAGGGCTGCTTTGAGAACGGCGTGGAGGTGATCGTGCTCGACCGGCCCAATCCCCTGGGCGGCCAGAAGGTGGACGGCCCTCCGCTGGATCCCCAGTGGGTGAGCTATGTCGGGGAGTTCCGGGTGCCCTACGTGCACGGCCTCACGATCGGCGAGCTCGCGAGGATGGCGAAGGAGGCCCCAGATATCCTGAAGATACCCGAGGCGCGCCGCGTCGCCGGGAGGCTGACGGTCGTCCCCATGCGCGGCTGGCGAAGGAGCATGCGGTGGCCCGACACGGGGCTTCCCTGGGTGGCGACGTCGCCCTACATCCCCGACTTCTCGGCCGTCGAGGGCTACCCGATGACGGGGCTTGGATGCCAGGTCGGGGGTTTCACCAACGGGATCGGCAGCGCCTATCCCTTCAGGGGGGTCACCTACCATGGTATGCGCATCGAGGCGCTCGAGAAGGAGCTTCGCGCCCTGAAGATCCCGGGCATCGACTACAGGCGGGTCAGTGTGCCCAACGCCAAGACGGGCCAGCCCGGGATGGGCCTGTACGTGGAGATCACCGACTGGGACCTGTGGAGGCCCACCGAGTTGAGCCTCCAGATGATGAGGCTCGCCTGCAAGTTCGACGCGCGAAACCCGTTCTCCACGGCCCCAAAGAAGGAGGCCAACCTCTTCATGAAGGTGATGGGCTCGACATCGTTCTACAACGAGCTGGTGGCCCGCGGGGCCAAGACCGACGTGGAGGCCTTCGTGCGCGAATGCCAGGCGCGCAACGCGGTCTACCAGCAGCAGAGCCGCCGGTACTGGCTCTACAACTGAGCGCCGCCCAGGCAGGCCCCTCTAAAAAAAATCGCCAAGGGGCCCCGGCGGGCCAAGGATCCGGGGCCCGCCTTCCCGGCGCCACGCCCAGGACATGATCGCCCATAGAAAAAAGAACCACTTCCGCGTCGCCGTTGTCGGGGCCGGCGCCATAGGCGCAGACCACATCGCGAGCTTCAGGCTCCATTCCGCGGCGAGCGTGGTGGCGATCGCCGAGGTCTCGCCCGAGCGGGGGCGGGAGGCTGCGGAGAGGTACGGGATCCCCGAGGTGGTGACCGACTACAGGGCCCTTCTCGGGCGCGCCGACATCGACGTCGTCTCGGTCGCGGTCCCCAACTACCTCCATGCGTCGGTCGCGCTCGACGCGCTGCGGGCCGGCAAGCACGTGATGCTCGACAAGCCGATGGCGACCAACGCGCGCGACGCCGCGAAGCTCGTCGCCGAGGCCAGGAGGAGGCGGGTCCTCTTCATGGTCGGGCAGAATTTCAGGTTCAACTCGGACACGCAGACGGCCCGCCAGATCGTGGACCGCGGCACGCTCGGCGACGTCTACCACGCCAAGACCTCGTGGATGCGCAGGGCCGGAATCCCGAGGATCGGCTCCTGGTTCACGCAGAAACGGTTCGCGGGCGGCGGATGCACCTACGACATCGGCGTGCACGCCCTCGACCGCTGCCTCTACCTCATGGGCGAGTTCGACGCGGCCGCGGTGAGCGGGCAGACGTTCGCCAAGTTTGGCCCGAGGGGGCTGGGCAACGGGGGATGGGGCAGAAGCGAGATCGACCCAGGGGCGCGCTTTGACGTGGACGACCTCTCGACGGCGTTCATCAAGCTGAAGAGCGGCAGGACGGTCCTCCTCGAGGCCTCCTGGGCCGCGCACGGGCCCCACACCGACATCAACGCGACCCAGCTCTTCGGGACGGATGCGGGCCTGAGCCTGCCTCCCCTCCAGCTCTACCGGCAGACGAAGGGCGGCTACATGACCGAGGCGGTCGACCTGCTCCCCCCCCTCGTCAACACGAACCGGATGGTACACTTCATCGACTGCCTGGTCGGGAAGGCCAAGCCTTTCGTGGCCCCGGCCGAGTCGCTCGCCGTGCAGAAGATCCTGGACGCCATCTACCTCTCCTCGGCGACGGGCAGGGAGGTCCGGATCAAATGAGCGCGAAGCCGAAGGCGGCGGTCCCCGTCGCCCTGCAGCTCTGGTCCGTCCGGGACGAGGTGAAGCGGGACTTCGCCGCGGCCGTCGCCGAGGTGGCCGAGATCGGCTACGCCGGGGTGGAGCTGGCAGGATACGGCGGCCTCGACGTGAAGGGCGCGAAGGCGGCGCTGGATTCCGCGGGCCTCCGTGTGGCCGGCATGCACGTGAGCTACCCGAGCCTCACCAACGACACCCAGACGGTGGTCGGCGATGCGCTCGCCCTCGGGGCCCAAAATGTGGTGTGCTCCTGGTGGCCACCCGGGCACTTCGTGTCCGCGGTGGCGTGCGAGAGGATCGGCGAGCAGCTCGGCGAGGTGGGGGCGATGCTCCGCCCCTTCGGCATCCGCTTCGGATTCCACAACCACGCCAGCGAATTCAGGCTGTTCGACGGGCGGCCGGCCATGGACTGGATACTCGGCGCCGCGGAGCCCAGGAACCTCTTCGCCGAGGTCGACGTGTACTGGGCCCAGTTCGCGGGCTATTCCCCCGCGAAATTCATCCGCGACCAGGGGGCGCGGATCCCACTCCTCCACCTCAAGGACAAGAAGGAGCTCGGCCAGGGCCCGGTGAATTTCGACGAGGTCTTCGCCGCATCCGACTCGGTCGGGGCGGTCGAGTGGTTCATCGTGGAACAGGAGGAGTACAGCCACGCCCCCATGAAGTCCGTGCGCCTCTGCCTTGAGCAGATGAGGGCGTGGGGACGGGCTTGAAATTCCGGCGATCGAGGAAACAATAAAAGGACACCCACCATGCCCCGCCCCGTAACCCTATTCACCGGCCAATGGGCCGACATGCCCCTGGAAGAGCTCGCCCCCCTCGTCAAGAGGATGGGATACGACGGCGTGGAGCTCGCCTGCTGGGGAGACCACTTCGAGGTCGACAAGGCGCTGTCGACGAAGAGCTACGTCCAGGAGAAGTGGGACCTGCTTCGCGCCCACGGACTCTCGTGCCAGGCCGTGTCGAGCCACCTGGTCGGGCAGGCCGTCTGCGACCTGATCGACGACCGCCACCGCTCGATCCTGCCCCCCGACGTATGGGGCGACGGGAAGCCCGAGGGCGTCCGCCGCCGCGCGGCGAAAAAGATGATCGCGACGGCAAAGGCAGCCCGGAAGTTCTTCGACGCCCGGCCGGGGGCGGCGGAAAGGGGGGGCTTCCCCGCCGTGGTCAACGGCTTCACGGGCTCCTCGATCTGGCATTCCCTCTACGCCTTCCCCCCGACCTCCCAGGACTACTGGGAGAAGGGATTCCAGGATTTCGCGAGCCGCTGGGGCCCAATCCTCGAGGAATTCGACGCGTGCGGCGTCAACTTCGGGCTGGAGGTCCACCCGACCGAGATCGCGTTCGACACGGCGAGCGCGCAGCGCGCCGTCGACGCCGTGAAGGGCCACCGCCGCTTCGGCTTCAACTACGACCCCTCGCACCTGGGCTACCAGGGCGTGGACTATGTGCGGTTCATCCGCGCCTTCGGGAAGCGCATCTACCATGTCCACATGAAGGATGTCTGGTGGGGCCACGGGGACGGCTCGGCGGGCGTGTTCGGCGGCCACACGAGCTTCGGCGATCCCCGCCGGCACTGGGACTTCAGGTCGCTCGGCCACGGGGACATAAAGTTCGAGGAGATCATCGTCGCCCTCAACGACGTCGGGTACCGGGGCCCCCTCTCGGTCGAGTGGGAGGACATCCGCATGGACCGCGTGCACGGCGCCACGGAGGCCGCGGCATTCGTGCGCAAGGTGGACTTCCCCCCGAGCGCGCTCGCGTTCGACGCGGCGTTCGACAAGAAGAACCAGTGACCGGGGCCTGACGAAGCCGCGCCGGGCGCCGAAAAAAATATCATGAGGAGAAAACTTCGATTTGGAATGGTCGGCGGGGGCCGGGGCGCGCTGATCGGCGCCGTGCACAGGATCGCAGCCGTGATGGACGGCCACGCGGAGCTCGTCGCCGGGGCCTTCTCGAGCGACGCCGTGCGCTCCAAGCTGTCCGGCGCGGACCTCCTGCTCGACCATGCGCGCGTCTACGGCTCCTACCGCGAGATGGCGCAGGCCGAGGCCGCGATGCCGAAGGACAGGCGGCTCGACTTCGTCGTCATCGTGACCCCGAACCACCAGCACTTCGAGCCCGCGAGCCTCTTCCTTAAGGCCGGGTTCAATGTCGTCTGCGACAAGCCCGTCACCTTCGACATGGCCCAGGCCAGGAAACTCAGGACCCTGGTGAGGAGGTCGGGCAAGGTGTTCGTCCTCACCCACAACTACACGGGCAACGCAATGGTGAAGCAGGCACGCGAGCTGGTGCAGGACGGGACCGTCGGGACGGTCCGGAAGATCGTCGTCGAGTATCCCCAGGGATGGCTCGCCGACGCGGTCGAGCGCACGGGCCAGAAGCAGGCCTCGTGGCGCACGGACCCGAAGCGCTGCGGGGCGGCCGGTTGCATGGGCGACCTCGGCACCCACGCCGACAACCTTGCGCGCTACATCACCGGCCTTGAGACCGAGGAACTTTGCGCCGACCTGACCACCTTCGTGAAGGGCCGCAGGCTCGACGACGACGGCAACGTCCTCGTGCGGTACAAGGGAGGCGCAAAGGGCGTGCTGCACGCGTCGCAGATCTGCGTCGGCGACGAGAACAACCTCAACATCCGCGTCTATGGGACGAAGGCCTCCCTCGAGTGGCACCAGGAGCACCCCAACGAGCTCGCTGTGAAGTTCGTCGACAAGCCCCGGCAGATATGGCGCCGCGGGAACAGCTACGTCGGGGACGAGGCCAAGCGTTTCACGAGGATCCCCTTCGGCCACCCGGAGGCCTATCTCGAGGCGTTCGGCAACATCTACCGCGAGGCGTTCCGCGCCATAGCGGCGGAGGTGGAGGGGCGCCCGATCCCAAAGAAGCTTGATTTCCCGACGATAGACGACGGCGTCAAGGGCATGGCGTTCATCGACGCCGTCGTGAGGAGCAGCCGTCTCGGCGCGCGCTGGGTCAGGCCCGAGGCACCCTAGGCCCGCACGCCGCCTGGGACCGGCCCGTCACATGCGGCAGATCAGCAGCTCCCGCTCGTAGACCATCTCCTTCGGGAGCCGATCGTGCAGGTCGAGGAAGAGCTCCTCGTGGCTCATGACCTCCGCCCGCCAGGACAGGCGGTTGAACGACTGGAGCTCCTCGAAGCGACCCTTCGGGAAATCCAAGCCGACCCAGTCGATGTCCTCGTACTTGGGCATCCAGCCGATCGGCGTCTCCTTCGCGAGGCTCTTGCCGCGGGCCCGGTCGACGATCCACTTGAGTATCCTCATGTTCTCGCTGAATCCCGGCCACATGAACCTGCCCTCCTCGTCCTTGCGGAACCAGTTCACGTGGAAGATGCGGGGCGTCTCGCTCAGGCTCTTCTGCATCAGGATCCAGTGGCCGAAGTAGTCCCCCATGTGGTAGCCGCAGAACGGGAGCATGGCCATCGGGTCCCGGCGGACCTTGCCGATGGTCCCCGCGGCGGCCGCGGTCATCTCCGATCCCATCGTGGCCCCCAGGTAGACGCCCGAGCTCCAGTTGAAAGCCTGGTACACCAGCGGTATCGTGCTGGCCCGGCGGCCGCCGAATACGATGGCGCTTATCGGGACGCCGTCGGGCCTCTCCCAGTCCGGGTCGATCGTGGGGCACTGCGACGCCGGCGCGGTGAACCGGGCGTTCGGGTGGGCGGCCGCACGGCCGCATCCCGGGACCCAGTCCTTTCCCTGCCAGTCGGTCAGGCGAGCCGGTGGTGTGTCGGTCATCCCCTCCCACCAGACGCCGCCCTCGGGCGTGAGCGCCACGTTGGTGAAGATCGTGTTCCTCGAGAGCGCGGCCATCGCGTTCGGGTTCGTCTTCACCGAGGTCCCGGGCGCGACCCCGAAGAACCCGGCCTCGGGGTTGATCGCCCTCAGGCGGCCCTCCGCATCGGGCTTCAGCCACGCGATGTCGTCGCCAAGCGTCCACACCTTCCAACCCTGGTCCGTGAACGACTTGGGCGGCACCAGCATCGCGAAGTTGGTCTTCCCGCAGGCGCTCGGGAACGCGGCGCTCACGTAGGTCTTCTCCCCGTGCGGGCTCTCGACGGCGAGGATAAGCATGTGCTCGGCCATCCACCCCTCGTCCCGGGCGATGTTCGAGGCGATCCTCAGCGCGAAGCACTTCTTCCCGAGGAGCGCGTTGCCCCCGTATCCCGACCCGTAACTCCAAATCTCCCGGGTCTCGGGAAAATGGACGATGTACTTGTCGGGGTTGCACGGCCATGGCACGTCCTTCTCGCCCGCCTTCAGCGGCGCGCCAACCGAGTGCATGCAGGGGACCACGCGCTTCTCGGCCTTGTCGATCTCTGCGAAGACGGGGACGCCGATCCTGGCCATGATGCGCATGTTGGCCACGACGTAGGGCGAGTCCGTGAGCTGCACGCCAATCTGGGCCATCGGGGACCCAACCGGCCCCATGCTGAAGGGAAGCACGTACATCGTGCGCCCCCTCATGGAGCCGCTGAAGACCTCCCGGAGCTTCCGCCGCATCTCGAAGGGCTTGACCCAGTTGTTCGTTGGGCCCGCGCCGTCGCGCGAGTTCGAGCATATGAAGGTCCGGTCCTCGACCCGCGCGACATCCCCCGGGTTGCTCCGGGCGTAGAAGCAGCCCGGCCAGAGGTCCTGGTTGAGCTCGATGAACGTCCCGTTGGCGACCATCAGCCTGCACAGGTCGTCATACTCCTCCTTGGAGCCGTCGACCCAGTGAAGCACGTCGGGTTTGCACAGCTCCGCCATCTTCCCGACCCACCGGAGCAGGTGCTCGTTCTTCGCCAAAGGAGTCGCCGGATTGCGTTTGTTCATAGGATTCCCCGTGAGGACCGCCGACATTGGATTACTGTGCGCGGCCAAGGCAAGTTTCGGGAGGTTGCCCCGGGCGGATTCACCGCGGCTAATATGGCGTATTTCGGGAAGGGACGGATCTGCAAGGCATCGGCGGGGCGTTTGCTTATGACATCCCGGCCCCCGTCCCGGCGGGAGGGACCCCTCCCCGGGATCCGGGCCCGCATCGGACCGCAAATTTGACCAAGGAGGGAAAAGCGCTACGTAGAGTGTGTGCCGACACCAAACCCCGACGGAGGAAAGCCGCGCCTCGTTCTCCACGAAATCGCCCGCCGGGCGATGCTTGAACACGGCCTAGCCCCGGATTTTCCGCCTGCCGCCGTGGTCGAGCTCGCCGCGATCCACGGGGCGCCGGTCAAGTCCACCGTCCCGGTGCGCGACCTCAGGGGCCTCCTCTGGTGCTCGATCGACAACGACGACTCGCGCGACCTTGACCAGCTCTCAGTCGCTCAGCCCCTCGCCGGCGGCTCCACGAAGGTGCTTGTCGCGGTGGCCGACGTGAGCGGCCTCGTGCCCCAGGGGTCCGCCCTGGACGGGCACGCCCGGGCCAACACGACCTCGGTGTACACGGCCGGGGGGATCTTCCCGATGCTCCCCGAGAGGCTGTCGACCGACCTCACGTCACTCGGCTTCGGGGTCGACCGGCTCGCTTTCGTGATCGAGATGGTGTTCGGCGCGGAGGGTGCGCTCACGTCGTCGGACGTGTACCCGGGCCTGGTGACGAACAAGGCGAAGCTCGCCTACAACGGGGGCGCCGCGTGGCTCGAGGGGACAGGCCCACTCCCGGGAGCGGCCGGGGCGGTCCCGGGGCTCGCGGAAAACATCCAGCTTCAGCACCGGGTCGCCGACCAGCTCAGGGGACTCCGCCACATGCGCGGCGCGCTCTCCCTCCAGACGCTCCAGTCGAGGGCTGTTTTCGAGGGCGACATCCTCAGGGACCTGCTGCCCGACCAGAGCAACTCGGCCAAGAGCCTGATCGAGGAACTGATGGTCGCCGCGAACGGCGTCACGGCTCGCTTCGTCTCCTCGAGGAAACTCCCGCTGATCCGCCGGGTGGTGCGCACCCCCACGAAATGGGACCGGATCGTCGAGCTGGCGGCCGAGCACGGCTCCACCCTCCCCGCCCAGCCGGACGGGCGGGCCCTCGAGCAGTTCCTGATGTCGGCGAAGAAGGCGGATCCCGCCTTCTTCCCCGACCTCTCGCTGTGCGTGATCAAGCTGCTCGGCCGCGGCGAGTATGTCGTGGAGTTCCCGGGGGCCACGGTTGCGGGCCACTTCGGCCTCGCCGTCGCGGATTACGCCCACTCCACCGCGCCCAACCGACGCTATCCGGACCTGCTCGTCCAGCGCCTCGTGAAGGCCGCGATCTCATCTTCCAAGCCGCCGTATGGAAACGACGAGCTCACGGCGCTGGCCGCCCACTGCACCGAGATGGAGGACGAGGCCAAGAAGGTGGAGCGGCAGGTCGTCAAATCGGCCGGCGCAATGCTCCTCGCCAGGAGGATCGGCGAGAAATTCCCAGCCACGGTCACCGGGGCCTCGGAAAAGGGGACGTGGGTGCGCCTCTTCAATCCACCGGTAGAGGGAAAGCTTGTGAAGGGATACGAGGGAAGGCGCGTCGGCGACCGCCTCACGGCGCAGCTCGTGTACACGGATGTCGAGCGCGGCTACATCGACTTCGCGGCCGCGTGACCGCGCGCCTCAGCCCGCCAGCCAGCCCTGGGCCAGGAAAAGGATCCCCACCAGCCCGAAGGCCAGGCTCACGTGCCAGAAGAGCCTCCGGTTGGTGAGCGCCGCGATCGCCCCTATCGCGATGGCGATCTGGAACAGCGTGACCGCCCGGGCGAAGACGACATGCCTCTTCAGGTGCCCCTCCGCCGCCCGCTCGCCCGCGGCCGCCTCGGCTGCGATGTCATCCTGCTCCTTCTTGTAATCGAGCATCTTCTGCCTGTCCCTGGGCGCCACGGGCCTCCCCTCGGCCTCGAGCAACTCCAGCTTGGAGCCCAGGACCGCCGCCTTGATCCCCTTGGCCTGGTAATAGGCCCACTTGTCGGAGCTTCGGATCTGCTCGATCATGGCCTCGTTTGAGTGGTGGCCGGCGAGCAGCGAGCAGACCGCCGCTAGCCCGGCAAGCAGCGCCGAGCTGAGCGCGACGCCCAGGGTCCACGGGGCCTTGCCGTGGCCCGCGCGGTGCTCCATCGCCTCGTGCAGGTGTTCAGTGGGTACCTCGGGATCTTCCATAGGGGCCCTAGCAAGCCGGGCCCGCCCCTCCCGCCAAGCAAAAACCGCTCCCGGACGCGGGACGACGGGGCGCGCATTCGCGCGGCCCGTCGTCCGGGGGTCGTCAGAACCGGTAGCTCACTCCCGCCCGCAGGCCGAGGTCATTCGTGCTGTGCTGGTCGAGGAAGACGCCCAGCGAGGCATTCCACTCCCGGGTCAGCCTGTAGGTCGCCTTGACGCCGTAGTCCATCACGTGGTTCGGGATGTCTGCGAGGGGCTTCGCGTTGTTGTACAGGCGCGGTTCGTCCTGGAACTCCATGTACGGGGTGAGGGCCAGGTTCTTGAGTACCTGGAACTCCACGCCGCCAGTCAGCGTGTAAGCGGCCGAATTGCGCGAGACGCCCGCTGCGTCCTGCCAGGCCCAGCCGACGTCCGCTGTCACGAACGGCTTCCCCCAGCCCTCCGCGAGGAATCCCGTCACCCCGAGGAGCGCCTCGTTGCGCCGGTCCCTGTACCCGTTGGCCGAACCCGACAGGTAATCGTACCTGAAGTTGGCGTCCACGCCCCAGGCGCCCTGCCTGAGCACGGCCCCGTTTGAGACGAACTCGAAGTCCCTGAGGTCCTTTGGCGCCCCGCCCTGTCGCACGCTTGCGACGCTCACCTCGGCGTAGCTCGCGCCGACAAGGCCCGGGCCCGGGTCGACCGCGGCGGCCTCCTGGGGCGTGGCTGGCGCATTCTGGGCGAACGCGGGAATGACCATCCCGAGCGCGAGCACGGAGATGAGGGAGGGTTTCAACAGTTTTATTTTCTTCATTGTATCTTTTTTTTGGATATACCGGGCGTGCCCCGTGGATCCCGATCTCCTCTTGGACCGCGCCGGCGGGAAAAGTTCCACGGCCACGGCGGGCGGCTTGCCCGCAGCCCCTCGACCGCGCCGCGTCACCTTTTTTCCGGCCGGTGCGTCATGCTTGGAGGATGAACCCCCTGCGCACTTGCGAAGCGCCCCTTTCAACCGTACGCTGCCATCAGGTGCCGGCCGCCATGGGGCTAGCGGCCGGCGAAATCAGTCGGAACAGCGGCCATCCGCCCCATGTCAAAGGTGGGGGTGCACCCTGAGCAGAAATAAGGAGAATCCAAAGCCATGAATACAAGAACCCGAGTCTCACTGGCTGGAGCCGCGGGCGTGCTGGGCCTGGTGATCGCGCTCGCGGCACCCGGGAGCGCGCTCGCAGAGAACCCCCCGGCCACCGCCGAGGGCCAGTATTCCGCGCCGCCGTCGCCCGCCTACGTGTGGATGTCGGGCCACTGGAACTCGGACAACGGCCGATGGGCGTGGGTTGCCGCCCACTGGGAGCTGCCGCCCTCAAGGAGCGCGACCTGGGTCACCGGCCACTGGGTTCCCCAGGCGGGCAGCTGGGTCTGGGCGAACGGCGCCTGGAACCTGTCGGAGCCGCCGCAGTCGCAGGAAGCCCCCCCTCAGCCTCCAGCCCAGGGCAGCTCCCCGGAGGCCCAATCCGTGCCGATGCCCTCGACCCCGCCGCCCCTGATCGGGGGCGCGTACGGGCCGGACGGGGTCGTCCGGGCAATCGACCTGCCTCCCACCACCGCGGACTACGGTCCGATTGAGTACTCGGAGCCAGGCCCGGGATACAATTACTGGGCGGGAGACCCCTATTGGGCGGGCGACTCGTTTCTGTGGGGATACCCCGGCCCCTACTTCGGACTCGGATGGGGACCCGCCTTCTACGAAGGCTACTACGGGCGCGGCTTCCGCGGCGGCGGGCGGGAACACGGCCATGGAGGCCACCCGCCGGGCGCACATGGGGGAAACCCAGGGCATGGGGGCGGCCAGTACGGCGGGCACTCGGCGACCTCGCCCGGCGGCCACGACCGCGGACACTCGCACTAGGCGCCCAAATTACTTTTCCGGAACGACGCCGAGGGTCTTCACGTCGCCGATGTCGACACGCCCCAGTGGCAGCGGCTTGCGCAGGAGCCCCTGGCTGTCCTTGCCGAAGAACTGCGAGCCGTACTTGACCATTGCAGGCAGGACCTTGCCGAAGTCGGTGCCGCGCTCGCGGACGCTCATGCGGGTGACCCAGAGCAGCTTGTGTTTCTTGTGCTTCCAGAGCTCCTGGAAGTCATAGGCCATCAGGACCACGAGGTAGCGGTTCTCCTCGATCTCGGAGATCAGGTCCTGGTGCCTCAGGCGGAACGCCGTCATCTCGAGGCTCGCCGAGGCCGCGAGTTCGCCATCGTAGCCCAGGAGCGCGGCGTTCTGGGCGTCGATCTGGTTGCGAAGGTTGTTTTCGGCCGACACCGCGGCCAGGGCCCCCGAAAAGGCGTTTTCCCTGGCGGACTGCTCGACCGCAGCGGCATTCGCGCTGCCCGGTGAAACGTGGTTGTTGCCCGAGGGGGGCGGCGGGGGCGGCGGGGGCGGCCCGACCTGGTTTGACTGGAGATTCTGGAAGGCCACGGAACTTGAGGAGTTCTCCGTCCCGCTGGTCTTGCCCCAGTAGATCATGATCAGGATCCTCGTGTCGTTCGGATCGCGCTCGCCCGCGGAGACGTATTTCTGCTCCGCCAGCGGCACCGCAACGATCTTCGCCAGCTCCAGGAACGACAGCTTGTCCACCGAGTCGTCTCGCATCGGCCCCGCCAGGTGACCGCCCTCGCCAAACGTGTAGCTTTCGGGCAGGAGCGATCCGTCCGGCAGCCTCGCCCGCGCATAGTCGTCGCTGACCAGCGAGTACACGGCGGTGATCACCCCGTCGTCCGCGCGGGCCCGCGTCGCCGCGGCGCAGCACGCCGCGGTGACGATCAGCCGGCAGAGCCCGCGCGTGACGTCGGGAGTCTTCATGCTATCCTTTGATGGGGTCAAAGCTTGCCACGCACAACACCCATGTGGGCCGTTTCCCTTCACCCTCCGGGGGAAGCCGGCCCCTTCCGGCCGCTCCCGCGTTAGAAATCGCCTTTTTTCGGCCCTCGCCCATTTCCTTGGAGCGTGAACAAGCTCTGCATCTTCGTCGGAACGATGGTGGGAGGCTACGTCGGGGGCTTCCTTGGCTCCGGATTCGGTCTCATGACCGAGATCGTGACGAGCGGGATCGGGAGCATGGTCGGGGTCTACCTCGGCTGGAAGCTAGCCCAGCGGATAGAGCGCTAGGCTCCGGGTCCCGTCCGGCCCAACAAGGTCGGCTCGACGTGGACCGTGACATCGGTAACCCGAAGCCGGGACGCGAGGAGCGTGTCCTTCACCGCGTGTGCGATCCCGTGGCCTTCGCGCACGCTCAGGTCCCCGGGGACGCGAATCTGGATGTCGACCAGGTAGCTGAGGCCGCTCTTCCTGACGCGGCACTTGTCCAAGCTCGCGACTCCCGGCACGCGCGCGGCCAGGGCCCGGACCTCGTTCTCCATCTTGGCGGGGACCGCCATGTCCATCACCTCGTTGAGCGCCTTCTGGGAGATCTTCACCCCGTTGAACGCGATGACGACCGAGGCCGCGAGCGCCGCCCATCCGTCCGCCGCCCCGAATGCCGGGCCCCCGGCGACCGCGATCGATATCCCGATGAACGCGGCCGCGGAGGAGATCGCGTCGGAAAGGTGGTGCCACGCCTCGGCTCCAAGCGCGGTGCTGTCGGTGTCGCGCCCCACCGCGTCGAGGCGCCTCGAGAACACCACCTTGGTGGCGATGACCGCGGAAAGGATGAGGAGCGTCCACCAATGGGGCTGGCGTTGGGGATGCTGGATCTCGGCGACCGCGTGCCACCCCACCCCGGCGCTCGCGCCGAGGACCATGACCGCGGTCAGGAGCCCCGACACCGCCTCGGCCTTGCCGTGGCCGTACGGATGGTTGGCGTCGGGCGGCTGCGCCGCCCACTTGAACCCCGTCCATATGAGGACCGATATCGCGATGTCGCACAGGGACTCGATCCCGTCGGCAACAAGCGCATAGGCGTCCCCTGCGATCCCTCCGGTTATCTTTATCACCGCGAGGACCGCGTTGAGCGCCATGCCGCGCGCGATAAGCCTCGCGCCCCGGTTTGCCCGTTCGATGACCGCCGCGTGGTGTGCGGGAATGTTCATTGCGCGTCCGACGCTGGGGCGGCGCGCGGAAAATCACAACACCTCGCCGTTGACCCTGGCCCCATGCGCGCCATCATTCCCCCACGCCATGTCCGCGCGAACGAGCTCCCTGCCGCACGACCCGGTCAAGCAGTTCTCGGTGTTCGCCGAGAACCGGGTCGGCCGTCTCTACGACCTGACGAACCTCCTGAAGGAGCACAACGTGCACGTCATGGCCATCACGGTCCTGGACACGACGGACAGCTCGATCATCAGGCTTGTCGTCGACGACCCCACCAAGACGCGCGAGCTGCTGGTGAACAACGACTTGGCATATGGGGAATGCAACATACTTGCCGTCGAGCTGGCGGACGAGTCCGAGCTGAAGGGCGTCCTTGCAGCCCTCCTTGAGGCGGAGATCAACACGAACTATATCTACAGCTTCATCAAGCGGCCGGCCGAGCGCGCCGCGCTGGCCATCAGCGCCGAGGATCCCGAGACCGCCGCGCAGGCGCTCGGGCAGCGCGGCTTCAAGGTCCTCCAGCAAGGCGACATTTCGAGATAGGCGCACCACGCCGGGCAGGATGCCGCGGGACTCCTACTCCGCGACCTGCCCGGGCCCCTCGGCGTCGAGCTCGTAGATTCCCGTCATGTACCCGCTCTCAAACATCGGGCTGACCTTGAACACCCCGCGGAACGATATGGGAACGTCCTGGGTGATCGGGACCCCCTTCGCGACCCTGACCACTACCCAGTCGTTCATGTTGGGCACGGTGCCGTAGCAGCACGCCATCTGGTTCGCCATCAGCAGGAATTCGACGGCCCTGCCGTTGTCGAGCTTGGTGGGGAGCATGAATCCCGTGACGACGGCCTCCCGCCCGCTCCAGCCCTTAACGGCGGCGGGAATCTGATCCTCGCCGGTCGGGGGCGCGGCCTTCGGGCTCGCCAGGGGATCGTACTCGGGCGCGACAAACTTGAAGCTCGATAGGAGGTCGAAACCGAGCCTCAGGTAGGCCCCGTCCATCTGCGGCGCCGGGACCTGCGGCTGCGCCCCGCGGAGCGCGAGGGGCAGGACGGCGAGGACTAGGAGCAGGCGCTTCACTTCCCCACGCTACCACAAGAGCCCTTCCCGTCAAAGGGCCGTTTGCCGCCGGAGGGCGCGCCTAGGACACCGGCGCCAGGTTCTCGGCGACCGGAAGTCGGTAGGCCTTCAGGGCGGGGATGATCCCGCCCAGGGCGCACAGGGCCACGAGGCCGGCCGGGGCCAGCGCGAGCACGGGATGGAGCTCGCCGAGCGGGAGCACGACGCCCGTCTGCGCGCGGATCACCCGGGCCACCGCGGCGAAGAGGACGAAATAGACCCCGAATCCCGCGAGGGCCCCGAGCGCGCCGATGCAGGCGGACTCCGCCACCACGGCCCCGAAGACCAGGCGGCGGCGGGCCCCCAGGGCACGCAGGATCGCGATGTCACGCTTCCGGGCGTTCATGGAGTTGTAGATGCTCGCGAGGACCGATGCCGATGCCACCAGGGCCACGAGGTAGGCCACCAGCGCGAGCACGCGGTCGAACCAGCTTATCTTGTCGAAGAGCTCCGCCAGGATCGCGCCGACCGGGTACGCCAGGGTAAGCCGGTTCCCCTGCTTGTTGATCATGATGTCCAGCATGAAGCCAGCCGTCGGGGAATGAAGCTTCAGGAGGACGGCGCTGATGTCCGTGGCGGCGCGGGGATCGTGACCGCTCATGGTCTGCACGCCCTTGATCGGGACCAGGATGACCCGGTCGAGCGGTGTGCCGGTGGGCCTGAGGATCCCGACGACGGTGAAAAGGTCCGCGTGCTGGGCCGCCGGGTCGTAGGAAAGCCCGTGGAACGGGTGGAAGGTGTCGCCCACCGCCAGCCGGAGCATGGCCGCGGCGAAGCTCCCGACGACGGCCTCGCGCGCCTCGGGCGAGAAGGCCCGGCCGCCTTCGGCGAAGCCGTACCGCAACCCGGGCGCGTATTCCACATCGGTGAATATCCCCGGGACCGTGCCCACAATCCTGTAGCCCCTGAGGTTGTCGCCGACGGCGATCGGGATGGCGGTCTTCACGGCCGGGTGCCTGCGGATGAACTCGTAGTCCTGCCACGAAAGGTTCCCGGGAGACGCCTCCAGGTGGAAGATCGCGTTGAGGACGAGCTGGAGCTTGGAGCCGCGGGCCCCCAGAACCGCATCGAAGGCCGTGGTCGTGCGCAGGAATGACTTCTGGGCCTGGGCCTTGACCATCCAGACGCTCATGAGGAGCCCGCCGGCGAGCGCCAGGCTCCCCGCGGTCACGAGGGTCGAGAAGGCGTGCTGCCTCAGGCTCCGGTAGACTATGAGGAGGAGCGTCACGGCGCGTGCGCCGCGGCGGCGGCGTTGAGCGTCGTGAAGTCCTCGACGCTCCCGAACTCGGCGAGGACCCCCTCGTCGTGGCTCACGAGAAGGAGCGACGCGCCGCTCTCCCTGCAGGCCTCACGGATGAGCGCGATGGCCTCCCGCGAGTTGCGACGGTCCAGGTTGCCCGTGGGCTCGTCGGCGAGCACGAGGGCCGGCCGGTTGGCGAGCGCGCGAGCGACGGCGACGCGCTGCTGCTGGCCGGTCGAAAGCTGCCTCGGGAAGTGGTCCAGGCGGTTCCCGAGGCCCACGCGGCCGAGGAGCTCCCTGGCCCGCCGGTGATCGGCGCCGGCCGGCGAGAAGCTCATGCCGAGGACGACGTTCTCCATCACCGTGTATCCCTGGAGGAGGTTGAACGTCTGGAATATATAGCCCAGCTTCGCGGCCCTCAGCCGGTCGCGCGCGGGCTCCGGGAGGGAGGCCATGTCGGCGCCGTCGATCCCGATCCGGCCCGAGTCCGCCGCGAGGATCCCGGCCACGAGGTTGAGGAAGGTCGTCTTCCCGCACCCGCTCTCGCCCCGGAGCGCGCGCTCGGCCCCCGCGGCCAGCGAGAACCGCCCGATACGGACGACCTCGACCCGCGCCCCGTCGGGCCCGGGATACGACTTGCACAGGTTTTCGACCTCAAGCATGACCGGCCAAGGATGGGTCGGGCCGCGCCGATGCCAAACGTTTTGCGCCGGACGGGGATTCCCGGGAGGGGTTGCATCGCCGGGTGAAGTGGCCATGATCGGGGGATTCCATGCCGTATGCCGCGTATGAGTTCGTGATCCTCGGGCTCCTGATCGTCGCCAACGGACTGATGACCGCGGCCGAGACCGCGTTCGTGTCGGCCCGCAAGGTGAAGCTCCTGAGGATGGCCGAGGCGGGCGGCGAGGGCGCCGGCGCCGCCCTGGTGATCGCGGAGCATCCCGGCAGGTTCCTCGGGCTCGTGCAGTTCTGGCTGACCCTGACGTGCATCGTCGCAGGGGTGGCGCTGGTGTCCCCCGCCGCCCAGGAATTCGGGACCTGGTTCACGAGGTGGCCGGCGCTCGCGCCGTGGGCGGAGACAATCGGCCTTGTGGCGGGCACGCTCGGGATCAGCTCGGTCATGCTGCTTTTCGGGGAGCTCCTGCCCAAGCGGATCGTCCTTGCAAACCCGGAGCGCGCCGCGGCGATCCTCGGGCCGGCCATGCGCATGTTCTCGCGCGTCGTGAGCCCGTGCTCCGCCGTGCTCGGCCTGGCAAGCGAGGCCATCGCCACAGCCCTCGGGTTCCATCTCAGGCCGGTGTCCGAGACGGTGGGGGACGACGACGTGCGGGCGCTCGTCGAGCGCGGCCTCCACGCCGGCGTGTTCAAGCGCGCCAAGAAGGAGATGGTCGAGGGGGTGCTGTCCCTGGACAAGCTCCTCATCACGGCGATCATGACCCCCCGGGCCAAGATCGTGTTCCTCAACATCGACGACAACGAGGAGACCAACTGGAGGAAGATCGTGACGGGCGGGCACTCGTACTTCCCCGTCTACCAGAAGAACAGGGACCAGGTGGTCGGCATGGTGTCGGTCAAGGCGCTCTGGGCGAACTCCGCGATAGGCCTGCCCACGGCGCTCAAGAACCTGCTCGTGCCCCCGCTCATAGCTCCGGAGTCGATGACCGTCCTGCAGCTCCTGGAGCAGTTCAAGAAGACGGGCCGCCACACCGCGGTGGTCTCGGACGAGTTCGGCGCGGTGCAGGGCCTGGTCACGGTGATCGACGTGTTCGAGGCGATCGTGGGAGACCTGCCTGAGCCCGGGCACCGCAGCGAGTCCGGCGCGAAGCGCAGGGAGGACGGGTCGTGGCTGGTCGACGCGACGATGCCGATCGCCGAGCTCAAGTCCGTCCTGGGGATCAGGGAGCCGCTTCCGAACGAGGCCGAGGCGGAGTACAGGACGGCGGGGGGCTTCGTCGTGACCCAGTTCGGGCGCATTCCCGCGGTCGGCGACCGCTTCGAGTGGTCCGGCTGGCAGTTCGAGGTGGCCCAGATGGACCGCCGCAGGGTCGAGTCGCTCATCGTCGCCAGCACGACGCCGAAGGCTCCGGCCGCGAGGCAGGCCCAGTGAGCCCTGCCTGCGAATAACTTGTCGGCAAAGAGTCGTTGCGTTTGAGTCGGTCGCCGCCGACGTTTCGCGCATGGCGGACACATGCAAGATGCCTTCACCGGAAAGCCAACCCGCATCCGGGGCCACGTCCTCCCGGACGAGGCCGGGCGAGCCGCTATTCAAGACGATCACGAGCGACGACTGGAAGCGCTCGCTCGACTTGGCGAGGCGGCAGCCAAATGCGATCTCCGAGCAGATTCGGACCGCGATCTCGTCCTCCTCGCGGAAGACGAAGTAAGCCTGCTTGAGGGGGCGGGCGCGCAATGGGCGTCCCTCGGCGAGGCGATCAGGGCGTTCCGGCGCAGCCTGCCGCTGCGGCCGCTTTCCGACTTCGGGTTCGCGGAGGGCGAGGGCAACCCCATCGAGGAGGCCAATCCCCGGCTGCGCCAGATCGGCGTGGGCGTGGAGGCGTGGGCCTACGAGGCCGTCGGAGAGGGCGCCGTCTACAAGTTCTACCGTCCGCGCGAGGGAAAGAGGATCGGAAGCGAGTTCGGATTCCGGCGCGGCGGCGAGACGATCCTGGAGGCGGAGGCGGGGCTCGGCGACTACCGGGGCCTCCTTGAGAAGCTGCTCATCATCCAAGTGCTCGGGGGCATGGCGACCGAGGTCGTCGCGGTGACGCCCGAGGGGATCCTGGTCGCAAAGCAGGTGCGCGGCGAGACGCTGCCCCAGGGCGAGGACATGTCAGGCAGCCTGCCGGGCGGCCTCATCGAGATCCCCTCGCGGTTCCTGAGGGCGGACCGGGACCATCCCCGGCTGCTCTTTGTCCGGGGCGTCCCCTACCTCGTCGCGGACCTTCACGCGCGCAATTTCGTGCGCGGGGCCGACCGGGCGCTGCGGGTGATAGACCTCGTCGCCGGCCGTTGGCCGGCGGGGGCGCACCTGCGCGATCCCCTGATATCGGAGTGGCTGGGCCGGGTGCTCGCCAACCCCTCGGCCGCGGCCCTGCCGCAGGCGCCGGACGACGAGCTCTAGACCCCGGTCAACCCTTGTCGGCCGCGATGAAGTCCAGGATGGCCTGCGCCTGGGTCGTCGTCGTGCCCTTGTAGTCGGTGTAGACCACGACTCCCCCCTTGATGAGGTAGGCCGAGCGGTGGGCCATGCCGCCGGGGTAGGTCGTCACTCCGAACGAGCCAATGACCGCGTCCTCGGTGTCCGCGACGAGAGTGAACGGAAGGTGGTATTTCTCCTTGAAGGCCTTCTGGGAGGCGACGTCGTCATGGCTGACACCGATCACGGCCACGCCCTTGCCCGTCAGGCTCTCGTACCCGTCCCGGATCGAGCAGCCCTGGGCGGTGCAGCCGGGCGTATCGGCCTTGGGGTAGAAATAGACGAGGGTGTACCTCTGCTTGGAATAGACGTCCGAAAACTTGACGGGCTGGCCGGCGTCGGTGACGCCGGTGACCTCGGGGGCCTTGTCGCCCACCTTGAGCTCGGCTTTTGCGTGGTTGGGCATGGCGAGGGCCAGCGGAAGGGCCAAAACGGCTAAAATCCTGTTTTTCATGGGGCCTGCAAGCTGTTCCTTGGGGGCCATTTTTGCAAGCTGCCTGGACGGTTCGGAAATCGTCCGGATCGGGGCCCCTTTTCCGGAACCTTTTGCAATGCCGGTGAGACTAAAAAGCTCCTCCGGGAGCCCCCGCTACCCGGCATTGCATTTGTGCGCTTTCTCTGTAAGCAGCATTACCTTCATGCCATTCCTATCGTCCCCAAGAAGCCGGCTGTCCGGGCTCCCTTTTGCCGGCCTTGTGCTTCTGGTGTCCCTGGGCGCGGCTCTTGATGCCCGCTCGTTCACGCTCCCCAACGATGGGTTCGACCCGAACGCGAACGGGATCGTCAACACCCTGCTGATCCAGCCGGACGGTAAACTTTTGATGGGGGGATACTTTACGCAGATTCATCCCTACGGGAATCCGATCTCGGGGCACAGCTACATCGCCAGGCTCAACCACGACGGCACGGTCGATTCCGGCTTCAGCCCCAACGCCAACGATGTGGTCCGGGTGATGGCCCTCCAGCCCAACGGCCAGATCATTGTCGGCGGCCAGTTCACGACGATCCAGCCGGGTGGCGGCGGGGCACCGGTTCCGCGCGGCTATGTGGCACGGCTCAACGCCGACGGGTCGCTTGACAATGTCTTCAACCCGAACGCGAACGGGGTCGTCTATGCCGTGGCCTACCAGCCGAACGGCCAGATCGTGATCGGCGGATCGTTCACGACGGTCCAGCCGGGAGGGGCCGCCGCCCCGACGACCCGCAACCATATCGCGAGGTTCAATTCGGACGGGACGCTCGACACGGGATTCGACCCCAACGCCGACCGGCCCGTGCTCTCCCTGGCGATTGATCCCAGCGGCAAGGTGCTCGTGGGCGGGGGTTTCACGACGCTCCAGCCCAACGGGGCCTCCTCGACGACCGCCCGCAGCTGCGCCGCGCGGCTCAACTCCGACGGCTCCCTGGACACGGGCTTCGACCCCGAGCCCAACGGCGCCGTCAACTCGATCCTCGTCCTGCCCAGCGGGAAGATAATCTTCGGCGGACAGTTCACGACGTTCTATCCCAACGGGACGACGACCTACATCCAGTGCGATTTCCTCGCCCGGATCAACGCGGACGGCACGCTTGACACGTCCTACATCATCAACCCGCTGGCGGCCGTCTCCGCGGTGGCGCTCCAGCCCGACGGCAGGCTGGTGATCGGCGGCACCTTCACCCAGATCTTCCCCGCCAACAACCTCTCCGCCACGGCCGCCCCCTACGTCGCTAGGATCAATCCCGACGGATCGGTCGACGGCGGCTTCATCCCCAACCCGAACCAGGCCGTCAGCGCAATCGCCGTGCAGCCGGACGGAAACGTGGTCCTCGGCGGGTACTTCACGGCCCTCCAGCCGCCCGACTCCGCAACGTCCGTCGCCCGCAACCACATCGCCCGGGTCACGACCTACGGCATCCCCGACGCCACGCTCTCGCCGGACACCGGGGGGACCGTCTTTGCCTCCGCGGTGCTGCCCAATGGGCAGATCCTGGTGGCTGGCTCGTTCCTGAGCATCGGCGGCGTCACCCAGGGCAACCTGGCCCGGATCAACGCCGACGGGTCGCTTGACCCCGCTTTCGCGCCGACACTGAACGGCCCGGTCATGGCCCTGGCCGTGCAGCCCGACGGGAAGATCCTCATCGGCGGCCAGTTCACCCTGGTCGACGGGTTCTCCCGCGGCTATGTCGCCCGCCTGAACCCCGACGGGACCCTCGACGGCCCCTTCAACCCGAACGCGAACTCGAGCGTGCTCGCGATAGCGGTGCAGTCCGACGGGAAGATCCTGCTCGGCGGCCAGTTCAGCGGCATGGCCCCCAACGGCTCCACGGGCACCTACGGCACCTCCGAGATAGCGCGCGTCAATGCCGACGGCTCCCTGGACATCACCTTCAACCCGGTCCCGTCGGCGTCGGTCTACTCCCTCAACGTGATGTCGGATGGCAGGATCCTCGTCGGGGGCGCGTTCACCTCGATCGCCGGCGCCGCCAGGGGCTACGTCGCAAGGCTCCTGCCGAGCGGGAAGATAGACCCGGCCGAATTCGACCCCGAGCCGAACGCGCCGGTGTACGCGATCGCCGTCCAGCCCGATGGGAAGGTCCTCCTTGGAGGCTCCTTCACGGGGGTGCTCCCGCAGACCGGGAAGGGCGGGGGCACGCCCACCTACTATACGGACGCGGGCGGGCACACCGTGACGGTGCCGCAGGCTGGCTACAACGCGACGACCGGGATCTTCGCAAACCGCCTCGTGAGGCTCAACACAGACGGGACCATGGACTTCACGTTCCTGCCGGACGCCAGCTCGGACGTGCTGGGGATCGCGATCCAGCCCGACGGGAGCATCATCGTCGCGGGGATCCTCACCTCGTTCGCCCAGAACGGGGCGACCACCGGGGTAACCCGGAACTACATCGGGCGCGTCAGCGCAACCGGAGCGCTTGACCCCGCCTTCAACCCCAACGCGAACGGGCTCGTCGAGACTGTCGGCGTGCTTGCGAATGGCCGCATCCTGATCGGGGGCGCCTTCACCACCCTGCAGCCGAACGGCTCCCCGTCGATCACCTACTCCGACCACCTCGCCATCCTCAATCCGGACGGCACCGTCGACCCCTCGTTCACCGTGGGCTCGTCCGCCAACCCCGGGGGCCAGATCAACACGATCGCCCAGATGTTGAACGACCAGTTCATCGCGGGGGGAACCTTCGGGCCGATCTCCGGCAACCAGTCGTCCCACCTCGCGCGGTTCAACCCCGACGGGACGCCCGACAACACCTATTACGCGAACATCGACGGGCCGGTTAACGCGATCTCGGTGCTGCCTTCCGGTGCGACCACCCTGACGGCCACAAGCTCGGGGGCGTGGCTCGAGTCCAGTGGCCTGGTGCGCCACGTGTTCACGGAGATCGGAAACGGCGAGGTCGTCGCCGTGGCCCAGCAGCCCGACGGGAAGGTGATCGTCGCGGGCCAGTTCACGGGATACGCGGGCTCCTCCACGGCAAACCTGATCCGGCTCAACCCCGACGGGACCCTGGACACGTCCTTCACCGCGACGACCAGCGGCCTCGTCAACACGATCATCCTGCAGCCGGACAACAAGATCCTGGTCGGCGGCAATTTCGCCCAGATCAACGGCGTGGCGAATTCATACCTGGCCCGGCTCAACCCCGACGGGACCCTCGACACGGCCTTCGCGCCCCAGCCCAGCCTGCAGGTGATCGGCCTGGCCCTCCAGTCCGACGGCAAGATCATAGCGTGCGGCGACTTCACGTTCATGCACTTCAACACGTCCACCTCGGTCGCGGTGAACTATGTCGCCAGGCTGAACCCGGACGGGACGCTCGACACGAGCTTCAAGCCCGATCCGAACGGCCCGATCTACACGGCCGCGGTCCTGAAGTCCGGAAAGATCCTCATCGGCGGGTCGTTCCCGACCCTCACCCCTTTCCTCGGGTCGACGACGAACTACATCCAGAACCTCGCCCGGCTCAACCCGGACGGCTCCGTGGACCTCACCTACTACCCGGACCCCAACGGCGCGATCGTCTCGCTCGCGGTCCAGCCCGACGGGAAGGTCCTGGCCGCGGGAAGCTTCACCTCGTTCCAGGCCAACCCGAACCTCACCGGCACGCAGCCGGGCGCCAGCGGGTACGTGACCCCTCCCGCGGCGGTGACGCGCAACTTCATCGCGCGGCTTAACGACGATGGCTCGGTCGACAGCGGGTTCAACCCGAACGTGAACGGCACCCTCACGTCGGTCTCGCTCCAGGCGAACGGGCAGGTCTACTTCGGCGGCAACTTCAACTCGGTGCAGCCGAACAACGCCGGCTACCCGGTCTCGCGCTCGAACGTCGCCCGGGTCAACTCCGACGGCACCCTCGACTCGTCGTTCGACCCCTCGGTCAACGGCACGGTCAACACGGTGCAGCCTCTCGCCGACGGCTCGGTCTTCGTGGGCGGCAGCTTCTCGTCGGTGCAGGTCGGCGGGGCGGTCCTCGTCGGCGGCAGCTTCTCCCATGTCGCGGGGAACCCGGATTCGAATCTCGTCCTGCTCAACTCCGACGGCACCTTCAACGCGTCGTACGGCGCCAACCCGGACGGCCCCGTCAACGCGATCGCGATCCAGGCAGACGGGAAGTCCCTGGTCGGCGGCGGGTTCAGCCACGTTGCCGGGCAGGCGAGGAGCAACCTCGCGCGGCTCGGCGAGGACGGCTCGCTCGACGCCTCATTCGCGGCCGACACGAACGCTCCCGTCAACGCGGTGGAAGTCCAGCCGGACGGCACGATTTTTGTCGGCGGCGCGTTCACAAGGGTCGGGAGCCAGGGCGTGAGCTATCTTGCCCGCCTGGGCGCGTCGGGGTCCCCTGACCCCTCGTTCACGCCCTCGATCAACGGGGCTGTGGATTCCCTGGTCCGCCAGCCGAACGGCCAGGTCGTGATCGCGGGGGCCTTCACAAGCGTCGCGGGACATCCCGTGGGGGGCCTTGCCCGGCTCAACAGCGACGGCACGCTCGACAGCTCCTTCAACCCGAACGCGAACGGCGCCGTCCAGGCGATCTCGCAGCTCGTCGACGGGACCTTCTACGTGGGCGGGGCCTTCACCTCCATCGGGGGCCAGGCCATCTCGCACGCGGCCCACATCCTCTCCGACGGGACGGTCGACCCGTCGTTCAACCCGAACCCCAACGACATTGTCAACGCCGTCTCGGTGCAGGTCGACGGCAAGCTGGTCATCGGCGGGAAATTCACCAAGGCGGGGGGGCTTGACCGCTTCCTGTTTGCACGCTTTGCGGCCCCGACCCCCGTGTCGCAGTCGCTCTCCGTGAGTCCGGATCATTCCACCGTGACATGGACCCGGACCGGATCCGCGCCGGCGCTCGGGTCGGTGACCTTCTCCGAGTCGACCGACGGCACCCACTGGACGTCGATCGGGCAGGCGTCGACCTCGGACGGCATATCGTGGCAGATCTCGGGGATACCCCCCGCAGGAGCGAGCCTCTTCGAGGTGCGCGCGACGGGGGTCAGCCTCTCGTCGCAGTACAGCTCGGCCGGCCTCGTGCAGGCGATCTACCTGGTCGACGCGCTGGCGAGCCCGAGCATCGACTCCCCGTCCTCGGTGACGGCCACGTCGGGCGCGGCGTTTGCGTTCACGGTCACCGCGACCGATTCGCCGACCTTCTTCTCGGCGACCGGGCTACCGCCCGGGCTGGGCATCAATTCGGCGACAGGACTCATCTCGGGGACGCCCACCACCACGGGCACGTACCATGTCGCCATCAAGGTCGCCAACGCCGGGGGCGGCACCTCGTCGACCCTGACGATCACCGTGGCGGCCGCGGGAAGCGGGGGCACCCCGTCCAACTCAGCCTCCCGCCTCATCAACCTCTCCTCCCGCGCCGACCTGTCGGGTAACAATGTCCTGATCGCCGGATTCGTCATCTCGGGCTCGAGCCCGAAGACCGTGCTCATCCGGGCGGTCGGCCCGGGCCTGGATTCATTCGGCGTCAACGGCACCATGGTCTCGCCGGAACTGCAGCTCTACTCCGCCTCGGGCACGCTCCTCAGCCAGAACACGGGCTGGGGCGGCGGAAGCAGCCTCTCGGCCGTCTTCGCCCAGGTGGGCGCATTCGCGCTCCTGCCCAGCAGCCTCGACGCCGCGCTGGTCTCCACCCTCGCACCGGGCGCCTACACCGTCCAGGTCTTTGATCCGACGGCCGCGGGTGGAATCGTGCTCGCGGAGATCTACGATACGACAGGCGCCCCGCTCCCGACTTCGTCCAGGATGGCAAACATCTCCGCCCGCGGGACCGTCAGCTCGGGCGCAGGGGCGCTCATCGGGGGCTTCGTGATCTCGGGAAGCACCAACAAGGCCGTCCTCATCCGCGGAGTGGGCCCCGGGCTGGCGGGATTCGGGGTGACCGGCTTCATCCCGGACCCCGTCCTCAAGGTCTACGACCAGAACGGCAACGTCGTGGCCGAGAATACGGCATGGGCCTCCCAGACCGCGGCCAGCCCCTACCAGTATGCCGTCCCGGCCTCGGGCATCACCTCGGCCGACTCAAGCGTTGGGGCATTCGCCCTCACCTCGGCGGCCGACACCGCGGTGATCGTCGACCTGCCCCCGGGTTCCTATACGTTCGAGGTCACGAGCGCCAGCAACGCGACCGGCGGCGCGCTGGGTGAAGTCTACGAGCTGCCCTAGGCCGGGAGCGCTCACCAGTCATCGCTGCGAAACGGCGCCGCGGGCAGCCCGGCGCCGTTGAAGAGGTTTGCGTCGGGGGCGTTCCGCCAAGCGTAGCGCACCGCGACGGGCTGCCTGACCAGGGGGGAGCGCACGACGACCGCGTCGCCCTGGATCTGCGCAGTGGCCGCGTGAAAGACACGGTCGGCCCCGGCAACCTCGAAGGAGTGGAGCGGCCCCCCGGACGCCGTGAGTCCCTCCCCCGTGAACAGGAAATGAACCCGCATCGAGCCGGCCTCTGCGTCGGCGCCCCGGAAGACGGGTCCGGAGTAGTCGACGGAAAGGGAATAGACCTTCGCCTTCGCTATCAGCGCCAGGCGCCTGCCCACCTCCTGCTTGTTCCTTGGTGCCGGGTTTCCGGGTTCCCCGATGTCCATGGCGACCGCCTGCCCCGTCCCGGGGAGCGACAGCGCACGGGACTGGGCCTCGCGCAGGTAGGCCCATGACTCGCCCCGGGCATCGGAGGGCGCCTTGAAGTTGGCGAGCTGCACCCAGAAGAACGGGAGTTCGTCCTCCCCGAAATGGGAGCGCCATGCGGTGATCAGCGCGGGGAACTGCACGGCATAGGTGGCTGCCCGGCCCACATCGGCCTCTCCCTGGTACCACAGGACCCCCCGGAGGGCATAGGGGAGGAGCGGGTGGACCATCCCGTTGAACACGGACGACGGGACCCATGGCTCCCGGGCGCCCTGCGCGGCCGCCGTCGGCGGACGCCCGCCCGGCAACAGGGCTGCGGCAAGCGCAGCCGGGCTCATCCAGGACTCGAGCGGCGCACCCGACCAGGTGCAGTTGATGATCCCGATCGGCACCCCGACCCGGTCGAGGAGGTCGCGTGCGAAAAAATAGCCTACGGCCGTGAACGCCCCCACCGTCTCCGGGGAGCACACCCGCCAGTCCCCGTCCGCATTGTCCAGGGGGACCGCGGACGACCGTGGGGCGACCTTGAAGTGGCGAATGAGGGGGTGCCCCGCGGCCGCAACCTCCCCCGGCGCATTGTCCACGCGCCTCCCGGCAGCGCCCCCATCGACCGGGAATTCCATGTTGGACTGCCCCGAGCAGAGCCAGACCTCGCCGACAAGGACATCCCGGACGGCGACGGGCTCCCGGCCCGCGACCACGAGCTCGGAGCCCGCCGCATTCGGGGCAAGCGGACCAAGGACGGCGATCCAGCGCCCGTCCGCCCCCGCCGTCGCGCCCACGGTCTGGCCGGCAAAGGAGACGCTCACGTGCTCGCCCGGCCCGGCGCGGCCCCAGACCGGCACCGCCCTTCCCTGCTGGAGCACGGCGTGGTCCCTGAAGAGGGGGGCGAGTTCGGGAGGGGCCCCGGACAGGGGGGCTGCGGCGGCAGCCGCAAGCCATAACATTCGGGAAAGGAACATGGAGACCTGCCAGAACGCCGATGTCGCCCGCGGTTTCAAGGGGTTTTCGGGGAACCGGCCCTGCCGTCCCGCAGGAACGCGTGCAGCTCCCCCGCCAGCTTTGGGCCGAAGCCGGGGACCTCGGCGATTTCCTCCACGGTTGCGCCCCTCAGGCGGTCCATCCCTCCGAAGTGCCCGATCAGGGCCCCTCGCCGGACCGGGCCGAGGCCCTGGAAGTCGTCGAGCATTGACTCGCGGATCTTCTTGGACCGCAGGTCCGCGTTGTAGGTGTTCGCAAACCGGTGGGCCTCGTCGCGCAGCCTCTGGAGGAGCCTGAGCCCGTCGTGGTCCGGCGGCAGGCGCAGCGGGGGCCGTCCGTCGGGGAACACGACCTCCTCCTCCCTCTTCGCGAGGCCCACGATCGGGGGCGGCTCCAGCTCCAGCGCTGCGAAGGCCTTGAGGGCGGCCCCCACCTGCCCTGCCCCGCCGTCGATGACGACCAGGTCGGGAAACGCCTTGCCCTCCCTCCGGAGCCTCCCGTAGCGGCGGCCGACGACCTCCTCCATCGCCCTGAAATCGTCGTTGCCTATGAAGCCCTTTATCCTGAAGCGGCGGTACTGGTCGCGGTCGGGCCGCCCCTCCGCAAAGCGGACCATGGAGGCCACGACAAACGTTCCCGATATGTGCGAGATGTCGAAGCACTCGATGACACCCGGGGGACCCGGCAGGGCGAGGGCCTCCTGGAGCGAACCCATGGCGGACCCGCTTGCCGTCAGGGCCGTCGGGTCGCTGCGCTCAAAGTGCCGCGGCCTCTCAAGGGTCTTCTCGAGGGAGAACACGATGTCACGCAGCGCGGCAGCCTTCTCGAACTCCCTGCGCCCCGAGGCGGAGGCCATCTCCGCCCGGAGCGACTCAAGCCACTCCCGCGACTTCCCATCCAAGAACCCGCACGCCAGGTCGACCCGCTCGCGGTACCCCTCCTGGGTCACGCTGTTCGGGAACCCGTAGATCTCGGCCCGGACGTCGTCGTAGAGCTGCCACGACCCGTCGGGCAGCCTCCTCGGCGTCCCGTCCCCGAGCAGGATCCCGAACTGGCGCCGCATCTGCGCAAGGGTCTTGCGCAGGGGGCCGCTGTGGGCGAACGGGCCGAAGTACCTCGAGCGGTCCTCCTTGCGAAGCCGGACAAGGCGGAACCTCGGCAGGTCCTCCCTCATGTCGACCCGCACCAGCAGGAAGCGCTTGTCGTCCGTGAAATCCGTGTTGTAGCGCGGCTTCCACTGCTTGATCAGCTTGCCCTCGAGCAGCAGGGCCTCCGGCTCGGACTTCACCACGATCACGTCAAAGTCCGCGATCATCTCGACCAGGGCCCGGATCTTCGGATGCATCGTGAATCCCCGCGAGGGCTGGAAGTACGACGAAACCCGCCGCTTGAGCGCCTTCGCCTTGCCGACGTAGATGATCCTTCCTATCCGGTCCCTCATGAGGTAGACCCCCGGCTTGTCGGGCAGCCGCCTGACCTTCTCCTTGAGCGTGGGGGGAACCCCGCTATCTGCGTCGACGGCTGGCATTTTCCCCAGATTAGCCTAAATTTCTGAGCCGCAAAGCATGCTTTCACCTAACTTCCAGCGCCCCACTTGAAAGAGCCCGCCCACAGGCTGCACTACGAACTACTGACCGTAGGCGACGAACTCCTGCTTGGATTGACCGCCAACGGACACCTCACGTTCATTGGCTCACAGTTGGGCGCCCGCGGGATCCAGCTCCGCCGCAATGTCACGGTAACCGATGATGCCGAGGATATTGCGAGCCAGTTCCGGGAGAGCTGGGAACGTTCCGACGTCGTCCTGATCACCGGGGGCCTTGGCCCGACCTGCGACGACCGCACACGCGAGGCGGTCGCCGGTGTACTGGGGCAAAGGCTCGTCCTGGATCCCGCGATCGAGAGGCACATCCTCGACCGGTTCGCCCTATTCGGAAGAAAGATGACCCCCAACAACCTGAAGCAGGCGTACCGCTTCGAGCGGGGCGAGGTCCTCGCCAATGCCAACGGGACCGCCCCGGGCCTCTGGGTCGAGCAGGAGGGCAAGGTGCTCTGCATGATGCCGGGACCGCCGAACGAGCTCAGGCCGATGTTCACGGAGCAGGTGCTTCCCAGGCTCGCGAAGATAGGCCTCGTGCTTGAGAGCGAGTCCTACGTCCAGCTGCGGACGGCGGGCATCGGCGAGTCGATGCTCGAGACCAAGCTCCAGCCCGTCTTTGACCGCGCAGGGCCCGCGCTCGGGGTGGCCTTCTGCGCGCACTCGGGGCATGTCGACTGCAGGCTGAGCTCGCCCGGGGGCGAGCTTGGCCCCTCCGAGGTCGCGGCCGTCGCCGATGAGTGCATCCGCATCCTCGGGGAGGACTTCGTAACCCTCGGCGACGACTCCCTCGCGAAAGTCTGCGCCGACCTCCTGCGCTCCCAGGAGAAGCGCCTTGCCGTCGCCGAGACGGCCACGGGCGGCCTCCTGGCGAATGCGTTCTCGGACATCTGCGGCGCGTCGAAGTTCTTCCCCGGGGCGTGCGTGTGCTACTCGAATGACTCGCGGATGCAGCTCCTGGACATCCCGGAGTGCCTGCTCCTGCAGCACGGAGCCGTGAGCGCCGAGGCGGCGGTCGCGATGGCGACCGGCGCCGCCGAGAGGCTCGGCGCGGACTATGCGCTCTCCACGACGGGGTTCGCGGGGCCCTGCGGGGGACCGAACGAGAACCCGGTCGGCACGATCTATGTCGCGCTCCACGCCCCTCACGGGGTCTGGTCGCGCAAGCTGAGCTACCCGGGCCCCCGCGCGACCGTGAAGCAGCGCGCCGTGAACGCCTCCCTCGACTGGCTGCGGCGAGAGCTCGTGCGCGCGGGCAACGGCGCGACCATGCCGCAGAAGCGGGTGGACGTCATGCAGTAGGCGGCCCGCCGGCCATGAGGCTGCGGAGCGCGGCGAGGTATTTCTCGCGGGTCCTCTCGATCACGTCCAGGGGAAGGCGCGGTGCCGGCGGCCTCTGGTCCCACCTGAGGCCGAGCAGGTGGTCCCTGACGAACTGCTTGTCGTAGCTCGGGGGGGAGCCCCCAGGTGCGTAGCTCTCGCGCGGCCAATAGCGCGACGAGTCCGGCGTGAGGACCTCGTCGATCAGCACGAGGTTCCCCGCGGGATCCGTCCCGAACTCGAACTTCGTGTCGGCAAGGATCATTCCCGCCTCGAGTGCCCTTTCGTGCCCCAGCCGGTAAAGCGCCAGGCTCGCCGCCTTGACGCGTCCGTAAAGCTCGGCGCCCACGGCCTCGGAGGCCCGGGCGTCGTCGATCGCCTCGTCATGGCTGCCCTTCGGGGCCTTGGTCGTCGGCGTGAAGATGGGCTCCGGAAGCCGTGCGGCCTGCGTCAGGCCCGGGGGAAGCGCGATCCCACACACCGAGCCTGACTTCGCATACGACGACCACCCACTCCCGGCGAGGTAGCCCCTGACGACGCACTCGATCGGAAGCGGCCTGAGCCTGCGGACGATCATGCTCCGGAGGCGCATGTCGCCCTCCGGGATCCCGCGAAGCGTAAACTGCGCTCCCTGGTCCGGCAGGAGATGGTTCTCAATTATTCCAACGGTCCTTGCGAACCACCAGAGGCTCATCTGGTTCAGCAGGATGCCCTTCCCCGGGATCCCGTCGGGCAGGATCACGTCGAACGCCGAAAGCCGGTCCGACGCGACAAGGAGGAGGGCGTCGCCCAGGTCGAAGATCTCCCGGACCTTGCCCGAGGCCATCCTTGGAAAGGGAGCCTCCACCTTGGTGAGCGCACGCTCTGGCAGCGCGGCCCGAATTTCAGCAAAGGTCATCGGACAAGGATTCCCCTGCGGCGCCCCGGGTCCAGAAGGAAAAATGCTCTTGCTTGGGCGCTCTCCCAGCGTAGCTTGCACGATTCGGCGCTACGTCCCCATCGTCTAGCCCGGTCAGGACACCACCCTTTCACGGTGAGAACCGGGGTTCGAATCCCCGTGGGGACGCCAGCAATAAGTCAATGGAATATAAGGGCTAATGTATCCTGTTAGACTCAAGTAGGCCATGGTCCACGGATGATGCCAACGCACGAGCATGTCGCTGACGATTCCTTGAATCCACGGAAGGCCGAACAAATCGAGTGTGCTGACAGTTTGAAACCCATTGGGTTCGCGTAGGAACCAAGGAAAGGAGGCGATGCAATGTCGCGACCCATTTCTGCGAGAATTCCATTCCATCTTCGCCGACATCCCTGCTTCTAGCAAGGATAGCCCCTGCTACGATGCGCCTATTTTCCCCGTTTCTCCCGTGGTGTGTGACCCCGCTCGGATGCGCTTTGTCCGGAGTCACCTTTGAAACACTTCTCAGCCAGGAGAAGCTGGTGTTCATAGGTCCAGGTCACAAGTTCGCGGGTCCAAAATGTCAAAGATGACCATGTAAAGTGCGGCTTTCTAACCTTCGGAGATCGCCTGCGCGTTCCGATGCAAGTCGGCACCGGAGAGAATTGAATGCCTATGCGGGTATCACCCCCTGTCTCCCTCTCCCGCAGTGGCGTATGATCTCACCAAACGGAGCTTGATCCGAGTGCCGCAACCGTGGCTGGAGTCCGCCATTATGCTTCTTCCTCTCCCTTCCATAAAGTCCTCCGACCGGCCGCCAGCAGAAGGCCGATGCCGTCACCGAAGACGGCCAGCCAACATGAAGATGCATCCGGTACTAGCCTGATCGCGAACCAATAGGACCGCCATGGAAAACAAATTCGCGCCTCCAAATGTCGGCAAGGTCGTCGCGGTGCGTGGCAGTGTCGTGGATGTGAGGTTTGACGGACATTTGCCAGTGATCTATTCTGTACTGCGTGCAGGTGATGGAGAGCGTGTTGTCATCGAAGTGCTGGCGCAAAGCGATGCGCGTCACGTGCGAGGCATCGCGTTGACGCCTACGCAGGGACTCGCCCGCGGCATGGCGGTGACGGACACGGGCGGTCCGCTGAAGGCGCCCGTAGGCAAAGGGATTCTCTCGCGGATGTTCGACGTGTTTGGACACACCATCGACCGGGAGGCGGCGTTAACCGACGTTCAATGGCGGTCGGTGCATCGGGCTCCGCCACCACTTGCGAGACGTTCCACCAAGTCCGAGATCTTCGAGACCGGCATCAAGGTCATCGACGTGCTTGTGCCGCTTGAGCGCGGAGGCAAGGCAGGTCTTTTCGGGGGAGCGGGCGTGGGCAAAACCGTGCTCCTGACGGAGATGATCCACAACATGATTGGGCATCAGAATGGGATCAGCATCTTTTGTGGCATCGGCGAACGTTGCCGTGAAGGCGAGGAGCTCTACAGCGACATGAAGGAAGCCGGCGTGCTGCCGCACATGGTGATGATATTCGGCCAGATGAACGAGCCGCCGGGCAGCCGGTTCCGCGT
>PLXR01000163.1:76287-76599 GCA_003151495.1 Opitutaceae bacterium
ACCTCGATTCAGGCGGTGTATGTGCCGGCAGACGATTTCACCGATCCAGCGGCTGTCCATGCTTTCTCCCATCTTTCCGCCTCCATCGTACTCTCGCGGAAACGGGCGAGCGAGGGTCTCTTCCCGGCCATCGATCCGCTGCAGTCCAGCTCCAAGATGGCCACGCCGGGCATCGTCGGTGAGCGGCATTATACCCTGGCCCAGGAAATCCGGAAGACTCTCGCGCAATACGCAGAACTCAAGGACATCATCGCCATGCTAGGCCTTGAGCAACTTTCGCCACAGGACCGCAAAGTGGTCGGCCGCGCCCGC
>PLXR01000088.1 GCA_003151495.1 Opitutaceae bacterium
GGGAGACAAAGGCGTCCTCGAGCCTCGGCGGCACGGGCCTCGCCGTCGCGCCCTCCCACGGGGGCGGCAGCGGGCCCGGGAAGGCGGCGCCTGAGCGCGCGACCACGCGCACGCCGTCCGCCTGGACCACCGCGTCCAGCACGGCCGGCTCCGCCGAGAGGGCGCGCTGGAGGGCGCGCTTGTCCCCGGCGGCGGAGACCGCGAACGTCCTGCCGCGCAGGGGCTCCTCGAACTCCGGCGGCCGGCCCTGGCCGAGTATCTCGCCCTCGTGCAGCAGGACGATCTCGTCGCAGCGCTCGGCCTCGTCGAGGTAGGCCGTGCTGAGGAGGACCGTCATCGCGTCGCGCCGCACCAGCCCGTAGACGATCTGCCAGAGCTCCCGGCGGGACACCGGGTCGACGCCGACCGTCGGCTCGTCGAGCAGGAGGAGGCGCGGCGGGCGCACGAGCGTGCAGGCCAGGCCGAGCTTCTGCTTCATCCCCCCCGAGAGCTGGCCGGCGAGGCGGCCGGTGAAGCGCGCGAGCCCGGTCATGCGCATGAGCTCGGCGTAACGCCCCTCCCGCTCGGCGCGCGTCACGCCCTGGAGGTCGGCGTAAAGGTCAAGGTTCTCCCGCACCGAGAGGTCCTCGTAGAGCCCGAAGCGCTGCGGCATGTAGCCCACGCTGCACTGGACGGCGTGGGATTCCGCGGAGGCGTCCCGGCCGAGCACGGTGACACGCCCCTCGTCGGGCCTGAGGAGCCCGACCGCCAGGCGCATGAGCGTCGTCTTTCCGGCGCCGTCCGGCCCGATGAGCCCCGTCACCCGGCCCTGCCGGACGGAGAGGCTCACCCGCCGGAGCGCCTCAACCGCCCGGGCGCCCGCCGAGAACCCCTTGCTCACTCCGCTCAGCTCGAGGACGACCTCGTCGCCGGGGCTCACGGCTGGCCCTGGTCGAGCGGGAGCGTCACCACGGCCGGCATGCCGAGGCGAAGCTCGCCCTTCGGGTTGCGCACGAGGACCCTCACCTGGTAGACGAGCTTCGTCCGGACCTCGGAGGTCTCGACGGACTTTGGGGTAAACTCGGCGGCGGGTGACACGTACCCGACCCAGCCCTCGTACCGGCGCCCCGGGAAGCCGTCGGTCGACACCCAGGCCTTCATGCCGGGCCGCAGCCGCGGGAGGTCCGTCTCCGCGACGTAGACCCGGACCCAGAGCGGGTCGTCGAGCGCGAGCGTCAGGACGGGCTTCTGCGGCGACGCCATGTCCCCGGGCTCGAGGATCCGGTCCTCGACCACGCCGTCCGACGGCGCCTTCAGGTCGGCGTCCGCCAGGTCCCGGAGGGCAAGGTCGAGCTGGGCCTGGGACGCCTGGAGCGTCGCCGTTGCGGCCGCGATGTCCTCCTCCCTGGGTCCGAGCCTCATCAGCGCCAGGGCCTCCTGGGCGGCGTCCCTGCGGGCCGAGGCGACGTCGAGGGCGGCCCGCGCGTCGTCCGACGCCTGCACCGTGGCGGCCCTCTGGGCGACGAGGTTGAAGACCCTCTCCGCGGTCAGCTGCGCGACCCGCAGCTCGGCCACCGCGGACTGCAGGTCCGCCTCGGCCCTGCGGATCTCCTCGGGCCGGCTGCCGGCGACCATCCTGCGGAGAACCTCGCGCTGCGCGGCCACATGGGCCGTTCGCTCGGCTGCGACCACACCGAGCCGGGCCGTGTCCAGCGAGGCGAGCACCTGCCCCTTCGCGACGTGGTCCCCCTCCTGCACGGCCACGGAGGCGATGCGCTCGCTCCCGTAGAACGCCAGCTGCACCTGCCGGATGTCCACGTTCCCGGAGAGGACGATCTCGCTCCTGGCTACCCCCCTGTCCCTGCCGAGCCACAGCCAAAGGCCCGCCGCGATCGCGGCCACGCCGACCAATGCTGCCAGGAGCTTGGGCTTCATGGTATTTCTCAGTCTCCGCCGCCGCCGGGGCCTGTCAAAGCAGTTTGGGGGCCGGGGGCGCGCGGCCCCGCACGCGGGATGATCTTCTTTCGTGTCATTTTGGGGTTTTCGTGGTTAATCGGGCTGAAACACCCATGCCCACACGCGTCCTCATCCTTGGTGCCAACGGTTTCATCGGCAGCTCGCTCACCCACGCAATCCTCAAGCAGAAGGACTGGGAGGTCTACGGGATGGACGTGGGCGACCACAAGCTCGGGGACTGCCTGGGGAACCCCCGGTTCAAGTTCGTTGAGGGCGACATCACGATCTCGCGCGAGTGGATCGAGTACCACGTCAAGAAGTGCGACGCCGTGGTCCCGCTCGTCGCCATCGCCAACCCCGTCCAGTACGTCAAGGACCCGCTGCGGGTCTTCGAGCTCGATTTCGAGGCGAACCTGGAGATCGTCCGCAAGTGCGCGAAGTACAGGAAGCGCATCATCTTCCCCTCGACCTCCGAGGTCTACGGGATGTGCCCCGACCGGGAGCTCAACGAGGAGACCAGCTCGCTCGTCTACGGACCGATCGAGCGCCAGCGCTGGATCTACGCCAGCTCCAAGCAGCTCCTCGACCGGGTCATCTACGCCTACGGGGTGAGGGACGGCGTCGACTACACGCTGTTCCGGCCGTTCAACTGGATCGGCCCCAAGCTCGACAACGTCATGGAGCCCAAGGAGGGGAGCTCGAGGCTCTTCACGCAGTTCATATCGAACGTGATCTTCGAGAAGCCCCTCCAGCTCGTGGACGGCGGGGGCCAGGGCAGGTCGTTCACGTTCATCGACGACGGCGTGGACGCGCTCCTGCGCATCATCGAGAACAAGGGGGGGAGGGCCTCGCGGCAGATCTTCAACATCGGCAACCCGGGCAACAACGTGAGCGTCGCGAAGCTCGCCAAGCTGATCATCGCGGCATTCAGGGAGTTCCCCGAGTACAGGGAGCGGGCCGCGCGGGCGAAGACCGTCGTGGTATCCTCCGGCAAGTACTTCGGGAAGTACTACCAGGACATCCAGAGGCGCGTCCCGTCGGTGGCGGCGATCAGGAGGCAGCTCGGGTGGGTGCCCAAGGTCGACCTCAGGACCGCGATCAAGCTCACCCTCGACTACCACCTGGCCCACGAGGACTACCAGCTCGATTGAGACCCATGCCGGTCCGACTTGCGCTCAAGGTTGACGCCGACACGGACCGGGGGACGCGCCTCGGCGTCCCCAGCCTGGCGGCCGACTGCGCGGAATTCGGGGCGGCCGCGTGCTTCCTGTTCTCGCTGGGGCCCGACCAGACCGGCCGCGCCATCACCCGCGTCCTCAGGCCGGGCTTCTTCAGCAAGGTGAGCCGCACGAGCGTCGTCGAGATCTACGGCGTCCGGACGCTCCTCAACGGCACCCTGCTGCCCGCGCCGCACGTCGGCCGGCGAAACGCGGACACGATGCGCCGCGTGCGCGACGCCGGCTTCGAGGTCGGCATCCACTGCTACAACCACTACCGCTGGCAGGACCACCTGGACGGGATGGACCTCGGGGCGGTCCGGGCGGAGTTCGCCCTGGCCAGGGCGGAGTTCGCGAGGATCTTCGGGGAGGAGGCGCGGACGGCGGGGGCGGCGGGATGGCAGAGCAATGCGCTGAGCCGGGCCGTCTACGACGAGGCCGGCCTCCTCTTCTCGAGCGACACCCGCGGCGAGAGCCCGTTCATCCCGGCGATCGGCGGCGTCCGCTACCGCACGCTCGAGATCCCGAGCACCCTGCCGACCCTCGACGAGCTGATGGGCAGGCCGCAGTACCCGGACTCCGCCATCGCCGGGCACCTCGTCTCCCTACTCAGGCCGGATCGGCTCAACGTGTTCACGCTCCATGCGGAGATCGAGGGCATGGGAAGGCGCGGGATATTCCGGGAATTCCTGGCGCGCTGCAGGGACTCGGGCGTCGCGCTCGTGAGGATGGACGAGGAGGCCCGGAGGCTTCTCGCCGGCGGGGCGTCGCCGCCGGTGTGCGAGCAGGTGATGGCGCCGGTCGACGGGAGGAGCGGGCGGGTCGCCACCCAGGGACCGGCGGCCGCGGAGGCGTGACCCCCATGGACGCGGCCGCGTGGAGTCCCAGGCTTGCCAGGTGGGAGGACATCCCGGAGATGGAGGGCCTGATCTCCGCGTCCGTCAGGGGGCTGCACCGGGGGATCCACTCGCCGGAGCAGATCGAGGCGTCGATCGGCACCGTGTTCGGCGTCGACCGGCAGCTCATCCGCGACGGGACCTACTTCGCCGTGGAGGACGGCGGCCGGATCATCGGGTGCGGGGGATGGAGCCGGCGCGCATCGCTGTGCGGGAGCGACTCCATGCGCACCGGCGAGGACCCCCTGGTCGACCCGGGCCGCGACCCCGCCCGCGTCCGGGCCTTCTTCGTGCTCCCCGAGTGGGCGCGCCGCGGGGTGGGAAGCGCCCTCATGGCCGAGTGCGAGCGGGCGATCACCGCGGCGGGCTTCCGCAGGGTGCTGATCGTCGCCACGCTCGCCGGCGAGCCGCTCTATGCACGGTTCGGGTACCGGGTGTCGGAGCGGACCGAGGTCTCGATGCCCGGGGGACTCTCGACCCCGGTCGTCCGGATGGAGAAGGAGCTCTCAGGCCCGGTCGATGCGCCTTAGGAGCCACACGCCCATCGAGAGGAAGACGAGGTTGGGGACCCAGAGGAGCAGGTCGGGCCTGTACTCGGGGTGCTGGTCCAGCCATCCGACGACGACGATGAGGAAGTAGTACGCGAGGGCCAGGAGCACGGCCACCCCGAGGTTCGCGCTCGTCTCGCGGCGCGACACCTTGATGCCGAGCGGCACGCCGACGAAGGCGAACGAGAACACCGCGAGCGCCATGTTGATCTTGTCCTGGATCGTGAGCGACACCTTCATCACGTTGCGCTCGTGCTGCCTCTCGCCGCCCGGCGCCACCGGCTCATGGAGGACCCGCTCCTTCTCCGCGGCCAGCTCGGCGTACGTCATCCACTGGAGCTTCTGGTGGACGCCCTCGTTCCCGAAGTACTTCGAGAGCGACAGGCGGAAGGGGTCGAACTGCTCCACGGTGCCCACCTTCAGCGGCTGCCCGAAGTCGTCGGGCGCATTGCGGTCGTACTCCGAGACGACGGCGTTCGAGAGCTTGACGATGAAGTCGTTCGCGGTCTCGTCGTACTCGACGCGCCCGGACTGCGAGCGGACGAAGCGCACCACCCGCCGCTCGGAATCCAGCTGCCAGAACCAGAAGTCGTGGACATCGGAGCCGTCCCTCGACCCCTGGTCCATGGAGCCGACGTAGACCACGTAGCCGGGGAACTCCCGTATGAAGGTCTTCGGCCTGAGGTAGCTGAGCGGGTTGGCGCGGATCGCGACGGCGAGCTCCCGGTGGTACTGCACGCGTGCCCAGGGCATCGACTCGAAGTTCACCCGCAGGGCGAGCGCCACGCCCAGGACGGCGAGGATCATGGCCGGCCTCGCGATCCTCGGTATGCTCAGCCCCGCCGCGCGCATCGCCGTGATCTCGCTGTCGGAGGACAGGCGCCCGAGCGTGAGGAGGACGCCGGTGAGCATGCCGAGCGGGAGGGCGTAGGAGATGACGAAGGGGACCAGGAGCAGGACGAGGCGCCCGAAGGAGAGGAGGGGCAGCTGTCCGGAAAGCAGCGGGCCGAGGAGGTCGCGGATCACGTTGCCCGCGGCCAGGACGAACGCGAAGAGCGCGACGGCCGCGAGCGCCGTCGTCAGGATGCTCCGGAAGATGTGCCGGTCCAGGATGTTCACGCAGCGGGCCTGGCCATGGCGGCGTGCACGGTCCGGATCAGGGTCTCCACCCTGAAGGGCTTCTCGAGGAAGTGGCGGACGCCGCTCGTCGCCGCGGCCTCCTTGTTCTCGTTGGTGGCCATGCCGCTCGCGGCCACGATCGGTAGGTCGGGCCGCATGTGGCGGAGCGCGAGGATGGTCTGCCTGCCGTCGAGGCCGGGCATCTGCATGTCGACGAGCGCCGCGTCAAAGAGGGCGGCCGCGTCCCTGACGAGCGCGATGGCCTCGGCGCCGTCCGCGGCCCCCACGGTCCTGTAGCCGAAGCTCTCGAGCGTGCTGCGCATGATGTGGCGCACGGACTCCTCGTCGTCCACGACGAGGATGTTCTCGCCCTTGCCCCTCGGGAGGGGGCCGGCCGCGGGCTTGGCCGCGCCGCCGTGGATCGGCAGCGAGAGGGCGGCATCGGTCGTGGGGAGGAAGATGGAGAAGGTCGTGCCGATCCCCTCGGTCGAGACGAAGGTGATGAACCCGCAGTGGGCCTTCACGATGGCGCGCGCCGTCGAGAGACCGAGGCCGCTCCCGCGGCCCACCCCCTTCGTCGTGAAGAAGGGGTCGAAGATCTGGCCCTTGAGGATGTCGGGTATCCCGCCCCCGGTGTCCGACACGTCGATCCGCACGAACGTGCCCGGCACGGCGTCGGGGTGGGGCCGGGGGGCCGAGGCCGACACGGCGGCGTTCGAGGCCGAGATGGACAGCCTGCCGCCGGAGGGCATGGCGTCCCTCGCGTTGACGGAGAGGCTGAGCAGCACCTGGTGGAGCTGCACCGGGTCCCCCGAGATGGCCGACACGTTGGGCTCGACCTGGATGTTCAGGCGGATCGACTTGGGAAGCGTGCTCTCCAGGAACGTCCTGACCTCAGTGAAGAGCGCCGCCGGGTTGACGGCCACCCTGGGGCCCTCCATCCCGCGGGCGAAGAGCAGGATCTGGCGCACGAGCTCCGCACCGCGGCGGGCGCTCGCAGCGATCATGCCCAGGAGCTGGCCCGACTCGTCGTCGGCCCCCTTGCCGGCCAGCAGGTCGCCGGCCATCATGATGGGGGCGAAGACGTTGTTGAGGTCGTGGGCAATCCCTCCCGCCAGCGTCCCGACGCTCTCCAGGCGCTGGTTCTGGAGGACCTGGGACTCGAGGAGCTTGCGCTCGGTGATGTCCGTGATGAAGCCCTCGAGCGAGCCGGCGGAGCCCCCGGGACCCGGGGCGGCGCGGCCCCGCTCCCAGACCCACTTGAGGATGCCCATGCGAGTCCGGATCCGGTACGTGACCTCGAAGGGCTCGCCCCTGCCGACCGCGCGCGAGACGACCTCGCGCACCGCCTTCCTGTCGTCCGCGGCGATGATCGACTCGTAGCTCGCCAGGCGGTTGCCGACGATCGCCTCGGGCTCGTAGCCCGTGAGCTCGCGGCAGCCGGCGCTCACGAACTCCATCGTGGAATTCCCGTCGTTGAGGCGGCGGTACGCCATGCCGGGAAGGTTGCTGAAGAGCATCGCGATCGACCTCTCGCGCTCGAGCTGGGCCTCCTCGGTCCTCTTCCGCTCGGTGACGTCCCTCTCTATGAATACGAAGTACTCGGTCTGGGTCGAGGGGCTGCGGGTGATGCTGGCCTCGATCTCGAGCCAGATGGCGGTGCCGTCCTTCCGGTAGTTGAGGAGCTCGGCCCGGATCGGCCTGCGCGCGCTCAGGGCCGCCTCGATCCGGGCGAGCTCGGTCCGGCTTGTCCCGGGACCCCTGAGGAACTCCGGGGTCCGACCCAGCGCCTCCTCCACGGTGTAACCCGTGATCCTCTCGAACGCCGGGTTTATGAAGAGGAACCTCGGCCCCGGATCCAACCCGGGCTCGGCGGCCGTCACCACCACGATGTCGTTGAACTGGTCAACTGCCGCCCCGAGCACATCCGGCGGGAGCGCCGTTCCGAACAGGGCCGGTGGCAGGGAACTCTTGGGCTGACCCATGGACCTCCCTTATACGGGCACCGGGATCGGTCCGAAAGCGAATAGTGCAATTAATGTCGCCTAGGGCGACCCGGGGCGGGAAGATTTTTTGAACGCCAGGGGCGGGCCGCTGTCCACGGAACTCCCCTGCAACCCATGCCCGCCCGAATTGCACGCCTCATCCTGGTCCTGGCAGCCCTAGCGGCCCTGCCCGCGCGGGCCGACGCCCCCGCGGCGCAGCCCGGCCAGGAGACCATGGCCGAGCGCAGGCTCAAGGACATCGCCGAGCACCAGAAGGTCCTCTTCGCCGATGCCGCAGCGCAGGGCAGGGGGCTTGACGAGGCAGGCTTCAAGACCCAGGTGGAGCAGCTCACCCGGGAGTACGAGTCGCTGGTCCGCGACAACCCCAAGTTTGCCGCGGGCTACGCGTCGTACGGCTACATGCTCTGGAAGATAAGCCTGCGCAAGCAGGCGGTCGCCATGCTGCTCAAGGCGAACCAGCTGGACCCCGGGATACCGCTGGTGAAGAACGAGCTCGGCAACTACCTCGCCGAGGAGGGCAAGCCCCTCGAGGCCCTCAACTACTTCCTCTCGGCGGTGAACCTCGAGCCCGGGGAGCCGCTCTACCACTACCAGCTCGGGACGCTCCTCTACGAGGCCAGGGACGACTTCCTGAAGAGCGGCCAGTGGACGCGCGCCTCGATCGACCACTCCATGCAGGAGGCGTTCAGGCACGCCGCGGAGCTGGCCCCGGCGCGCATCGAGTTCACGTACCGCTACGCGGAGTCCTTCTACGACGCGCAGGATCCCGACTGGCCGGCGGCGCTGAAGGCGTGGGCGGTCCTGGAGGCGAGCGCCAAGTCCGAGGTCGAGCGGCAGACGATGCGCCTCCACCAGGCCAACGTGCTCATCCTGATGGGGAAGAGGGACCGCGCGCAGGGGATGCTCGACTCGGTCACGGACCCGACCCTCGCCGGGCAGAGGCAGAAGCTTGCGGCGCAGCTCGAGCAGGGAGCCAAGTGACCGCCCCATGGACTTCGACCCCCTCTTCCTGCGCAACGGCCTCATTGTCTTCATCCTGCTGGTGGCGAGCATCGCCTTCCACGAGTGGGGCCACGCAAAGGTCGCGGACCTGCTCGGCGACGACACGCCGAGGGGCGACGGCAGGGTCACCCTCAACCCGCTCTCCCACCTCGACATGGTCGGGAGCGTGATCTTCCCGCTCCTCAACATCTTCGTGTTCGGGGGGGGATTCCCGTTCATCGCGTGGGGCAGGCCGGTCGTCACGAACCCCTCCAACCTCCGCAACCGGTGGCGGGACGACCTCCTCATCTCCATGGCGGGCCCCGCGGCGAACCTGCTGGTGGCCCTGGTCTCCATCCTGGCCGGCTGCCTCGTCGTCGTCGCCCAGCCGCGCCTCGGCGAGCTCGTGAAGAGCCTGGTCGTCATGAACGTGGGGCTCGCGGTGTTCAACATCCTGCCTATCCCCCCGCTCGACGGGGCCTCGGTCCTGAGGCGCCTGGTCGGGATGTCCGAGGAGACCTATTTCACCGTGTCGCGGTGGAGCGGGCTCGTCATGCTGCTCGTCATCAACATCAGCGTGACTCAGCGCCTGATCGCGTACGCCGTGGCGCGCGCCTGCTGGCCCTATGCCGCCCTCTGCGCCTGGATCAGCCCGGCGGCGTTCCCCCTCATCTTCCACCCGTGACACTCGGAGGCTTCCTGAGGCGCGCGGAGAGGATGTACGGCGAGAAGGGGGCCGCGCTCGGGCAGATCGCGACCGAGGCGCGCGACGAGGCCCTCTACCTGATCCTCTTCTCGCTCGGCCTCCCGCTCGACAGCGACGCCGCCGTCCTCCAGCGGCGCCTCACCGCGGCCGAGTCCGGCGCCGTCGAGGGCGTCCTCAGGAGGAGGCTCGTCGACCGCGTCCCCGCCGCCTACATCACGGGGGAGGCCTGGCTCGGGGGACTGAGGTTCAAGGTCGACGAGAGGGTCCTCATCCCGAGGAGCTACTTTGTCGAGATCCTGCCCGGGCAGGTCGACCCGTGGCTCGGGCGCCCGGGGAGGGTGGCGAGCGTGGCCGACGTCTGCACCGGCTCCGGGTGCCTGGCCGTGCTCCTCGCCAGGCATTTCCGGGCGGCGAGGGTCGACGGGATCGACCTCTCGGCGGGCGCGCTCGAGGTCGCGGCCGCAAACGTCCGGCGACACAGGCTCTCGGGCCGCATCCGGCTCCTTGAGAGCGACCTGTTCGCCTCGGTGCCGGCCCGGCGCTACGACGTTATCCTGAGCAACCCCCCGTATGAGCCGTCGGCCCATGTCGACGCGCTTCCCGAGGAGTTCCGCAGGGAGCCGCGGATGGCCCTCGACGGCGGTCCCGACGGCCTCGACCTCATCCGCAGGCTGGTCCGGCAGTCGGCCGCGCGCCTGAAGCCCGGAGGGATCCTCATGATCGAGGTCGGCGGCGGGCGCGCCGCCTTCGAGGCCGAGTTCGGGCACCTTGAACCGCACTGGTTCCACACCCAGGACGGGAGCGACTGCGTGTGCCTGGTCCAGGCCGCCCGCCTTGCCGGCCGTCAGGCCAGGGCGAGGTCGTAGAGCGCGTACCCGGCGAAGAGGTTGGGCATGAAGCCGCAGGGCGTCCGCCAGTCGCCCAGGAGGTGGGCGCGGCGGGCGACGCGGATGGACTTCTCCCGGCAGAAGTCCTCGAAGTCCGAGATCGAGAGGGGGTTGGCCGGCCGGCTGTCGTGCCAGGCGGTCGTGTAGACGTCGTTGCGCACCTTCCGGCCGCGCAGCAGCATGTCGAGGCGGTTCTTCCAGAAGCCGTGGTTGACGAACCCCACGGTGACCGCGCTGCCGACCCGCAGCGCCTCGAGGATCACCCCCGCCGGGTCGTTGAGCTCCTGGGCCGTCCTGGAGCAGATGATGCGGTCGAAGTGCCGGTCGGGGAACGCCCGCATGAACTCGGTCATGTCGCCCTGGTACGCGGAGAGCCCCCTGCTCACGCACGCGCAGATCCGCCCGAAGTCGAGGTCGACGCCGGTGGCCCGCACCTGCTTCGCCTGCACCAGGTACGCCATCAGCTCGCCGCGCCCGCACCCCAGGTCGAGGACGAGCGAGCCCGGCTCGACCCATTCCCCGATGACCTGCATGTCCACCGTACGCTTCTCGACGAGTTTGCTCATGGGTGGGCCGCGCGTCAGATCGCGAAGTCGAAGACGTAGGTTTCCGAGCGCTCGAGGAAGCCCCTCACCAGGGCGTAGAGGTCCGCGCTCTCGAGCAGGAACGAGTCGTGCCCGAGGTCGGTCGAGAGCTCGGCGTAGCTGGCGCGCT
>PLXR01000062.1:0-19687 GCA_003151495.1 Opitutaceae bacterium
CACGGCGCTCAAGCTGGCGGAGATCCTCCTGGATGCCGAGCTTCCCCCCGGGGTCGTCAACCTCGTGACCGGCGCCGGCGAGACCGGGGCCGCTGTCACGGGCCATCCCGGCGCCGCCAAGGTCGCCTTCACCGGGTCCACCGAGGTCGGCAAGGCCATCATGCGCCAGCTCGCCGGGACCGNNGCTGCGCCGGCTCGCGCCTCCTCGTCCAGGAGTCGGTGGCCGACCGGGTGGTGTCCCGGCTCAAGAACCGCATCCGCGTCCTGCGGGTGGGCGACCCGCTCGACAAGAACACGGACCTGGGCGCCATCAACTCGAAGGCGCAGCTCACGACGATCCGGCGCCTCGTGGCGAGCGGGGTGCGGGAGGGCGCGGCGATGTTCCAGCCCCAGTGCCCCCTTCCCGAGAAGGGGTACTACTTCCCGCCGACCCTCTTCACCGGGGTCACCCAGAGCCACCGGATCGCCCGGGAGGAGATCTTCGGGCCGGTGCTCTCGATCCTCACCTTCCGCACGGTCGACGAGGCGATCGAGAAGGCCAACAACACGGCCTACGGGCTGAGCGCCGGGGTGTGGACGGAGAAGGGGTCCAGGATCCTGCGGATGTCGACCGAGCTCAAGGCGGGCGTCGTCTGGGCGAACACCTTCAACCGCTTCGACCCGTCGTCCCCCTTCGGGGGCTACAAGGAGAGCGGCTTCGGCCGCGAGGGCGGCCGCCAGGGCCTCCTCGACTACGTTTCCCTCCGATGAGCGCCAAGCCCATGGGCCGCCTGCCCGTCACGAAGACGCCCAAGGTCTACATCGGGGGCGCGTTCGTGCGCTCCGAGAGCGCGCGCACGTTCAAGGTCACAGGGCGCGACGGTGCATTCTTCGCGAACATCCCGCAGTGCACGCGCAAGGACCTCCGGAACGCGGTCGAGGCGGCGGCGAAGGCCGGCCCGGGGTGGGCGAGGCGCACCCCCTACAACCGCGCGCAGATCCTCTACAGGCTGGCCGAGATGCTCGAGGCGCGAAGCGCGGAGCTCGCCGGCTCGCTCGTCCTGTTCGGGGCAAGGGAGGCGGACGCGCGCAGGGGGATGGCGGTCGGCGTCGACCGCCTGATCCACTACGCCGGCTGGTGCGACAAGTATGCGCAGCTCCTCGGCTCCGTGAACCCGGTGGCCTCCGCGCACTTCAACTTCACGGTGCCGGAGCCGATGGGCGTCGTGGGTGTCATCGCCCCGGACAGCCCCCCGCTCCTCGGCCTCCTCTCGATGATCGCGCCGGTGATCGCGAGCGGGAACACCGTGGTCGCCCTCGCCTCGGAGAGGGTGCCCTATCCCGCGATCCTGCTCGGCGAGATGCTCGCGACGAGCGACCTGCCGGGCGGGGTCGTCAACCTGCTGACGGGCTTCCGCAGGGAGCTCGTCCCCACGTTCGCGACCCATGCGCACCTGCGGGCGATCTACGCCTCCGCCGGCCCCGAGGATCGCAGGGCGCTCAGGCTCGGCGCGGCCGCGAGCGTCAAGCGCGTGCGCTTCACGGGCACCGAGGGCGCGGGATGGTTTGCGGACTCGGCCCAGGGCCTTGACGCGATCCGGGACTTTGTCGAGCTGAAGACCACCTGGCACCCGATCGGGTCCTGAGACCGCGCCGACCGACCCCGGGCCCTGCGCCGAAACCCCCAGAATAACATGCCGCTCAATCCCACGATCCTCCCCGCGCTCCTCATGCTTGCCGCGCTCCCGCTCCCCGCTCGGCTCGTCGCCGAGAACGTCGTCGTCTTCGCCCGGGGGGAGTCGGTCAGCCTTGGGTCCGCCACCCCGGAGGCGCCCAAGGACCCGGCGAGGGCCGCGTTCCTCGCGGAGGCGCAGAAGGATCTCTCCGGGCACGGGCAATTCGACGCGGAGTTCCCGCTCATCAACCCGCCCGATTGGGGGCGCACCGTCAGCGCGGCCACGATGGGCGGCCTGCGCATACGGCGCTCCTTCCCAGGGGGGCTGGTCTTCGACCTGGAGCTGAAGAGCCTGCTGCCCGGCCGCCCGTACGTGCTCTGCATCAACGGGCGGCCGGACCACCCGGGCAACGAGCTCCTCCCCGAGTCGGTCCCGGGCCACGAGGCCGAGAAGTTCTACGACTTCTGCACGGTCACGACGGACGCCCGGGGCGGCTACCATGGGGGATTCGCGCTCATGCTCCGGTCGGGCGCCTACAACGTCCACTTCTACGTGAAGGACCCGGCCGACTTCAAGATCGTGCTCTACGGCCTCGAATACTTCGACTTCACCGTGAAATAGGCCCCCCGGGCCGCCGCCGGGGCGCGGCGGACCCCATTCATCCCGAGGGGCGGACCGCTCGTCCAAAGGTTGCCGACGGGCCCCAAAGAGGCCCTAATCTGGGATGATGGAAGTTTCCGCGGACATCTCCCTCCATGCCGGCGACGCGCTGCAGCGCGAGCGGGCGAAGGAGCGCCTGTACCTGCTCTTCCAACTCTTCGGCTGGGGGGCCTGGATGGCGATCGAGACGCTGACGTCTCTCGCGTTCCCCGATCCCGATGACAGGCGGCCCCTGAGCACGCTGCTGTGCTTCATCGTCATGTGCGTGGCCTCGGGCCTCCTCATCTCCCACTACATGCGGCCGCTGATGGCGCGCTGGAGGTGGAAGCAGCTCGGGTGGCGGCCGCTCCTCCCCAGGCTCATCGGGGCGTCGGTCGCCGCGGCCGTCCTCTGGACCGTCTTCAATGTCGGGTGGGTGCACGGGATCATCGGGGAGCAGTGGCACACGAAGTACGCGCCGGTGCTCCTGGTGTCCATGGACATCTGCTACGTCAGCATGCTGTTCTTCGGGTGGCTCTGCCTCTACTTCTTCTACCACCTCTTCGACCGGCTGAACCGGTCCGAGATCGAGAGGTTCCAGCTGATGACGAGCGTCAAGGAGGCCGAGCTCCGCGCGCTCAAGTCCCAGGTGAACCCCCACTTCATCTTCAACTCCCTCAACTCGCTCAGGGCCCTGATCGACGAGGATCCCGCCCGCGCCCGCAAGGCCGTGACGCAGCTCGCGAACCTGCTGAGGTATTCGCTCCAGAGCGGGCAGCTGGAGACGGTCCCCTTCGAGGACGAGCTCGACGTGGTGAACGACTACCTCGCGCTGGAGCAGGTGCGCCACGAGGAGCGCCTGAGGCTGCGGCTCGACATCGCGCCGGAGGCCCTGCGCCTGTCGATACCGCCGATGCTGCTCCAGACCCTTGTCGAGAACGCCGTCAAGTACGGCGTCTCGCCGCGGCCCGAGGGCGGTGAGATCGCCATCGTCGCGAGGAACGAGGGCGGGGCCCTCAGGATCCAGGTCTCGAACCCGGGCGAGATCCTGCCGACGGGTCGGGGCTCCTCGACGGGCGTGGGCCTCCACAACGCGGCCGAGCGGCTGCGCCTCATCTTCGGCGAGCGCGCGACGCTGAGACTGCGCTCGGACAAGCCCGAGCTCGTCGTCGCCGAGGCCATCATCCCGCTCCCGACCCATCCATGAAGGCGCTGCTGGTCGACGACGAGCGCCTCGCGAGGAACGAGCTCAGGCGGCTCCTCGCGGCCTTCCCGGAGATCAAGGTGGCGGGGGAGGCCTCCCAGGCGAAGCAGGCCCGCGAGCAGATGGAGGCGCTCAGGCCCGACCTGATATTCCTGGACGTCCAGATGCCGGGCGAGACCGGGATCGAGTTCCTCGAGTCGCTCGAGCCGCCGATCCCCCACGTGATCTTCACGACCGCCTACGACGAGTTCGCGGTCAAGGCGTTCGAGCTGAACGCGCTCGACTACCTCCTCAAGCCGGTGGACCCGGTGCGCCTTGCGGCAGCCGTGGAGCGGATCCCCGCGGCGCGGCCCCAGGGCGCGAAGCCGGCGCGCGCCGGGACGCTCGAGGCGACCGACAAGGTCTTTGTCCGGGAGGGGGAGCGCTGCTGGTTCGTCGAGGTCGGCCAGATCCGGCTCCTCGAGAGCGAGGGGAACTACACCCGGGTCCACTTCGGCGACGCGCAGCCGCAGCTCTTCCGGTCCCTTAACGCCATGGAGGAGCGCCTCGACCCGAAGTTCTTCTTCAGGGCGAACAGGCGCCAGATCATCAACATCTCGTGGATCGCGGGGATCGAGCCCTGGTTCAGCAGCGGGCTCCTCGTGCAGCTCAAGGGCGGGGCCAAGGTCGAGCTCAGCCGGAGGCAGGCCCAGGACTTCCGGGATCGGATGAGCTTGTAACCCCGCCGTTTGCGGGCATTCCGAATCCATGATCGAGGCCAGGCTCCTGACAAAGACGTTCCACGACAGGAAGAGGGGCGTGATCCGGGGGGCCGACGCGGTGTCCTTCCGGGTCGAGCCGGGGAGGATCTACGGGCTGCTCGGCGCGAACGGCGCGGGCAAGACGACGACGCTGCGGATGCTCGGCACGCTCCTCAGGCCGACAAGCGGGACGGCCATCGTCGCGGGCCACGACGTCGTCCTGGAGCCGGACCGCGTCCGGGCCAACATCGGCTTCCTGGCCGCGAGCACCGCGCTCTACGCGCGGCTCACGGCGCGCGAGATGATCGCGTACTTCGGGCGCCTCAACGGGCTCGACGAGCGGTCCCTGCGCGCGAGGATCGGCGTCCTCGCGGAGGAGCTCGACATGAACGAGTTCCTCGACCGGAGGTGCGACAAGCTCTCGACCGGCATGAAGCAGAAGACCTCGATCGCCCGGACGCTCGTCCACGACCCCCAGGTCATGATGTTCGACGAGCCGACGCTCGGCCTCGACGTCATGACGTCGCGCGCGATCGTCCAGTTCGTGAGGGAGTGCCGCGGCCGGGGGAAGACCGTGGTGTACTCGACCCACGTGATGAGCGAGGCGGAGAGGCTCTGCGACGTCATCGGGATCATCCACGGCGGCGCGCTCAGGGCCGAGGGCACGCTGGCCGAGCTCCGTGCCATGACGGGCGAGAGCGACCTCGAGGAGTGCTTCGTGAAGATCGTGTCGAAGGGGGGCACGCCGTGAACTGGCACACCATAGGCACCATCTACGCAAAGGAGCTCAGGGACACGCTCCGGGACCGACGGACCCTCATCTCGATGATCGTGGTGCCGACGCTCTTCATGCCCGGCCTCATCTTCGGCATGGGGAAGGCCGTGACGGTGATCGTGTCCAGGGCCAAGCAGGAGGTGCCGCGGGTCATGGTCATAGGCGGCGAGGACTCGCCCGGCGTGCGGGCGGAGCTCGGGAAGTCCGCCCGGTTCAGGATCGAGCCCGCCTCCCCCGACTGGAAGGCGCTCATCTCGGACAAGAAGGTCCGGGCCGCGGTGGAGATACCCCGGGGGTTCGAGAGGGCCCTTGAGTCGGGCGCAGCCCCGGCGATCACGCTCTACGACTACCAGGGCGAGCTCAAGTCGGGCTTCGCGACGGAGCAGCTGAGGGATTTCTTCGACGGGCTGCGCGACCGGGCGACGTCGAGGCTCCTTGCGGCCCGCGGGGTGCCGGCGGCCCTTGCCCGCCCGTTCGAGGTCGCCCAGGTCAACGTCGCCCCCCCGGAGAAGGTCGGCGGCAACCTGCTCGGGGGGATCATACCCTACTTCATCATCTTCCTGTGCCTGATCGGGGCGATGTACCCCGCCATGGACCTGACCGCGGGGGAGAAGGAGAGGGGGACGATGGAGACCCTCCTGTGCTCCCCGGCCGGCCGGACCGACATCGTCGTCGGCAAGTTCCTCATGGTGCTCACGGGCTCGCTCTTCGCGGTCATTTCCTCGCTCGCGTCGCTGGCCGCCACGCTCCTCCTGGTGGCCTCCTCCGTCACCGCCGCGCCCGGCGGGGCGCATCCGGCGGGCATGCCCTCCATCTCCCCGCTCGGGATCCTCGGCGTCCTCGCCATGGTCATTCCCGTGGCCGTGCTCTTCTCGGCGGTGCTGTTCTCGGTCTCGCTCTTCGCGAAGAGCCTGAAGGAGGCGCAGAGCTACATCACGCCGATCACCTTCGCCGTGATCGTCCCCGTCGCGGTCGGCGTGCTGCCGGGGATAGAGCTCAGCTACGGGCTGGCCCTCGTCCCGATCCTGAACATCTCGCTCGTCTGCAAGGAGATGATTTCCGGGGTCTGGCACTGGGGCTACATCGGCGTGATCTTCGGCTCGACCGCGCTCTACGCCTCGGTGGCGCTCGCCCTGTGCGTGAGGATGTTCCGGAGCGAGGGCGTGATTTTCAGGACCTAATTGTAAAGACCGTCCGAAAGCGGGCCTGTATTTGGTAAAGGCGCTGTAAAAGCCGGCCCTACCCATGGCGTTGCGCAAGTGGATATGGTGTAATCGGCGTCTAGGGTGAACTGCCCAGAAATAAAATGAATCTCAACGTCCCCCGCCCATGAGCACTACCAGCGTACCGTTCCAGTCAGCGATCCGTCCGGATCTGAGCATTCCGCGCCGCACCCATTCCACGCCGCCGATGGAGGCGGACGACCTCGTCCCCAGGGAGCGCCGGATCGCCGGGCCCTACGGCCAGGCATCCCTGCATGAGGCCTGGGACAAGCTCTACCGGGCCCGCGCCCTCCTTGAGGCCGAGCAGTCCCACCTGAGGGACGACCGGATCGCGTTCCAGGGCGAGCTCGAGGCGCTGGGCCAGCGCGAGCAGGCCCTCTCCCGGCGCGAGTTCAAGATACAGCAGCTCGAAAACCTTGCCGCCCTCGAGCGGGAGGAGGCGGCGATGGAGAAGGAGTCCGGGTCCGCCATCGTGCGGTTCACCCGCGCCCCGTTCGACATGGCCCGCTCGGTCTTCGGCCAGAAGAAGTGATTTAGCGTGCCTCCGGCGCGTTCCCCCCGTAGGGGAACGCGTGTCATGGGCGCCGTTTTGTTCCCCCAACACGTGATCGCGCGCAAGCGCGATGGCGGCGAGCTGGGCCGGGAGGAGATCGAGTCCTTCGTCAGGGGCGCCACGGACGGCTCATGGGCCGACTACCAGCTGAGCGCCTTCCTCATGGCCGTGTACCTGAGGGGGATGACGCCGGGGGAGACGGCGATCCTGACCGCGGCCATGCGCGACTCCGGGACGGTGGCCGACCTTTCCTCGGTTCGCATGCCGAAGGCCGACAAGCACTCGACGGGCGGAGTGGGCGACAAGGTCTCGCTTCACGTCGCGCCCATGGTCGCCGCGTGCGGCGTCGCCGTCCCGATGATCAGCGGCCGCGGGCTGGGGCACACGGGGGGCACCCTCGACAAGCTGGAATCCATCCCCGGGTTCCGGGTCGGGCTCTCAATCGACGAGTACCGCAGGCAGGTGGGCGAGATCGGCCTTTGCCTCATCGGCCAGACCGCCGAGCTCGCCCCGGCCGACCGCCGGCTCTATGCGCTCCGGGACGTCACGGGCACGGTGGAGTGCATCCCCCTCATCTGCGCCAGCATCCTGAGCAAGAAGCTGGCCTCCGGCATAGACGTGCTCGTCATGGACGTGAAGCACGGCCGGGGGGCCTTCATGAAGGACAAGGCCCGCGCCAGGGAGCTGGCCGTGGCGATCACCACAGTCGCGAAGGCGATGGGCAAGCCGACGCGCGCCTTGCTGACCGCGATGGACGAGCCGCTCGGGCATTCCGTCGGCAACGCGCTCGAGGTGGAGGAATCCATGGCGTGCCTCAGGGGAAAGGGGCCGGCCGACCTGATGGAGGTCACCTACGCGATCGGCGGGCAGATGCTCGTCCTCTCCGGCGCCGCGCGGGACGGGGGCGACGCGCGCGCGAGGCTTGAGCGGAGCGTGTCCTCCGGGGCCGCGCTCGGGAAGTTCCGGGAGATGGTATCCGCGCAGGGCGGCGACGTCCGGGTGATCGACGACCCCGACAGGCTTCCCCGGGCGAGGCTGAGGAGGGAGCTCCCCAGCCCCCGCTCCGGATTCGTGACGGAAGTGGACGCGCTCGGCGTCGCGCTCGCCGCGCTGCAGCTCGGCGCGGGCCGTGCGAGGGCCGAGGACCCCGTCGACCCGGCCGTGGGCATCGACCGCCTCGTCAAGGTCGGCGACGAGGTGGGGGCGGGCAATGCGCTCTGCAGGGTCCACGCGAACAGCGAGGGGGCCATGGGGGAGGCGCTCGGGATGCTGGGGAGGGCGATCACGGTCGGCGACGCCCGGCCGGCCCCGGCGCGCCTCGTCGACGAGATGATCGGGTAGGGGGACGGCGACACGGGAGACGACGCCATGCCCAACCGCCTCCTGCCCCAAGGGGCCGACAACGCGTATCGTGGAAACGCATTTGCACCCTGGCTCCTTGCGATCGTCGTCCTCCTGAAGGCCTACGTCGGCCTCGATTGCATCCTCAACGGCCGGTTCATGGCGAGCGCCGGGGACCGCATCCCGCTGGACTCGTTCACGGCGGACGGAGCGCGCACGGTGGTCTCGCTCCTCGCGCTCTGGGGGTTTTCCCACCTCCTGATCTGCGGGGTGTGCCTGGTGGCGCTTGCCCGGTACCGCACGCTGGTTCCCCTCATGTTCGCGCTGCTTCTCCTGGAGCACCTCGGCCGGATGCTTGTGCTCCATCTCGTGCCCTTGGCCCAGACGGGCCCTGGAGGGGAGAGCGTGGGAGTCTCCCCGGTCCCGTACGGGTTCCTCGTCATGATCGGGGTGGGCCTGGCGCTGTCGCTGTGGGTTCGGGGTGATCCCAAGGGTCGGGAATGAAACTGGCCGAGATAGGCAGGGACGGCTCGGTCCCCGGGCATCAGGGCCCCCTCCCCGACACCGCCCGCTCGGTCGTCGACTCCACCGTGAAGCTTTATGCGAGGGTCGGCTGGAGCAGCCCGTGGATCGGCTACCTTGCCATTGAGGACGCCGAGGTCATCGGGACCTGCGCCTTCACGGGGGCGCCGGTGGAGGGGAAGGTCGAGATCGCGTACTTCACGTTTCCGGGGCGCGAGGGCCGGGGCATCGCCACCCAGATGGCGGAATGCCTCCTCTCGATAGCGAGGAAGACCGCGCCGGAGGTCGCGGTCACGGCCCACACGCTTCCGAAGGACGGCGCGTCGACGCGGATCCTGCGCAAGCTGGGGTTTGCCCTCACCGGCACCGTTGACCACCCGGAGGACGGCCTGATCTGGGTCTGGCGCCTGAGGGAGGCGGCACCCGGCGCGGGAGACCGCGGCGAGGGGGGGGCCATGATCCTTCGGTCGATTGAGGCCGGGGACCTTGCGGAGCTCTTCGACCTGAGGGCGCAGACCCGCGAGAACCCGTATTCGCGCGAGGCCCTTCGCGCCCTGGGCATCACCGAGGAGGCGACGGCCGAGAGGCTCCGCACCACGCATCGGGGCTGGCTGTGCGAGTGCGAGGGGACGAAGGCGGGGTTTGCCATCGGCGACGGCAGCACGGGTGAGATGTGCGTCATCGCGGTCCTGCCGCAGTACGAGGGCCGGGGAGTCGGCTCGCGATTGCTCGCCGAAGTGGAGGCCTGGCTGTTCACCGCCGGCTGGGGGGAATTGTGGCTCTGGACCTCGTCGGACCGGACGAAGCGCGCGTACCCGTTCTACACCCGCCACGGCTGGACCGTGTCCGGGGAGAAGGATGGGGTCGTCACCATGAAGAAAAGGGCGCCGGGCCCCAGCGAGCGGGGATGACCAGGCCCTTTGTCGCACGAATATGACGATCGAAGGCATCAGTCCCGCCCATCCGGAAGCCCGGGCCCTGATCGGGGAACTGGACGCCGAGATCGCCGTGATCAACCCGGGCAGCCCCATAAACGGGATCGACGCCGCGGAGTTCGAGCGCGCAGGGGGATATTTTGTCGTGGCGCGCGAGGCCGGAGCGGCTGTCGGCTGCGGGGCGTTCCGCCCCCTCGATGGCGGGTGCGCCGAGATCAAGCGCATGTTTGTCCGCCCGGCCTCCAGGAAGCGCGGGGTGGCGCGGGCCATCCTGCGCCACCTCGAGGGGGAGGTCTGGCGCCGCGGTTTCGGCTCCATCGTGCTGGAGACGGGGCACCGGCACGCTGCGGCGATCGCCCTGTACGGATCGGAGGGCTACTTCCCCATACCCCCCTACCTCGGCTACGTCGGGAGCCCGATCAGCCGGTGCTTTGCCAAGGGCCGGCATCCCCCGTTCGCGCCTGAGCGGGGCGGGGGCGGGGGGCATCCCGCGGGCGCGGGTGCCGCGCTCGCCTGGCGGTTCGCGGGCGATGCCGACCTCGACCTGCTCGCGGAGTGGAACCACCAGCTGATCCGCGACGAGGGGCACCGCAACCCGATGTCCGTGCCGGAGCTTGCCGGGCGGATGCGGGGCTGGCTGGCGGGAGAATATCGGGCGGTCCTGTTCTTGGACCCGGACCCGGTAGCCTATGCGCTCTTCAGGACGGAGGACACCCTCGTCCACCTGCGCCAGCTCTTCGTGAGGCGGGACAGGCGGCGGACGGGAGTAGGGAGGTCGGCGATCGCCCTCCTGCGGCGGGACGTCTGGCCGGGATCCCATCGGCTGACGGTCGACGTGCTCGCCGGGAACCACGCTGCTGTCGCATTCTGGAGGTCGCTCGGCTACAGGGACTACAGCATAACGATGGAGATCCCGCCGAAATGACTCCCGTGCGGACAAGGCGCGGGGAGGGACCCCGGGGCCGCCATATACCCCCCGGGGGCGCCGGAAATCCTGTAACTGGGAGGCTCCCGCGGTGTTATAGGGTCAGGAAACCACGAATCCACCATGAGGCTCCTCATCGCACTTCTCCTCTGGGCCATCCTGATGGCGCTATGCTGGCCGCTGGCGCTCCTCCTCGTCATCGTGTGGCCGTTCCTGTGGCTGCTCTCCATCCCCTTCCGCTTCTTCCACGTGGCCATGCTCGCCGCGATCGCCCTCGTGGCGGCCATCCTGTTCCTGCCGGCCCGGGTGCTGGGTCACCGGGGTCCCTAGGCTCGGCCCCGCCCACGACCCGGCAAGGGTGCCGGCACGTTGCATGAAGACCCGGTCCAAGGCTGCAATCGCAGCGCTTTCCGCTCTAGTGGTGGCCATGGCCGGATGTTCCTCGATCGGAAGGAGCCTGCTCTTCCTCCCGACGCACAACTCATACGCGAGCGGGCTTGAACCGTGGACCCACGAGGGGTCTGTCCTCGGATACTCGCGCGTCGTCGCGCGGCCAAGGAACGTGTGGCTCATGCTCCACGGGAACGCAGGCCAGGCCTCAGGCCGCTCGTACGCGCTGCCGAGCTTCTCCGGGGAGGACTCGGTTTTCATCATGGAGTACCCCGGGTACGGGGGCCGCGCGGGAAAGCCCTCAAGGGAGGCGTTCGACGCGGCGGCGAGGGAGGCCTACCTTCTCCTCAGGGAAACCTACCCGGGAACGCCGGTCTGCGTGGCCGGCGAATCCATAGGGACGGGCCCCGCGTGCTCCCTCGCCGGGCTTGCCCAGCCGCCGGACAAGCTCGTGCTGGTCGTTGCCTTTGACCGTCTGTCGCTTGTCGCCAGGGAGCACGTCCCGGCGATCCTCGTCAGTTTCCTCCTCAGGGACGACTGGGACAACGCCGCCGCCCTCGGCTCCTATCGGGGACCGGTCGAAATTTACGGGGCGCTGGACGACACCGTGATCCCCGTCCGCCATGCGAAATCGCTTGCCGCCGCGGTCCCTTCGTCGAGATTCACCCTGATAGAGGGCGGCCACAACGACTGGTCGCAGCCGGGAAGGGTTCGGATCAGGAATCCGTGAGCGGGCTTCGCACCATGGGAACCAGGAAAAAGAAGGGCATCCATTGGCTCTCCGACGTGGAGAGGCACGACTATGGCGCGGCGGCGTCCTACCTGGGCCTGATCTATCCGGACGCCAGGGTGCGCGACACCGTGGCCAGGCTCCGCAGGACGAAGGTGCGCGTCTTCAAGGCGAAGGACATCTTCCGCGCCGCGCGCCTCCCGCTCCTGGGGGCCGGCAACTCGCACGTCGACCGCGACCGGGAGAAGATTCGGAAAGGGGAGGGCCTTTCCCCGATCCTCCTCGTTAGGGACCCGGGAAACGGGAGGCTCGAGATCGCCGACGGCTACCACCGGCTGTGCGCCGTCTACCTTTCCGACGAGGACGCGATGATCCCCTGCAAGATCGTCTGAATGTCCTGACGATCCGCGGCGACGGATGGCGCGTCCCCTGCCCCGGCAGGGGGCGTGAGAGACGGACACGTCGGATCCGGTGGTCGGCTATGTATTCTTGGAAATCGGCTGACCGAAACCGATGTCGTAACCATCAAGGTCCTGAATGCCAAATTCGCGGACATCATACGGCTTGTTGCCAAGACCGTAGTCGATCTTGGCGCCACGAGAGTCAAACTCCGCAAACAACGAGTCGACGTCATCCGTCCAGAAGTAGACGTTCCACATGCCGGAATTGGCTTTCCAGTGGGGGAGGATGGCCGTGCCGTCCTGCGCCTGGCTCAGCATCAATCGCATGCCGTCACGGTGGAGGATGACGAAATTCGGGGGATGTCCCCAGAACCGGTCATAGGTGAACCCAAGCGCGTCGCGGTAGTGATTGGCGGCAACCACCACATCGCGTACCAGCAGGACGGGGGCCGACGAGAGCAATTGGGCCTTCTTCACGGGAATCGCTGATCCTGCACAACGCGCCCTATTTCTCGAGCTCGATCAACTCGGCCGCCGCCTTCTCCCACGCGGCCGTCGCCGCCCCGAGGAGGTCGACCACCGCGCTCAGCTCCCGGTTGAGGTGCTGCGCCCGCCCGGGCTCCGTGTAGGTCTCCGGGGCCTCGAGCGAGGCCGCGAGCTCGTTCTGCTTGGCCTCGAGCTTCGAGACCTCCTCCTCGAGGTGGCCGACCTCGACGCGGAGCTTCTTGACCGCGGCCGGGTTTGCGCGCCTCTCGGGCGCCCTCGGGGACGCCTTCTTCGGGTCGCCCGGCCTTGCGTCCTGCTCGGGCCTCGCGTCCGTGAATCCGGCTGTCAGCGCCGCGCGCTCGTTCTTCGCGCGGGACTTCTCCAGGTAGTAGTCGTAGTCGCCCGCGTACGGGGTGAGCCTCCCGGAGTGCACGTGGAGCACGTTCTGCGCGAGCGCGCGGATGAAGTACACGTCGTGGCTGATGAAGATGAAGGTCCCGTCGAAGGTCTTCAGCGCGCTGACGAGGGCGTCGATCGACGCGATGTCCAGGTGGGTCGTGGGCTCGTCCATCAGCAGGAGGTTCGGCGGCTTGACGAGGATCCTGGCGAGCGCGAGGCGCGACTTCTCGCCGCCGGAGAGGACGCTCACCTTCTTGTGGACGTCGTCCTTGCGGAAGAGGAACGCGCCGAGGATGGCGCGGGCCTGCTGCTCGGTGAGCTGGTTCTCGTTGGTGCGCAGCTCCATGACGTTCTCGAAGACCGTCGCGCTGGCGTGGAGGTTGTCGAGGCGGTTCTGGGCGAAGTAGCCCGGGACGACGTTGCTCCCGAGCTCGAGCGAGCCGCCCTGGATGGGGATCACCCCGGCCAGGATCTTGAGCAGCGTGGACTTGCCGGCCCCGTTGGGGCCGACGAGCACGATCCTCTGCCCGCGCTCGGCCGTGAAGTTCAGGTCGCGGTAGACGACGTGGTCCCCGTAGGCCTGCTGGACGTGCTCGAGCTCGACGACCTTGAGCCCCGAGCGCGGCGGCTTCGGGAACTTGAAGTGGATGCGCTTGAGGTCGTCCTCCGGCTCGTCCACCGCGACGGCCTCGAGGCGCTCGATCTGCTTCTCCTTGGACTTGGCGCGCGAGGCCATGGAGGCCTTCGCGCCGAACCTGTCCACGAACCTCTGGAGGTGGGCGATCTCGCGCTGCTGGTTCTTGAACGCCGAGGCCTGCTGGAGCTTCCGGGCCTCCTTCTCGCCCATGTAGTCGTCGTAGTTGCCGGTGTAGCGGTTGAGGGTTCCGCCGCGCATCTCGAGGATCCCCGTGCAGAGCGCGTTCAGGAACGCCCGGTCGTGCGAGATGACGACCAGCCCGCCGGGGTAGCGTGTGAGGTAGTCCTGGAACCAGAGGAGGGCCTCCAGGTCCAGGTGGTTCGTCGGCTCGTCGAGCAGTAGGAGCGCGGGCTCGGCCACGAGCAGGCGCGCTAGATGGGCCCTCATGACCCAGCCTCCCGAGAACGTCTTGGCCTGCTTGTCGCTGTCGCCCTCGCGGAACCCGAGCCCCGCCAGGATCTTCTTAGCGCGCGGCTCGAGCGTCCAGTCGATGTCGTAGTCGTCGTCGGTCTCGGGGAGCAGCTTCTTGCCGCTTGTCGCGATCTGGATGATGGTCTCATCGGCGACCGGGGCGCTTTCCTGGGGAAGGAAGCCGAAGTCGGCGCCCCGCTCCCACTCGATCGTGCCGTCGTCGGGCGCCTCCTCCCCTAGGATGAGGTTGAAGAGGGTGGTCTTCCCCGCCCCGTTCGGGCCCACGAGCCCGTAGCGGTCCGTGCGCGCGATGAACAGCGACACGTCCGCAAAAAGGGTGCGGGTGCCATAGGACTTGGAGACATCGGCGATCGTGAGCATGGAAACCCCCCATCAAACACACCTCCTGCCGGGCTCGTCAATGGCGCGGATTGGGCGGCGCGGGACGCGCCTGAGGCTCCGCGGCTTCGGCCAGCATTTCCCCGGCCGGGGATTGCCTTTGGCCGCACCCTCGTCTCGGCTGGGCCCCGGCGGAGGGCCCCGGGGCGCGGCCCCGCGGGCGGCCCGAGCCTCCAATCCCCCCAACTACCTAGATTTAAGCGGTTTTCGAATTCGAATTGCCCGGCATGCGATGCGAGGAAACAGGATCGGTTAACCCCTTGACGGCCCCCCCACTGCACTCCCGCCACCCCGGAAAGGGCTCCCCCTAGACGGGGCTCCCATCGATGTACGACCCTGTCTCCAATGGGATCCTGTGGTACATCGCATTCCTCTACTCAACGACCTGCCACGAGGCCGCCCACGCGTGGGCCGCATTCAGGCTGGGCGACCCGACCGCCTTCCTCGGAGGACAGGTCTCGCTGAATCCCTGGCCCCACCTCCGGCGCGAGCCGGTCGGAATGGTGGTCGTCCCGGTGGCGTGCTGGGTCCTCGGCGGATGGCTCATGGGCTGGGCGAGCGCCCCCTACAGCCGTGAGTGGGCGAGGACGTACCCGCGCCGCGCGGGACTGATGGCCCTGGCCGGCCCGGCCGCAAACCTCTGCCTCGCGCTGGCTGCGGCGGGCCTGATCCGGCTGGGGTTCGAGTGGGGCGCGTTCGCGCCGTCCCCGCACCTGAGCCCGAGCGAGATAGCCGTGGCCACGGCGGGCGGCCTGTCCGAGTTCGCGGCGCACGCCCTCAGCATCGTCTTCTCCCTCAACCTGCTCCTGCTGGCCTTCAACCTGATCCCGATCCCCCCGCTCGACGGCAGCAGCCTTCCGCTCCTGCTCCTTCCGGAGGCCGCGTCGACGCGCCTCATGCAGGTTCTTGGCTCGCCGGTGGTCCGCCTTGTCGGGCTCATCGTCGTCTTCCGCAGCTCGAGCCTCTGGTTCGGCCCGCTTCTAGGAAAGGCGGCCGCGCTCCTCTACGCCTAGGCATCCCAAACGCACAACCCCCATGAAGAACCGCCTGCTCCTCGCCGCCCTAGCCCTCCTCTGCGCCGTCCCGCTGGGCGCGGCGAGCCCGCCCGGGCAGGACACCGTCGCCGAGATGGCCAGGCTGCAGAAGCTCAAGGACGGGCTCAGGCCGAAGGGCGGGAAGGTGGTGCTCGAGGGCGCCATCGCCTCGGTGTCGGTTCCGAAGGACTTCAGCTACCTCGATTCCAAGGACACGGCGACGGTCCTCGAGGACATCTGGGGGAATCCCAAGGGCGCGAAATACCTGGGGATGATCGTCCCCCTGGGATTCGACCCGTTCCGGTCCGGCTCGTGGGTCGTCATCCTCCAGAACAGCGAGGACGGCTACGTCAACGACAAGGACGCCCAGTCGATAGACTACGGCGACCTCCTCGAGAAGATGAAGAAGGCGACCACCGGGGCGAACGAGGAGCGTGTGAAGAAGGGCTACCCTGCGGTCGAGCTCGTGGGCTGGGCCGCGCCGCCCGTCTACGACGCCGTGAACCACAAGCTCTACTGGGCGAAGCAGGTGAGGTTCGGGGGCCACCCGCCCGACACGCTCAACTACAACATCCGGATGCTCGGGCGCAGCGGGGTCCTGGTGCTCAACGTCGTGGCCTCGATGCCGCAGCTCGCCGCGGTCCAGGCCGCCACGCCGTCCCTGCTCAGGATGGTCGACTTCCAGGAGGGCCACCGGTACGCCGATTTCGACCCGAAGACGGACAAGGTCGCCACCTACGGGCTCGCGGCGCTTGTCGCCGGCGGCATCGCGGCCAAGGCGGGGCTCTTCAAGCTGCTCTGGGTCGGCCTGCTCGCCGCGAAGAAGTTCGTGATCGTCGCCGTCCTCGCCGCCGTCGGGTACTTCAAGAAGCTTTTCAATCGCAAAAAGGCCGAATCCCCGTAGCACGGATTGGCCATCGGACGCGCGTCCCTGCGCCGCCGCATGAACGACGCAGGTGAAACGGGGGAAGATCCCGCCGGGGCCGGACCCCGGCGCTGGCTGTCCGCCCTCCCCGACGCGGCGGCCTTCGCGGCCGGGCTCGGCATCGCGTGGCATTTCGGGTGGAGGGCGACCGACCTCGTGTGGAGCCTCTGGCTCTCGAGCCTCCTGGTGGGCTACGCGATCATCGTCTGGAGGATCTTCGGCCCCGCGGTCACGGACTTCCTCTCGCCCCCCGGGCCGGGCGTCCCCCTCGGCGCCCGCGCCGCGCTCGCGGGCATCAGGATCTTCGGGGGGCTCTTCCTGCTCGCCTTCTTCACGGTCCATTTCGGGATGTTCCACTACGTCCACTCGGTCTTCCTGAACGTGTTCTTCCCCGTGCTCGGCGGCTCCTCGAAGGGCTTCCCGGTGAGGGCGGTCTACCTGCGCGTGCTCCACGACTACTGGCCCTTTGTCATCGTGGCTGCGGTGGCCGAGCGGAACGCATTCCGGGCCCGGGCGCCCGCGAAGCCCGGCGACGGTTTCACGGAGCCCTACAGGAACGTCCTGCGCATGCACGGGCTCATCTTCTTCTTTGCATTCGCCCATTTCCTGAAGCTTGAGAACCTCATGGTCTACGGGTTCGTGTACGCCGTTTACTTCTTCCCCTGGAGGCTGTTGCGCCACCAGGGGAAGCCGGACGCAGCCGCGGGATAGCGGCCCGTTCCCGCGCGGCCGCCTCTCCGGTTTTGGGTGGCAACGGGATTTTCCCGCGTGCACCCTCGGTCCGAACGGCTATGAGCGCGAAACCCCAGAAACAGCTCCCCGAGCTCGCCAATGCGGCCCCCCTCATCTTCGCCTGGGTGCTCGGGGACTAAAGCCCATGCCGAACCGGCTTGCGGGCGCCGCGTCGCCCTACCTCCTCCAGCACGCGGACAATCCCGTGGACTGGTTCCCGTGGGGCCAGGAGGCCTTCGACGCGGCCCGATCCGGCGCCCGCCCCATCTTCCTGTCGATCGGCTACTCGACGTGCCNNTGCCACTGGTGCCACGTCATGGCCCACGAGTCGTTCGAGGACCCGGCGATCGCCGCCCTCCTCAACGAGCACTTCGTCTCCATCAAGCTCGACCGCGAGGAGAGGCCGGACATCGACCGGGTCTACATGTCCTACCTCCAGGGCCTCACCGGGCAGGGCGGCTGGCCGCTGTCCGTCTGGCTGACCCCGGAGCTCAAGCCCTTCTACGCGGGGACCTACTTCGCGCCGGAGGACCGGCACGGCAGGGCCGGGTTCCCGACGATCCTGCGCGCCATCGCCAGGGGCTGGAGGGAGGACCGGGCGAGGCTCGTCGCGGAATCCGAGCGCGTCGTCGAGTCGCTGAGGGCGCGGTCCGCGGAACGGACGGAGCCCGCCGCGGGCTCCGTCTCCACGTTCGCCACCGCGGCGGGCGCCGCGTTCGAGAAGGCCTACCAGTACTACGCCGAGAGCTTCGACCCCCGGCACGGGGGGTTCGGGGGAGCCCCCAAGTTCCCGAGGCCGGCAAACCTCTCGTTCCTGCTGAGGTGCGCGGTCCTGCAGGGCCTCTCGAGCGAGGCGGGGACGGAGGCGACCGGCATGGTGGCCTCGACGCTGCGCGCGATGGCCTTGGGGGGCGTCCACGACCACGTGGGCGGCGGCTTCCACCGGTACTCGGTGGACGACGAGTGGTTCGTGCCGCACTTCGAGAAGANNCTCTACGACCAGGCGCAGATCGCCTGCAGCGCCCTCGAGGCCTGGCAGGCGACCGGGGACGAGCGGCACGCGTGGCTGGCGGGCGACGTCCTCGACTACGCGCTCAGGGACCTGGCGGCGCCCGGCGGCGGGTTCTACTCCGCGGAGGACGCGGATTCGCCGGCCGGGGTGGCCTCCGAGCCGGTGGAGGGCGCCTTCTACGTGTGGACCATGGGGGAAGTCGTGGCGGCACTCGGGGCGGACGCGCCCTTCGCCTGCGGGCACTTCGGGGTGAGGCCCGAGGGGAACGTCGCGCGCGAGAGGGACCCCCACGGGGATTTCCAGGGCAAGAACATCCTTGCCCAGGCGCGCCCGCTCTCCGAGTCGGCGAAGGCCTACCGGCTCGGGCTCCAGGCCGCGAGCGACCTCCTCCTCTCCTGCCTGGCGCGCCTGGGGGAAACGCGCTCCCGGCGCCGCCGGCCGCACCTCGACGACAAGGTCGTCGCGGGCTGGAACGGGCTGATGATCTCCGCGCTGGCGAGGGCCTCCACGCTGCCCGCCGAGTCGCTCGCCGGCCGCCGCGAGGGCTACCTGGCCGCGGCGCTGCGCGCCGCCGGGTTTCTGGAGCGCGAGCTCAGCCTCCCCGGGGGGCTGCCGCTCCGTTCCTGGCGGCAAGGGGCGGGCTCCGGCCCGGGGTTTGCCGAGGACTGCGCCTTCCAGGTGCAGGCCTGGCTCGACCTGTACGACGCGACCTTTGACACGGGCTGGCTGGACCGCGCCTCGGGGCTCCAGGCGGCGATGGACGGGCTCTTCTGGGACCCGGAAAAGGGGGGGTATTTCAACTCGGCGGACGGGGCCGGCGACGTCATCGTCCGGCTGAAGGAGGACTACGACGGCGCCGAGCCCGCGGCGACCTCCACTGCGGCGATGAACCTCTTCCGCCTCGCGTCCCTCACGGGCGACGAGGCCCTGCGCGAGAGGGGCCGCCGCGCGATAGCGTCCCTGCGGGGCCGGTGGGAGGAGGCGCCGCACGCGCTCCCGCAGCTCCTCTGCGCCTTCGAGCACGCGCTCGAGCCGCCCCGCCATGTCATCGTGACGGGCGACCCCGGCTCGGGGGAGTTCGAGGCGATGGCGGCAGTGGTCCGCGGGCAGCTGGGCCCGCGCCGGACCCTGATCGCCCTCGACGCGCCCGGGGCCCGGGCCTGGTTCTCGGCCCGCTCGCCCTGGCTCGCCCGGATGGGCGAGGGGGATGCCTCGCCGGCCGCCTACGTCTGCGAGGAATTCACCTGCCGAACCCCGGCCCGGACCCCGGAGGACCTGCGCCGCGGCCTCGGCCTTCCCCCGAGGGCCCCGTAGGCGCTTCCCGGGGCCGCCGTAGTCGTTGCATAACATGGCATTCACCCTTAACAATCCAGGACACCCATGAAGGTCCTCGCCGTCGAAGACGACAATGTCGCCCGCGCAATCCTGAAGCGCTCCCTCGAGCGCCTGGGCCATGAGGTCACCGAGGCCCGCGACGGGGAGGAGGCGTGGGAGACATGGCAGAAGGACAGGCCCCGCGTCATCGTGTGCGACTGGATGATGCCGCGGATGGACGGCCT